>CAYLYE010000134.1:0-17451 GCA_964387325.1 uncultured Planctomycetaceae bacterium
GTGTCTTTCTCAGAGCATTGCACCGAATTGGCCAAGATCTCCGACAAACTGGCGATTGTCCGCTCGATCCAGCACAACCAGGGGAACCACGGTGCAGGCAACCACTACATGATGACCGGCGCGCCGCCGCGGATCCCGGTTGGCTGTGGCGCCTTTGTGAGCTTTCATCCCAGCCTGGGCTCGTTCACGGCGGCTGAGCGTACCGCGCCCCACGGCCTGCCCGGCTACTTCTCGATCCCGTCGATCTCGCGGAGCGGCGGCCCAAATTTTCTCGGCGCGAAGTACGCCCCGTTCGTGATTCCTGATAACCCGGACACAGCCGGTTTCCGCGTGCGTGACATCGTGTTGCCCGAAGGGCTGACGGACGATCGGTTCTTAGGGCGTCGCGATTTGCGTGGCATGGTCGATCGCATGCAGCGGATCAATGAGAAAGCGGCGGCCGACCCCGTCGCGGGAATCGACGAGCACTATCGACTTGGCTATGAATTGGTCGATTCGGCTCAGGCGCAAGCCGCCTTCGATATCGGTCGCGAGAGCGACAAGGTCCGCGATCAGTACGGCCGCAATGCCTTTGGTCAACGCTGCTTGTTGGCGCGTCGGTTGGTCGAGTCGGGCGTGCCGTTCATCACGCTCAACGAAGGAGGCTGGGACCATCACCGCGGCATCTTTGAATCGTTCCGCAAACGTATGCCCGACGTCGATCGTTCGTTGGCCGCACTCGTGATCGATTTGGCACAGCGCGGATTGCTCGAGCGGACCCTGGTCGTTGTGCTGGGCGAGTTTGGCCGCACGCCGCAAGTCAATAAGGATGTCGGCCGCGACCACTGGTCGAGTGCCATGAGCGTGATGTTTGCCGGTTGCGGCACGCCTGGTGGCATCGTCGTCGGCGCAACCGACCCGCGCGGCTACGCCGCCTGCGAGAATGTGTTGAGCCCAGAAAACTTCGCCTCGACCATCTATCGCAAGTTGGGCATTGATCCCAACAAGATTTATTACACGCCACAAGGACGTCCTTCGCACATCGTTACCGACCCCAATCCCATCAAGGAACTGATGGGCTAGAGGCGATTTTTGAGTTTTGTGATCCGTATGATTGCTCGATGTTTGCTGGCGATGGTGATGCTCGACGTCTCGCTGGCGCTGGCCGCCGCGCCTGAGGCGACCACACTATTTCCCGCCGGCGTGCAACAGGGCCAAAACACGACGATCACGCTCGGCGGTGACTCGGGGGGCTGGCCTCTCAAAATCACGTGTGACGATCCGCGATTAACGGTCGAACCGAGCAAGGATAAAGGCAAGGTGCTCGTGAAGGCCGCGGCTGATTGCCCGGCTGGTGTGCATTTCCTCCGCTTCTCGAATGCCGACGGAGCCAGCCCACCGCGACCGTTGATCGTCGGCACGCTCGCCGAAGTTGATGAGAAAGAACCCAACAACGAACCAGCCAAGGCTCAGATCATTGACGGTGCGAGTATCACCATTAACGGCCGACTCAACCCGGCCGCGGATGTCGATTGTTTTCGACTCGATATGAAGTCGGGCCAAACTCTCGTTGCCAATCTCGACGCCGAAACGCCACTCGGCTCCCCCGTCGATGCCGTGTTGCAGGTCCTCGACGCGCGAGGCAATGTCGTCGAACAGAACAACGACGATCACGGACTCGACCCGCGCTGCGTGTTCACTGCCGCGCGTGATGGCGCGTACATAGTCCGGGTCTTTGGCTTCTCTTCGACGCCATCGACCAACTTGGGCTACAGTGGCGGCGACAATTTTATTTATCGACTCACAATGACCACCGGCGGCTATGCCGATTTCGCCTGGCCACTGGCCACCTCGCCAGCGAACAAAACGCAGGTCATGTTACGCGGCTGGAACTTGAACGCAGACGCGATGTCGATGCCACTCGACACCACCGCAATGGGCGAAGGGACCCAACTCGGAGGCGAGCGAATCGCCGCCGCGGTCCCCGTATTACTGACCGCTAAACCCGCCACCGTCGAGCGTGAGCCCAACGACTTTGAGCATCCGCAATCGGTTGAGTTACCCGTCGTTATCTCCGGTTGCATCGATCGCCCCAAGGACCGTGATGTGTTCGTCTTCCGAGCCACGAAAGGGCAGCGTATCACGGCGCGAGTCATCTCGCGCTCGTGGGGCTATCCGGTCGACGCCACGCTGACCGTGCTCAAATCGGACGGCACCGAGTTGGGCTATAACGACGACGCGGCCAAGGAACGCGATAGCGAGTTGAATGTGAATATCGCAGCCGAAGGTGAATATCGCATCGTGGTCGACGACCTGTTCCGTAATGGGAGCGCGCGACACGTGTACCTTTTGCAGCTCGAAGTTGCTGTCCCCGATTTTGCGCTCAAGGTCGCCACGACCGAATGGGTCGTCAAGCCGGACAAGCCCACGGAAGTAACCGTGACGGTTGATCGGCAACCCGGCTTGGCCGACGAGATCGAGATCGAGGCGCTCGATTTGCCCCCAGGCATCAAGGCCGAAAAGGTCCTCTCGATGCCAAAAGACGCGACGGCTAAGACCGTCAAGCTGAAACTGACAGGAAGCGGCTCTATGGCCGATGGCCCGTTCCGGATCGTCGGTCGGACTCAAGGCAAGACAAACCTGCAGCGTACCGCGGGCGGTACGCTCGTCGGTCGCATCTCGCCTTGGACCTCGCTGTGGGTCACCCTGGCCGCCGAACAACCGGCCAAGAAGTAACTTTTCGGCATCACGCTTTGATCGCAGTTACAAGGCGATCGACCTCAAATCGAGCTTCGCAAAATGGGCTTGGGGCGTAGAATAGAGTTATGAACTGCCCATTCTGTCGAGTCGACAATGACAAGGTGATCGACTCGCGTGCCTGTGAAGACGGGTTCGCGATTCGGCGTCGTCGCGAATGTCTGCAATGCGGCCGACGCTATACGACCTACGAACGGCTCGAAGAAGCGGCGCTCAAGGTCATTAAGAAGGACGGTACGCGCGTCCCATTCGAGCGTGAGAAGATCAAGCGCGGCCTCGAGAAGGCCCTCTATAAACGTCCCATCAGCGATGAACGAATCGAAGCGATCGTCACTGCCGTCGAGGGGGATGTCTACGCGCAGTTCGATAGTGAAGTCCCCAGCCAGTTTGTCGGCGAACGGGTCATGGAGCATTTGCGCAAGGTCGATCAGATCGCCTATGTGCGGTTCGCCAGCGTGTATCGCGAGTTCAAGGACGTCCGCGAATTTGTTGACGAACTCGAACCGATGCTCGACGACGAGGGGACAGCCAAGCCCAAGTAACTACAACGGTTCAAGACAGGACGATGCAATGACCCCGCTGGCAAAATCACTCGGTATCGATCAGCTCGACCGTGAGCAACGACTAGCCTTGGTCCAAGAGATTTGGGATTCACTTGATGTAGAATCACATCCCCCGTTGTTGACAGAATCCCAGCGAAAAGAGATTGCACTTCGAGCTGCTCAAGACGACGCTGAACCAGGCACAGCCGTACCTTGGGAGCAGGTCAAGGCAGACGCATTACGCCAGCTGAAGTCATGACCGCGAAGCTTCTTTTTCGTCCTCGTGCCCAGGCCGAGTTCCTAGAGGCTGCCGTATGGTATGAGCGAAAGCGATCGGCTCTTGGCACTGAGTTTATTGCTGAAGTCCAAAAGGTCGTCGACGCGATCCAGGCCAATCCAGCACGATACCCACAAGTTGCAGGCGACGTGCGCGAAGCTTTGGCAGCGCGTTTTCCGTACTGTATTTACTATCGCTTTACGGCTGAGCGAATCATTGTCCTGGCTGTTTTTCATGCAGCACGTGATCCTGTCGAGTGGCAAACGCGCTCGTAATGCTCGTTACGAGTTGCCTCGCACGAAGTGTCCGCTCCGGCCGCCGGACTTCTCTTCAAGCTGAATCGGTCCGATCACCATCGCGCGGTCGACCGCCTTGCACATATCGTAGATCGTGAGCGCGGCGACACTCACGGCAGTCAAGGCTTCCATCTCGACCCCGGTCCGCGCCGTCACGCGAACCGTCGCCTCGATGCGAACCGTCTGGTCGTCGACGAACTGAAAGTCGAGCGTGACGCCGTCGAGCGGCAGCGAGTGACAAAGCGGGATCAGCTCGTCGGTCCTTTTAGCTGCCATGATGCCGGCGAGCCGGGCCACTTCGAGCACATCCCCTTTTTTATGTCCCCGCTCGCGTATCTGTTTCAATGTGTCCGTGGACATCGTGACTTGGCCCGAGGCGCGTGCCAAGCGGGGCGAGATGGCCTTTTCGCCAACGTCGACCATTCGCGCGGCGCCGGAGCTGTCGAAGTGAGTAAATTCAGACATGACGAGTCAAAAGGGGCCAAGCGGGGCGTCATAGAAGGTCATCGCCCATTGTAGACGCCATGACGCTAATAAAAAAAGCGGCCCACCGAAGTGGACCGCTTTTTCATACAATATCGATTGGCCGGAAACCGCCGCGGGGGTCATCCGCGGCGGGTTCTTGTGGAGCGGCGAAGCTCTAAAGCGTCGGACGCGACGACGCTCTAGCGAACCAATTCCTTGCGCGAACTGATCAACGTCTTCAGGCGTTCGGCCAGCAATTGCGAGTCGAACGGCTTCTTGAAGGTCTCGTTGATGCTCGAACGATCAAACGTCGTCGTGTTGCCGTCGTCGGGCAACAACGCGATCAGGATCGTCTCGGCATATTCAGTGTTGCGACGCAGATTTTGGCAAATTTGCAGTGCTTCGGTCCGGCCGATCGAAAAATCGACCACGATACAGTCCGGGTGGAAGCTCTCGGCTTGAATACCAGCCTCGAAGCCGCTGGCGGCCACAGCCACCTTGAACGACCGCTCGACAGGCAATTCTCGCTTCAGGTTCTCGATCAGTACCTGATCTTGACCCACGATGAGCACTTTGGCCATCGCTTCGTCTTCCAAGTCACCCAAAGGCATACCATGCTCTTTGAGGAACTTGATCAGGTACTCGCGGGGAATACGTCGATCCTGCGAGCCAGGGATTCGATACCCTTTCAGCCGGCCAGAATCGAACCATTTACTGACGGTGCGCGGGGCCACCTTACAGATCTTGGCGACCTGTCCAGTTGTGAAGACCTTCATTTCAGGCTCTCCGTTCGATACACTTGGTTCTCTTGTGACCTCGAATGACACACGGTTGGGACGTATGACAATCGGGTGGCCAGAACTCTGTTCACTGTGCGCCCCGCGGTTGATCGCGTTCCTTCGGGCCGGCTGTGGGTTGCTTCCGGCGGCCGCACAGTAGTCTGGGTCAGGTTCTTGCCAGGTTAGTTACTTCGTTCGCTCCAGTTGGATTGGCCGGTCAGATCCTTCTGACTCCTGCCATTACTTTCGTCATCGTCACGCGCGAGGTGCGAAAGTCAGTAAAAATCCGCAGGGTTCTTAAACCCTGTTGGCATCGAAACCATGCGGACGTTTGCTAACGTTGGCACAACACGCTTCGTGAGCGTGTGGTGAACGAGGAGACCTTGCAGGTTGCGACAAATCTGCGGTCGATTGCGCAACATACGACTCGCGGCGAGCGAGTCGACAACTTCGTTCCCCCCGTACAGCTCGTTCAACCGTTGTGGTTCCGAAGAACCTCGCATGATGAACAAGCCTTCCGAAAGTTAGCATCGTGTGGCGCTACACCCAGACTTTAGAAACTTTTTACGGCCATAACGTTCGATCCGGTCGTAAAACGAAGTCCTGTCGCGCAAACACTCGCACTCAAGACCAACTCTAACGGTTGTAACGATTAACTCGCCGCAGCAGCACAGCCGCTGAGCGCCCCTGCGCCCCAGACACGCTAGCGGCACGGATCGTAATTCGCGAATCTTCGAGCATCTCGCTCAGCCCACTCGAACCCGATCCCATACGAAATATGCCAGCAGTCCGCTTGCCAGCACCACGGTCGCCGCTAACAACGCGCTCCCGTTCGAGCCCAATAGAAACAGCCAGCCCACGAGCGCGATCAGACTCGGTATCGGGTACAACCACATGCGGAACGGCCTTGCGCGTCCCTCGGCACGCTGACGAAACAGGTGCAACCCCACAATCTGCCCGATGAATTGTACCCCGATCCGGACCGTCACTGCGGCCGTGATCACCGTCTCCAGCGAGATAAAGCAGAACGCGGCCGTCAACGCCCCCAGGCTCCACAACGACACGCCGGGGTACCGATCGCGCGGGTGCAAGCGAGCAAACAGGCGAAAAAAGTCGCCGTTACGCGCTGCCGCATACGGAATCCGCGAGTAGCCGAGCGTCATGGCGAACAGGCAAGCTGCCACGGTCAGCAAAATAAGCACCGTAAATGCTTCGGCCGCCGTGCGACCGTAGAGCCGCTCGATAAACTCGGCCGCGATGTGCTTTGATAGCATCGCTTGCTGCCAGGGCACGACCGCGATGATCGCGACGTTCATGGTCAGGTAAATCAGGGCCACGACCACGACCGACAGCATGACCGCGCGCGGAATCGTCCGCTGCGGATCGCGTACCTCATCTCCCAAGTGACACACGTTGTAGTAGCCGAGGTAATCATAAATGGCGATCGTCATCGCCGCGCCTAGCCCGCTGAAGTGTTGGCCGTCCCAGCGCCAAGCCTCGCTAGGAAACACGATCTTCGCTGGATCGAAATGCAAAGCGCCGATAACAATCACCGCACCGACGGTGAGCAGCGAGCAGCCGCAGAGCACGATGCTCCATCGCCCGAGCGACTCGATCCGGCGACACAATAGCCCTGTCACGACGAGCACCGCGGCGGCACTCAACCACGGCTTGAGCGACAGACTGCCCCAGAGTGGCTCGTTCAGGCTTGGCCAGACGTAGGCCACAAAGTCAGCGGCGGCAATGTATCCCGACGCCATCTCGAGCGTGCCGCTGATCAGGAACTGCCAAATGAACAGAAACGGCAGCACTCGCCCCCAGCGGTACGGAGCATACAGCGTGCGGAGGAAATGGTACGAGCCGCCGCTCCCCGGAAGGGCCGCGCCAATCTCGCTCCAAACGAGTCCGTCGCACAGCACGAGCACCGCGGCAATCACCCACGCCACGAGCGCCTGGGGACCGTTCATGGCCGCGAGAAACGCCGGGATCGTGATAAACGGCCCTGCCCCGATCATGTTGGCCACATTGAGCGCCACGGCCGAGGGCAAGCCCAAGGCGCGTGACAGCGGCGGCGGGTCCAACTCAAGATCCATCGTTATCTTGCCGTGCCGCTCATGCCGTCAGGTGGGCATGTGCCTTCGACAGCTGTTGCAGCCGTTGGGCGTTGGGCTCCGTCCCGATACCAGGCCGTGAACTAGCTTTGACCTGCGGCGAGCCGTCGACCCCGGGGATCAAGTCGATCGTCGGCTCCGACATATCCTGCCGATAAAATCGCGCCGAGGGGAAAATATCGGCCGGGTAAGTAAAGTTATCCAACGTCGCCAAGGCAATGCAAATCTGCGCCCCCACGGCACTCTCGAGCATGCCCCCCACCCAGCACGGAATGTTCGCCTTCTTCGCCAGGTCATGAATCTGCTTGGCGACCGTTAAGCCGCCGACGCGACCCGGCTTGATGTTGATCCAGCGACACGAACCGCAATCGATCGCCTGCTCGGCCCGGTGCAGCGAATTGATCGTCTCGTCCAGGCAGACCGGTGTGTGAATCGCGCTTTGCAGCCGCGCGTGATCGAGCACGTCGTCATACGAGAGCGGCTGCTCGATCATTGCCAGATGAAAGTCGTCGAGCCGGCAGAACATATCGAGCGCATCGAGCGTGTAGCCGCTGTTGCAATCGATATGAATGGTCTGAGTCGGAAAGGTGCTGCGGACCGCTTGCAGCATCGTGATATCCCAGCCGGGGCGAAACTTGAGCTTCACGCGCTTAAAGCCCGCCTCGAAGGCTTTACTCATCCCACTGAGTAAATCGTCGATCGAGTCCATGATGCCGAAGTCGGCCCCGACGTCGATCGTATCACGCTTCCCGCCGAGGGCCTTGTACAACGGTTGACCGGTCATCTGCGCGTGCAACACCCACCAGGCCGTGTCGAGTGCCGCCTTAGCAAAGTGATTCCCTTTAAAATGTCCCAACCGCTGCTGCAAATCTTCGCCGCTCTCGACGTTCTGGCCGAGCAAGGCGGGCGCGAGCCAGTCGCGGACCGTCGCATACACGCCCCCAGCCCACTCGCAACTGTAGCAGGGAGCGGCGAGCGGCGACGACTCGCCCCAGCCGACGTGCTCGCCACTCTGCATCCGCACGAGCACCGCCTCGATCGCGGCGTCCTCGCCATACGCGGTCCGCCAGGGATAAATCAGCGGCATGGCCACATGATAAACGTCGATTCGGTCGATGCGCATCGTTTGAACTCTCACGGCATGTTTCGAGCAGTGGGGGGGCCCTTCAACATACCCGAGCCCACGACGCGATTAAAGCACTCGATTTGCCCGTCACTTTATGACTTGCGGTCGATCGATATAATTCGAGAATCAACGTTAGAAACGCTCATTCTTAGCCCCCTTGTCTCCTCCCCCATGACGCACGACCCCTACGCGAATTACGACAACCCGCTGATCGCCCGTTACGCCTCGGTCGAGATGAGCCAACTTTGGAGCCCGCGGCGAAAATTTCAAACCTGGCGACAGTTGTGGGTCGTGCTCGCCGAGTGCGAGGCCGAGTTGGGGCTGAACATCACCCCCACGCAGATCGCCGAACTGAAAGCGCACGTCGAGACGATCGACTTTGCTGCCGCCGAGCAGTACGAACGCAAGCTGCGTCACGATGTCATGGCGCATGTGCACGCCTACGGCGACGACTGTCCCTCGGCCCGCGGCATTATCCACCTCGGGGCGACAAGCTGCTACGTCACCGACAACACGGATCTGATTCTGATGCGTGAAGGGTTGCTGCACGTCGCGCGGCGCTTGGCTGGGGTGATCGACACCCTCGGCAAGTTCGCCTCCGAGCAACGAGCCCAAGCCTGCCTGGGCTATACCCATCTCCAACCAGCCCAGCCCACGACGGTCGGCAAACGCGCCTGCCTCTGGATGTACGATCTCGTGCAGGACCTCGCCGACGTCGAGATGCGGCTGAGCAATTTGCTCGCCCGAGGCACCAAGGGGACGACCGGCACGCAAGCCAGCTTCCTCGAATTGTTCGCAGGCGACCACGCCAAGGTCCGTCAACTCGACGACCTAGTAAGCCGCCGGATCGGGTTTCCCGGCGCCTATGCCGTCACCGGGCAGACCTACTCGCGCAAGGTCGACGCGCAAATCCTTAGCACCCTGTCGGGCATCGCCCAGAGCGCCCACAAAATCGGTTCCGACCTTCGCTTGTTGCAGAGCTTCAAGGAGATCGAAGAGCCTTTCGAGAAGCATCAGATCGGCTCGTCGGCCATGGCTTACAAACGTAACCCGATGCGTAGCGAGCGGATTTGCGGCCTCGCCCGATTCGTACAGAGCGTCGAGAGTAGCGCCGCCAATACGCTCAGCACCCAGTGGATGGAACGCACGCTCGACGACAGCGCCAATCGGCGGCTGGTCATTCCGCAGGCATTTTTGGCCATCGACGCGATTTTGATTCTGCTGCAAAACGTCTCGACCGGTTTGGTCGTGTACCCCAAAGTGATCGAGCAGCGGCTGCGGGCCGAGTTACCGTTCATGGCCACCGAGAACATTTTGATGGCCGCCGTCGCCGCGGGAGGCGATCGCCAAGCGCTTCATGAGTTGATCCGTCAACACAGTCAGGCGGCAGGCCGTGTGGTCAAGGAGGAAGGGCAACCCAACGACCTGCTCGATCGGCTGCGCGGCGACAAGGCGTTTGCGAATGTGAATCTTGACGCGGTCCTCGATCTGTCGCAGTACGTCGGTCGAGCCCCCGAACAGGTCGACGAATTTGTGAACGAGATCGTGCAACCGATCCGCAGTCGCTATGCCCAATACGCCTCGACGACCGCCGAGGTCAAGGTCTGACGCCGATGCGCGAGCTGACCGCCGATTTCTTTGCCCGCGATACGCTGACCGTGGCCCGTGAGTTGATTGGCGTCGAGTTGAGCGTCGGCCGTTGTGCCGGGCGGATCGTCGAGACCGAGGCGTACACCGACGACGCCGCGTCACACGCCCTCACGCGACGCCATCAGGCCCAACTCATGCACAGCACGTTCGGCCATCTCTACGTGTATTTTATCTACGGCATGTATTGGTGTCTGAACTTCACGACCGAGCGCGACGGGGTCGGCGCCGTGCTCATTCGGGCCCTCGAACCGCTACGCGGACTGCCGCTGATGCACGAGCGTCGCGGAACGGATAACCCACGGCAATTAACCACCGGCCCGGGTCGACTTTGCCAAGCCTTGGCGATCGATGGGAGTTTTAACGGACGGCGGCTCGGTCGGGGGTTGAAATTACGACGCGGCAACGTCGAACTGCCCCTGGGATGCAGTCCGCGAATCGGCATAAGTCGGTCCACAGACTTGCCTTGGCGCTTCTTCGCGGTCGGCAATCTGTTTGTTTCTCGCGCGGCGAGAAATCCGCGGCGAGGCGGTTGAGTATCGGCCCATTTTTTTGACAATACAGTCTTCTGATCCTTCACTTCGATCTTTTTCCGATCGGCTCGATATGCGACCTCGTGTACTCGTTCTGCGGGCTCCTGGCACCAACTGCGACGTCGAGACGGCCCATGCCTTTGAGCTGGCCGGCGGCGAGCCGTCGCGGATCCACATCAATCGGCTGCTCGAATCCCCCCGGCTATTCGACGAGTTTCAGATCCTCTGCCTCCCCGGCGGATTCAGCTACGGCGACGACCTCGGGGCGGGACGCATCCTCGGCACGCAAATGCGCGTCCACCTCGCCGACGCACTGCGGAAATTCAAGGCCGACGGAAAGCTGATCCTCGGCATCTGCAATGGCTTTCAGATCCTCATGAAGTCGGGCGTGCTCCTCGACGACGAGCCGGCCACTAACTTGCCCCCCGCGACGCTCACCTGGAACGACTCGGGCCGTTACGAAGATCGCTGGGTCCACTTGCGCTCGTCGAGCAGCCGCTGTGTGTTTTTCGCGGGCATCGAGCAGATGTACCTCCCCGTCGCACATGCCGAAGGGAAGTTTATCCCCACGAGCGAGCAAGTCTTCACGCAGTTGGAAGCGAACGGCCAGTTGGCGCTCCGCTATGTCTCGGCTAGTGGCAACGGCTCGACCGTCGCGTACCCCGAGAATCCTAACGGCGCGGTCGGTAACGTCGCCAGCGTATGCGACTCGACCGGTCGCGTCTGCGGGTTGATGCCGCATCCCGAGCGGTATCTCGATCCCACGCAGCATCCACGCTGGACCCGCGGCGAGGCCAGCAGCGTCGGCGACGGCCTGAAGGTGTTTCAGAACGCGGTCGCGTATTTCCGGTAAGATTGCTTTCCGCCGTAGGTCATGCACCCCGTGCAAAATTTACGGGAGAGCTACTCGTCCTCTGTGCTCTCCGCTTCGCGCTCGCGGATGTACTTGCCGAGCCACCAGCCCCAGACGATGTAGTGAAAGCCGACGACCAGAAATAGCACCGGGAAGATCAGGACGATGCCCAGCGTGCCGCCCGAGAGATAGAAGAGCACGCACAACACGCCACTCAGCACGAGTCCCGCGAACAGCGCGAGCACGATCGATAATGGCGACTTGCTCGGCGGCGGCTCGTGGTTCGGCGGTGCGGGCATTAGAACGTCGCTGTCAAATGTCAGATGGTTGAAGCGTTCTTCCGGGTGCCATGGCCACACGCAGAGTGGCCATGCGCCATCATGCCCACGCCGAGCCGTGGGCATGGCACCCACTTGTGAGTCCGAGGTAACGGCTCTAGTCAATAAACTCGGGCACGACGAGATGCGGGATCACGCCGGCCTGGTAACCCTTTTCGAGGAACAGCCGCACGGCCTCGCGACCTTTGTCGCCAAAGTCAAGCGTCCAGTCGTTGACGTACATCCCGACAAAAGTGTCGGCCTTGGAGCGATCGAGGTCGCGGCCGTATTGCAATGCGTAGTCGAGTGCCTCCTGACGATGTTCGAGCCCGTAACTGATGCTTGCCTTGAGCAATCGGTTAACCTCGCTCATCGCGGCCGGGCCGAGGTCTTTGCGAATGGCGTTCGCTCCGAGCGGCAGCGGCAACTGGGTCTGCTCGTACCACCACACACCGAGGTCGACAATCAGCGCAAGCTTGCGGTCGCCGTAGGTGAGTTGCCCCTCGTGGATGATCAGGCCAGCGTCGACTTTTTGACCGGCGTACTCGCCTGCCTCGACGGCGTCGAGAATTTCGTCGAACGGCACGACGACGTGCTTAAAGTCGGTCCCGAGGCAGAGCCGCAGCGCCAGATACGCGCTCGTCAGGGTGCCGGGCACGGCGATCGACTGCTTCTTCAACTCGTCGAGCGACCGACCCGACTTGGCGACCACCATCGGACCGTACTTGTCTCCCATGCTCGCGCCACACGGGCAGAGCGCGTAGCGGTCGGTGAGATAGGCATAGCCGTGAATGCTGACAGCGGTCAGCTCGAGTTCGCCGCTAAAAGCCCGGCGATTGAGCGTCTCGATATCGACCAACTCGTGAACAAAGTCGTAATCGCCCGTGGCGATTTTATTGTTCGCCAAGGCATGGAACATAAAGGCATCGTCGGGGTCGGGCGAATGGCCGACGCGGATCAGCTGCTTGGTGGTGCTCAACGGTCGTTCCTTGCGACAAAAACTAGACTCTCTCAGGTAACTCGGCGATGTAACCGCACGCTCAGTGTCGAAGATAACCGCCCTGGGGTCAAGGAGTGGACCGAGTCCGTCTTAATTCGGGGCTTTCATGAACACACCCGGCTTTTCCGAGGGCGAGGCGGTTTCGGCTGGAGAGCCGCTCTGGGCCGAGGAGCGTTGCGGGAGCGGAGACTCGAGCGCCGCGCGGGTTAGCGACAGCAGCTCTTGGATCAGACGGGGGTTGCGTCCCAGGTCGGGCAGCCCGCTCTGCGTTCGGGCCTTGACCGCGACCGACGAGCCAAAATCGTCCCGGCCAACGGTCACATCAAGGATATCGACCCAACCGAGCCAAGCCGATCGGTGCCGATATTGCAGCTCGATCGAGTCGCTTGACTCGCGCCGGCCGAGTTGCTGCCAGCCGCTGCGGTCGGCGAGCGATCGTTCGATGGCGCGGGCTACGATCGGCACGCTTTGTGAGCAGCGTAAGGGTTGCAAGCGCGGATCAGCATGCGCCGGTGCGGTGGCAGCCGAGCGGGTCGTGAGATCGCGCCCTGGGTCGTCGACGGTCATGAGCAGCGACATCACGAGCAGCAGCAGGCCCAATAGGGTGCCTAGAGCCGCGATTTGTGGGCGCGATTTTCCTGGCATGGGGTCTCCTTGCTCTCGAAACGGTCGCTCATTCCCCGCGCGTCGCCAATGCGTATAATACGCTCACAAGGACGAACTTCCCAGGGACCGTCGCATGTCGTTGTTTGAAGCCTCCGAGGCCCAGAATCGCCGCCGCGTACAACCGCTGGCCGCCCGCATGCGCCCCACGACGCTCGATGAGTTTGTCGGCCAAAAGCACTTTTTGGGTGAGGGGAAACTGCTCCGCCGTCTGCTCAAGGCCGATCGACTGGGATCGGTGATCTTTTACGGGCCGCCGGGCACCGGCAAGACGACCCTCGCTCGACTGTTGGCCACCGCCAGCCGGAGCCGGTTCGTGCAGCTCAACGCGGTGACAAGCGGCGTCAAGGAATTACGCGAGGTGCTCGACGGGGCCCGCGAACGATTAAGCACCGTGGGGAACAAGACGCTGCTGTTCATCGACGAGATCCATCGCTTTAACAAGTCGCAGCAGGACGTGTTGTTGCCCGACGTCGAGGACGGCGCGGTCATCCTGGTCGGGGCCACGACTCAGAACCCGTTCTTTGCCATCAACAGCGCCTTGGTGAGCCGCAGTCGCGTATTTCAGTTCCAGCCCCTGGAGCAAGACGACATCCGCAAGCTGGTGCGCCGCGCGGTGGCCGACAAGGAGCGCGGACTGGGCAACGAGCAGATCAACCTGCACGACGACGCGGTTGATTTTCTCGCCGAGATCAGCGACGGCGATGCGCGACGCGCCCTCTCGGCTCTCGAGGTCGGCGCGCTCTCGTCGACGGAGCGGCCTGTCGAGTTCACGCGGGCCTTGGCCGAAGAGAGCGTGCAGCGCAAGGCAATCGAGTACGACGGCACGGGCGACGCACACTACGACGCGGCCAGCGCACTCATCAAGAGCATTCGCGGGAGCGACCCCGACGCGGCGATTTACTGGCTGGCTCGCATGCTCGAAGCGGGCGAGGATGTTCGCTTTCTCGCCAGACGGATCGTGATTGCGGCCAGCGAGGACATTGGTAACGCCGACCCACACGCATTGCCGCTGGCCGTCGCGGCGATGCAGGCCACCGAGTTCGTGGGGCTGCCCGAGTGCCAGCTCACCTTGGCGCAGGCCGTGGCATATTTGGCCTGCGCTCCGAAATCGAACGCCGCGACCGTGGCGATTGGCGAGGCGCGCGGCGATGTGCGCGAAGGGCGACTGTTGCCCGTGCCGGTCCACTTGCGCGACAAGCACTACAGCGGTGCGAAGCGATTGGGTCACGGCCAAGGTTATCAGTACGCGCACGATGCCCCCGACGGCGTCGCGGCACAGGACTACTTGGGCATTGACCGCGAGTATTACCGGCCGGTGGCCCGTGGGTTCGAGGTCGAACTGGCCCAACGGTTGGAGAAGATCCGCGCGACATTGCGGGCCGGCAAGGCTCAACGCGGCGCCGAGGATCGTTAATCACGCACAAGGCTCCATTCAATGACACCAAAATCGACCATTCTACTTATCATGGGCGGGGTACTGGCGTGGGGGCTGTTCCATGCCGTGGGGGCGTATTTGAACTTTCGTTGGAATAGCAATCCGTGGCGATTTGTGATGGTGCTGGGGTGTACGCTCGGATTTTTGGGTTTTTGGGGCGTCATGCTCGCGGCGCGTAACGCTCGACTGCGTAAGGAAAAAACGCGTCGGCTCGGGCCGCGCGACGCGTGTTGATCTCGCGACGAACTCGACTTATGACGTAGAATTTCTGTTGGAAGGCAGAGCCCTGAGTCCAGGGCACGTTGCCGGTCCACAGGGAGGTTACGCTCATGCCCGTCTCGCATCGCCCCCCCCAGTCGCAAGCCGGACACAAACTGAGCGTCCCGCCCACACGCTCGATCCTTGGCCTGTCGATTGGCGATTATCTGATTCGCCGCTTGCAGGACTACGGCATCCGCGACGTGTTTGGCATCCCCGGCGATTATGTGCTCGGCTTCTATTCGCTGCTGTGCAATAGTCCGATCAATGTGGTTGGCTGCTGTCGTGAAGACAACGCCGGTTTTGCGGCCGACGCCTACGCGCGGATCAACGGCATGGGCTGTGTCTGTGTGACGTACTGTGTCGGCGGGCTGAGTCTGGCCAACTCGGTCGCCGGAGCGTATGCCGAGAAATCGCCGGTGGTGGTTATCAGCGGCGCGCCGGGCATGTGCGAGCGGTACAACAACCCGCTGCTGCATCACAAGGTGCGCGACTTTCGCACGCAGCTCGAGGTCTTCGAGAAGTTGTGCGTCGCCGCGACGGAACTGACTGACGCCAACACGGCGTTCCGCGAGATCGATCGGGTACTGGATGCCGCGGCGCGTTACAAGCGACCCGTGTACATCGAGATCCCGCGCGACATGGTCAAGGTCGTGCCGCAAGCCTCGTATGAATTTCGCAACGTGGCGCCGCAAAGCGATCACTCGGCGCTCAACGAGGCCGCCGACGAGGCAACTCGAATCATCAACCAATGCCAAAAGCCTGTGATTATCGCGGGTGTCGAGATTCATCGCTTCGGCTTACAAGACGAGCTGCTCAATCTGGCCGAGCACGCACGTATACCCATTTCGGCAACCATCCTGGGCAAAAGCGTGGTGAGCGAAACGCATCCGCTCTACGTCGGGCTTTATGAAGGCGCGATGGGACACGAGGACGTCACACGTTACGTCGAAGAGAGCGATTGCGTGCTGCTGCTGGGCGAATTCATGACCGACATCAACATGGGCATTTACACGGCCAACCTCGACCCAGGCCGGTGTATTTTCGTGACCAGCGAGCAATTGCGAATTCACCATCATCACTATCACGACGTACTGTTGGGGGATTTTATTCGCGAACTGGCCCAGCGTCGGCCGCAACCACCGACGCGAGACTTGCTCCCCAAGGCCAGCAACGGCGAGTTGCAATATCAACTCAAGCCCGACGAGCCATTGCAGATCATGCGCGTCGCAGCCCGACTTAACGAGTCGCTCGACGATCAGACGATTGTCATCTCGGACATCGGCGACGCCCTGTTCGCCTCGACCGAGTTGACCACCCGTGGGCGGACCGAGTACATCTGCCCCGCCTATTACACGTCGATGGGCTTTGGTGTGCCGGCGTCGGTCGGTACCGGTTTCGCGCGACCGGGCATGCGGACGGTCGTGATGGTCGGCGACGGCGCGTTTCAGATGACGGGCAATGAACTGTCGACGATCGTGCGCCACGGCTTTCATACGATTGACATTTTGCTCGACAACAAAGGCTATGGCACCGAACGGTTCTTGCACCCAGGCGACTACAACGACATTCATCCTTGGAACTATTCGAAGCTGCCCGAGGTATTGGGAGGGGGCAAGGGTTACGAGGTGCGGACCGAAGGAGAGTTTGATCGCGCGCTCACCGAGGCCTGGAAGGCCGGCTCGGGCATGAGCTTGATTCAAGTCCATCTGCGAGAGGACGACGCGAGCATTCCGCTGCGTCGCCTCGCCGAGCGGCTGAGCAAGAGGGTGTGAGGAAAGTATGAAGTATGAAGTATGAAAAGAAGACACGCTGACGCGACAGCGCTCCGTTTTCATACTTCATACTTCATACTTCATACTCATCCTTCATCTTGGGTTCTTCACCCAAGCCGGCGGAGGTGCCGTCGAGTGCGTCCGCCGATCGATCCGACAGGTCTAGGCGACGATCTCTTTCAGGACCCCGGTGCTGTCGCCGTGACGCTCGGCTTTAACACCGATGCCGTGTAGTAAGGTAAGCCAAGCGTTACAGAGGGGCGTGTCTTTCGGCGCGACGAGATGATGGCCGAGCTTAAGACCAGCCCCGCCGCCGGTCAGAATCGTCGGGCAGTTGCTCAGTTCGTGACCGGTGCGGATGTTGCTGCCGTAAGCGAGTGCGACATGATCGAAGAGCGTCGTGCCGTCGGCTTCTTTGAAGGCCTTAAGCTTGTCGAGGAAGAGAGCCAGCAGTTCACTCTGCGCAATATCGCGGCGTTGCGAGGCGTCGAGTTTCTCGCCGAGCGTCGTG
The DNA here is from genome assembly GCA_964387325.1 of uncultured Planctomycetaceae bacterium. Lineage (GTDB taxonomy): Bacteria > Planctomycetota > Planctomycetia > Pirellulales > PNKZ01 > CAZZBK01. The sequence continues at coordinate 17,328 of CAYLYE010000134.1, forward strand.
TGGTAATGGCTCATGTCGTGCGGATGAACTTTGATGTCGAGCGCGGTAAGGAGCGTGTTGACGGGCTGGCGAAAGGTCATGACGCGCGTGCTGTCGGTCTGCATCGCGGCGATCATGATGTCGT
>CAYLYE010000135.1:0-17434 GCA_964387325.1 uncultured Planctomycetaceae bacterium
CGGCCGGAGAGCGACGGCGCGAAATGGGCCGAGAGCAGCGCATACGACAGCGAGATGATCGTCGCGGCGGGACCAACGTGCGACTCGACATAAGCGATGGTTTTGTTGATCGTTTGCGGTTGGTCTTGTTCACCGGCGAGTGCCATGAGGGCGAGCCCCGACGGTTCGAGATGGGGGCGCAGTTCTTGTCCGAGCACAAACGTGTTGCCGTAGTTGCAGCCGCCGCCGGGCAATTGACGATCGAGCAAGACCCGCACCGCCTCTTTCGCGCGCGGATGACCGGCTTGCCGCACCGCTTTGAGCGCCAGCAGGCACCAGGCCGTCGGCTCGAGCCACGTGTGGGTCGTTTCGACCCAGGGCCAGCCGACCAGCATCGTGTCGTGTCCCAATTCGGGCGAACGTTCGGCGGGCTTCCCTTTGATCGTGAACATCCACTGGATGGCCGAGCGAATGTTGTTCGCCGCCGGGTTGTCCGCCAGCCGATCGACGGCCGCCACGCGCGGCGCGCACCACGCCAGTACGGCGAGCCCCGTCGGCCAGTGTGGCGCATGCTGCGTGCGACTTACGCCGACACACCCTTCGGGCCGCTGCATTTCCATCAGCTGTGATCGCGCCCGCTGCGCGGCGGCGATCTGGCCGTGCGACTCGAGCGCCAGGGCCGCGAGTGCCGTTGGCTCGGCTGCCGCGGGGCTGCCCGCGCGATAGCCCCACTCGGGGAGTGCAGCGAGTTGCTCGAGCGTGGTGGTCAGCGCATCCATTGGGGCGTGCGAGCAGCGTAAAGGGAACGATCGAGATCGGATCGCAATGAGTGTAGGTATTGTATGATCGAATCGCGTTCGGCGGCTATCGCAGTGAGAATCTTTACCTCGGCATATTCTACGCGGTCTGACACGGGTCGTATCTTCCTTTTGTGGAGGAACTTAGCGTGTGGCTGCGTGGCGATCTGTGGCGAGCTTTGTGGGCTGGGCAAAAAAATCTGCCGGTAGTTTTTTGACAAAGCGCATATTCGACCTAGGTTTCCTAGTGTCAGGACGAATGGAACGCAACGAGCGATCCGGACGCCCTGAGCAGGCCGACGATGAGTCGGCCATCCCATCGACTGCGGAAGTTCTTCCGATGATCGGCTGCCTGTTGCACCCATGAGTGGGCAGGACTTTTCGTGCCGATGGGATTAGGCCTGTCGCCTTAGCATCCTCGACAAAGGCAAACCGGTCGCGAGGCCGGGGCGCAAAGCTGTTGGGCCAAGAACGCTAACGATCTTGGAAGCCTGGCTACCGAAGGGATCCTGTGCCGCAGTGAGTTGTGAGTGATCACGACATGGCTCGGCCGCAGTCGCTTCGGATCGCGGCGGATGGTGTTCGCACCGTTTTGCCGCGGTCCTTTGGTTCGACCGGATGAAAGGGTGAAGCGTAATCGTTTTTACGTGGAGGCAAGAAACGTCGGAGCAGGCCGCTAGCCGGGATGGTTAGCAATCTCCGACGGTTCGAGCTGAAGCAACATTCTTTTTGACATCGGTCGATCGGTGCAGCGACGCAGTCGTCTGCAACGACAGATCACATCTTGGAGAACACAACTATGATGAAGTTCGCTCAAAAGGTTCAGAAGTTTTTGAAGTCGGAAGATGGCCCCACCGCGGTTGAGTACGCCGTGATGTTGGCCTTGATCGTGATCGTGTGCTTGACGGCGATTCAGTCGATCGGCACGAACGCGAATAGCGTGTTCCAAAAGGTTGGCACGCAATTGCAGACCGCTGCGAGCTAGTGTGCTTGAGCCGCGTCTCGGCCAACAGGTGTTGGTCGAGACGCTTGGCTCGCCCTGCGACGCAGTCTGGAAACAAAGTCAGCCGGATGTGAAAGCATTCGGCTGATTTTGTTTTCCGGCAACTCCGCGACCTCGATCAGGTCGCGAACGCACCAGTATCCCCCCGAGTAGAAATTAAAAATATCGTAAACCGACATCATTCGGGGTGAAATCAACTTTGCTTTGAGATAGGATTAAAAGAACCAACCGCAACGACGCACGTCGCGCTGATTTGGGTCTGCCCCGCTACGGTCAGCCCGAGTCCGTCTCGATCCCCACCCTTTATGCGGCCGTTGCACGCGGCAATTGTCTCGGGTCGGTGTCCGGAACCACCGCCTGGCTTACCGCTTACCGTCGATAGGTTAGTCGCATGAACCCGTTGCGATTTGAGCAATTATTGCCCCAGGCGATGGATTTTCATCGCGATGGCCAATTGGACCAAGCGGACCAACTCTACGAAGAATTGACGCGCGATGTCGCGGAAATCGCCCGCGTGGTCTATTTGCGTGGTTTGCTCGCCCATCAGCGCGGTCAACACGATTTGACCGTGTTCTTTGCCCGGCAGGCCGCAACGCTTGTTCCTGGTAACACCGATTATCACAATCTGGTCGGCGTGGGTTGCTATCACTGTGGACGACTGGACGAGGCGATCGCCAGTTATCAGCAAGCGATTAAACTCGATTCAGTCAATTTCGATGCCTGGGGCAATCTGGCGCTGGCCCTAATTGATCGCGGGCTGTTTCAGTTGGCGGAACAAGCCGCGCGGCGTTGTGTCGAGTTGGATCCGCGCAGCGCCATCGCGCACAACAGCCTGGGGATGGCGCAAGTCAATCTGGGGCAAGCCATCGAGGCCGAGGCCAGTTTCCGACGGTCACTAGCCATTGCACCCCACGAAAGCGATACCCACCGTAACTTGGCCAATGTGCTGAAAGAGTTGGGACGCTTCGATGAGGCTTGGCATGTCTATAGCCAACTGCTCGAGTTCAACCCGCGCGACGGTGTGACACTGAACCAACTGGTCCATTGCCGAAGAGTTACCTCCGACGAAGCTGACCGATTGCAAGCCTATGCACCCCTGACGGTCGACCCGACGCTGACTCGTGCCGAACGTGCGGCCGCCTCCTATGCCCTGGGCAAAGTGAACGAGGACTCGTCGCAGCATGACGCTGCCTTCGCTTACTACCAGCACGCCAACGAGTTGCTGCGCGGGGCATATCACCGCGCTGAACTTGAGGCGACCTTCGATAGCCTGATCGAATATTTTTCGCCGTTGCGGATCGAGTCGCGCGCCGGACAAGGCGATCCCAGCGAGCGTATGATTTTTGTCGTCGGCATGTTTCGCAGCGGCACCACGTTGGTCGAGCAAATCCTGGCGAGTCATGAGCAGGTATGCGGGGCCGGGGAATTGACCGACATCGAATGCCTCGCGCGCGATCTGCCCCAACTTTCGGATAGCGACCTGCCGTTTCCGGAGTGCTTGAATCAGGTCTCGCCCGCTCAGTTGCGACAATTGGCTCAAGATTATCTGGCTCGGCGACAACGCAACGCGGGCAACGCCCTGCGCGTGGTCGATAAGATGCCGGGCAATTGCCGCTTTTTGGGGCTCATTTCGATTTTGTTTCCGAACGCTCGAATCATCCATTGCCGCCGCGATCCGCGTGACGTGTGCTGCTCGATCTTCGCGAATCAATTCTCGACCCCGCCGGCTTATTCGTTCGATCTGACCGATGCGGCCCATTATTACCGGCAGGTTGAACGCTTGATGGGTCATTGGAGCCAAGTGCTGCCGAGTCCGATGCTGACCGTGCAATACGAAGACCTTGTCAGCTCGCAGGAGTCGGTGACCCGGCAGATTCTCGACTTCTGCGAACTGCCGTGGAGCGACCGCTGCCTGCGGTTCCATGAGACGACGCGGCATGTGACGTCGGCCAGCGATTGGCAAGTACGACAACCACTCTATAGCAACTCGGTCGGACGCTGGCGGCATTTTGCTCAGCATCTGGGGCCGTTGTTCGCCGAACTCGGCTCGCCGCCGTTGCACGCGACCCCGGTTTGAGGAGTGGAGGAGTGGAGGAGGTGCGCTGCCGCGAGCGCGTCGTTCTCCTCCACTAGCCTCTAGCCTCTCATCACTCCGTTTCCTCTCTGTGTCCTCGGTGGCTCTGTGGTTAACTTTCCTGTGTGGTTAACTTTCCTGTGTTAACTGTTGTCCAAGCAGCTTACTCATTCGTCCACTCGACGTGTGTTCTGCTCACTGGATTTCTTGACGATCAGTCGCGCGTTGACTCGCCCAAGCGACGCGGGGCCGCGAAGCGAACGTGCTCGATCAGCCGATAGGTCTTGCCGTTGCGAATGTGCCCGCTCACGGCCGTGATGGCGCGAATCACGTTCTCGTAATGCAATGCGTCGTCGCAATCGAGTTCGACCTCCAACTGCGACGCCATCGAGCCGGGGCCCGTGTCGGTGTCCACGATCTGCACGATTTCGTCATGCAATTGGTCGAAGCTCGGCAGCTCGCGCGCTCCCAGTTGTAAGCGGTATAACTGACCGTTGGGAGAGGCTTCCATGCGTACTTGGATCACCTCGGCCATGACGAGCGGGGCTCGCTTGACCGCCAGCGGCAGCTTGATGCTGAAGTCCCCTTCGACCTGCGCGAGTTGGAAGGTCATCACAAAGAACGCGAGCAGGTGAAACACGATGTCGATCATCGGCGTCATGTTTTGATCGACACGCGATGGAACGGTGGGCAACCAAGCGTGCGGCATGTTTGTGACCCCAGGGGGAGCAAACAACAAAACCGCAAAACTGATCGCAGCGATACGATCCAGTTATTCCCAGTCGGATGATCAAATCACACCGTCCGAGTCGGTCCGTCTCGAAGCGGTTGTGAATCGAGACCACGCGCAAGCTGGCCTGGGGACTCGACGAACTAGGCACCGGCCGGTCGCGGTGAAGCGAACTTCACCTTTTCGATCAGACGAAAGACCTTGTCGTTCTTGATATACCCGCTCACGGCCGTAATGGCGCGAATCACGTTGTCGTAGTGCAACGCATAATCGCAATCGAGCTCGACTTCCATCTGCGAAGCCATCGAGCCGGGCCCGGTGTCGCTGCCGACCAGATTGAGAATTTCGGCGTGCAAGGCGGAATACGAGGGGATGGGCCGCGAGCCCATCAGGATCTGGTTCAGCGTGCCGTCCGCCTTGGCGGTAATCCGCAGCTTGATGGGCGGGAACGGGTCTTGTGACACCCCCGCGCTTGGCGCGTTGAGCGGCATCTTGACGTTGAAGTCCCCCTCGGGCTGGGCCACCTTAAACGTCATCACGAAGAACGCCAACAACTGGAACACGACGTCGATCATCGGCGTCATGTTCTGTTCGACTTTGCTCGGGCCACTTGGCCCACGACGCGGTCTCATACGAGCGGAACTCCTATTTCTTTTCGGCCTGCTTGGCACGCAGGGCGAATTTTTCGAACTGCTTGTCTTGGCACAACTTGATCAACCTCTGCACCTGCCCGGTCGGCACCGAGCCGTCGGCCCGGATGATAACATTGGCCTGCTGCGGAGTCTTATGGGTGCGCCGAAGCAAACTCACTTCGATGTCCAGAAACTTGGCCATATTATCGACCGAAACATACTCGGTGTTGAACAGCACCTTGGCGTCGTTCGTCATCTGCAGCGTCAGCGGCGTGTCCAATGCCCCCTCGGGAGGCTTGGCCAGTTCGCTCGCTGGCAAGTTAATGCGCTGATCCTGTTGCTCTTCCGAAAAGTTGATGAGCACCATGAAGAACGCGATCAACTGGAAGGTCATGTCGATCATCGGCGTCATGTCGGATTCGGCCGACATTTCGTGCGAGATGCGTTTGGCCATATAACACTACGCGACAAAAGGGATAACCGGGTAAACAACGTCAACGCGAACAACTAGCTCTTCTTGCCGAAGCGAGCCATCAGGCCTTCGCTCAGAATGCCGCACTCCAGCACCAAGCGGGCCATTCGATTGCGCAAGAAGCCGAACAGCGCGATGGCCGGGATCGCCAGCCACAAACCGATCAGCGTCGTCACCAGAGCCATTTGAATACCACGGGCCAACTCAGCCGGCTTGGGCTGCGTGTCTCGCGAGGCGATAACTTCGAATGAACCAACCATCCCGTCGACCGTACCAAGTAGACCGAACATCGGGGCGAGCGTACCGATGAGCGCGACGTAGCTCAGGCGATGCTCCATCTTCATCGTCTCGTCTTCGCTGACTTCTTGCATGGCCTCGATGGCTTGCGAGTAGCCGCCCGAGAGCTTGCCCAGGCCGGCCGCCAGAATGCGCCCCAGCATCGAATCGTCGGCCTTGGCCAACTCATACGCTTCCTGGTAACGCTTTTCGTTGAGGTGGGCTTCAAAGCCCTCGATCAAGGCCGAGGGGAGCACGCTGTCGCGACGCATGGCGAGCAAGCACATGACGGCGATTGCCACGAACGCGAACGACAGCGACAAGAACACGACCACGTAACGCAAACCCAAGGCTTCGTAATAAAAGCCCAACAAGCTCGCCTGCGGAGTACCCGTGGCCGGAGCAGCAGCGGGGGCCGCAGCACCAGGGTCGACCGGAGCAGCCATGTCGGCCGGAGGCGCGGCGGCGGCGGCGGGGGGCGGCTCGCTCGCCGTCTTGGCGGCGTCGAGGTCCGATTGCCCGAAGGCGCGCGTGCTCGTCGCACTCGTCAGGGCAAACATGGCCAACAGAACGGTTAGGGACAACCACCCCGAGCGATTGCGAAACGTGGTCAACATGCGAGCCTCCGAAACGATATTTATGGTGATAGGGGAGTTTGTGCAGAGTGAAACGGGTGATTCTGTAGTCTAGTTACCCAGGGGGCGAGCGTAAAGCGATTGCCGGGGCAGTTATTGCCCCGCCGCGCCGTAACGCTCCTGGAGCAATGAAATTGCCTGCAAGGCCCGTTCGGGCTTGCCCAGCTCACGCCACAGCACGTCCAGGTTCTTGAGTGACTCGGCATGGGGGACCGGCTGGTTGGGATAAAGCGTGTCGACGTGCAAAAAGGCGATCAGGGCCTGCTTTTTGGCTTCGGGCTTGAGCAAATAGCACTTGCCGAGCGCCACATAGGCCTGCGCCATCAACTCGGCGTCCTCGGGGCTCACCTTTTTGATCGTCTCTTCGATCATCTTAATGCCGTCGTCTGGCTTGCCTTGGCTGGCGATGCAGAACGCTTTGCCGAGCGAGGCGGCAAACTGCTGACGCATCGCTTGGTCCCCCTTCACGTTGCTGATGGCGAGCACCTTCTCGAACTCGGTGAGCGCCTCGGGGAACTTGCTTTGGGCGACCATCGCCTGCCCTTTGCCCACCCCGGCACGCATCTTGAACTCAGGGAACGTCGCGGCATCGAGTTGGCCGTAGTAAGTCAACGCGGCGTCGTACTGCCGTGCCTTGACGAGCAGGTCGGCCACGAGCAGCGTGCCGGTATAAAAGTGGTAGCTGTTCGGATTGGCACTGAGGTACGTGATCATCGCTTTGCCCGCCTCATCAACCTTGCCGCTGCCGGCGAGCGCCAAGCGCCCATCGCAGTAGGCCTTGTAGTAGGCGATTTCGGCTTTCGCTTCGGGCTTGGCGGCGTCGGCCGGGTTGATGCGACCGAGCATTTGTAGCGCCGTCGTGAATTGTCCGCCGCTCACCGTGCCACGGATGCCGCGCAACAGCGGCGGCTCGCCATCGTAGGTGATAAAATCAATGTCGATGACCGAGATCTTTTCCGGCCCGCCGACCGTCTTCTCGATCTCGACCTCATTCTTACCGACCGTCTTGAAGGTGCCCGAGACCGTTTGTCCGGACAGCTTTTTGACTTGATCGACGGCCTGAGCCGATGAAGCGACGATCAACAGGCCCGCCACGAGCATTCCAACCATGCTACGTTTCATCACAGCGTTCACTCCTTGAGGCAACAGCGGGGGCGACTCGATCGAGACGCACCGCGGGATTAGGTTCGGGGGTTACTTCGTGCCGACCGTCACCGCTTTGTCGGTCGTCGGGGTCTTGGTCTTCGGGGCTTCAAAGGCCTTCATGCCGATCGGCTTTTCGTTTCGCGCGGTTTGGACCCGCTTGAGGATCTCGTCGTATTGGGCCATGATCGGCGGCGACACGTCCTGCATGTTCTTGAACCGCGTCGTGATGCGGATATCGTCGAAGGCCAGCTTCAACAGGTCGGTCTTGTTGAGATTGTTCTTCGCGGCGTCTTTGTGCATCGCCTGACGGAAATGGCAACGCGCCATGTTGATGCGCGTCAGATGGTACTGATCTTGCAGCTTGGGGTCCTGGATCAACATGTTCGACATCAGGCTCCAACCCCAAATCACGTTCCGCTCTTTGCCGTCGGGCCCCTTGTGCTTGCGAGCGCCGAACATGGCAAGATTGAAATACAGCGGGTTGTCGGCGTCGCCCCAGTCCATGTAGGCCTCGGCGGCTTCCATTTGCGCTTCGAGCAATTGGTTCTTTTCCTTCAAGATCGATTCGAGCAGGTCGACCGCTTTCTTGTAGTCGTTGAGTCGGCGATGCGACTTGGCCGAGCGCAGATTGACGCTCGTCGCCATGTTGTCGTATTTCTCGACCTCCTTGAGCGATTTCTGCCAAATATCTTCCAGCCGGGCGAGTTCTTCTTTGCCCGTGGTCGTCTTCGACTTGGGGCGTTGCAGGTCAACCGCCTTGCGGTCGTCGTCCGTCTTTTTCACGATGGCGGCCTTTTCCTTCTCGATCATCGAGAGCAGCTTGGCATCGGTCGTCAAGCTGGTCGAGAAGTAGTTCTTGGCCTTGTCGGGGAGCACCGCGCCCGGGGCATCGAACCCCGCACCGAGACTGTAGTACGTTTCAGCCACCCAGTTGATCGGAGCAAACTGGTCGGCCTTCTCGCCAATCTTGGTCAGAAACTTCTCGAACCCGGCCGTCAACTTTTCGAGGTTCTCGGTCTTGCCCGCGGCCTTGTCGTCCTGAATCTGTTTCTCGAGCGCTTTGCCCATCGAGATGTAGATAGCGGTCAAGTTGGCTTGCTGATCGTTCTTGCCGCCGGTGAGGACCGTCGCTTCGAGCAGGGCCATGATTTTCTCGGCGCGATCGAGCGCCTTTTGATCGGTGGCCGACACGGCAATATAAGCGCGCAAAGCGACCTTGAGCGTTTCGAGCGCGATCGGGCTGTCAGCCTTGGTGATGACCGCGTTCTTGGCCTCGACCAGTGTGAGCGGGCCGATCTTCTTGTCTTCGAGCAGGCCGATTGCTTTTTCGTTTTGCCCGCTTTGGGCGTAAATCTGCGCCGCCGACAGAGCCGCCGCGACAAGTTCCACGGTGGCGTTGCCCATGCCGCTGTCGACATCGGCCCGCATGCGCGTGATGCCCGACTCGAGCCAGCTTTGGGCATCTTTGACAAACTCGTCGGCCTTGGCTTGCGGCAGACGTTCTTGCTCTTCTTTTTGGAGGTTCATCAAGTACTCGCTCCAGTAGGCCTGGCCGAGCTTGAGTTCCGAGTCGCCGCGGCGAGCCGACTTTTCCGGGATCCGCTTGACGAACGAAACCGCATTGTCCATCTCATGTTCGCCGATGGCCACGCTCATCAAGATGGCCCAATTGTCTTCGGTCTCGGGTTCGTCGGTCCAGCGCGTCGCGCAGTACTCCGCGATCTCGAGCATCTTGCCGTAATCAAATTTTCGCATCTCGGCGGGCATGGTCTTGTCGTTGTACCCTTGCAGGTAGCAGGCCAGCGCGATCTTGGCACACGAACGGGCACCGGCGCTGTCGGGATAGTTTTTCGCGACAAACTCGCCTAGCACGGCCGCGTCGTAATACTTCTGTTCCTGATAACGCAAGAAGCAGACGTAATAGCGGACGTTGTTCACGTCGTCCTTCGGAGTATCGGCCTCGCGCAGCGCGAGCGCCAACTGGAAGTACTTGTTCGCCTCGGCCCGTTTCTCGATTGCTTGCTTTTGATACTCGGGAATCTTGGCGACCTCTTCAGCGCCGAGCGTCGGCGCGACCTTGATCTTCGTGGCCGCTTCGGTCATGTCGTTGAGCGCGAGCGTGCCGCGCTCGACGGCCTGTACGAAATTGGTGGGCTCCTTGTCGCCGCCGTCCTTGCCACGCTCTTTGAGCAGCGTCTTGGCCGGCTCCTGATACGGTCCGTCGATCTTCGACACTTTCGTGGCGTGATCGAGGATCTGTTTGGCCATGTTATTGCCCTTGGCCACGTCAACCGGCTTGCCGCTCTCGATCAACTCCTTGGAGTGCAAGTGCTCGGCGACGGCCGTGTAGTAGCGAATGGCCAACCAGTCGGCTTGGCGATCTTCGCCCGTGCGGCCTGTTTGTAGCCATTCTTCTCCCTTGAGGGCGGCGAGTTCGTATTTCTTTTCCCCTTCGCTGAGCCAGCACTGCATCGACAAGTACAGGGCACTGGCCTTGAGCTTGCGAAACTCAGCGATATCGTCCGGCTGACCAAGGATGTCGGCATAGAGCCCCAAGGCACGACGCGTATCGCCCATATCCTGGTAGCACTGACCTTGCTTGATGCGGGCCAACTGCCCGGCCAAGATCGTGCGGAAGGCTTGATAACATTTCTCGTACTTGTCAGCCGCCTGTTGCAGGAATTTTTTGCCGTCGGGTGATTTGTCGGGATAGGTCTTGGCCTTTTCATAGGCACAGGCCGCGGCTAACAACTGGGCCTGAATGTAATCACGCCGCGCGAGCGTGCGCCGATTGATCTGCTCTTTGTCCGATTCAGCGATAAACTTCGGGAACTGATCGAGCACGGTCTTGAAAGCGGTCTCGGCCTCGTCGAACACTTTCTGGGCCGTGTCGAGCAGCGTGCGGGCCTCGGTCAGGATTTTTTCCTTCTCGCCCAACTTCGACGGCTTGCTGGCGAGTTCGACCGCCATGCGTCCGCGCTCGACCACGACGTTGCCCAGTTGCATGCGAGCGACCGGGGTCATGGGATGCGCCGAGTTGGCTTTCACAAACCCCTGAAGTTTCTGTTCGGACGCTTCCAGCTTGCGATTCTTTTGCGTCGTGTCCTTTTCGGCCCGCGCGTCGTCGATGAGCGTGCGCGCCTCTTCATACGGAATGAGCGTGCGCTGATCGGGAGTGATCAGGTTGCTGGTGGACATCTGGCTGAGATATTCCATCGCCGAGTCGAAGTAGTTTCGCTCGCGCAGCCCATCAAGGAATTGTTGGAACGGCTCTTCCGAGCGAACGGCGGCGCTGAACCACAGCGAACCGACGACCGCCACAGCACCAGTCAACGTGCGCCAATACCGGTACCCAGCTCGAGGCATCCGTGAGTTCCTTGTGCGAAGATGAGACAGGGGCATCATGAGACCATCCAGCTTATCGTTGTAAAAATTGTCTCGCAAGCAATCCGACGACCCGATTCGTCAAGTTCATGGGCCGTTCGGCGAGCGCGGCTTGATCGGCCGCCCCGCCGGGCCCTTGGGACGCGACGCGTCTAGTTGTTCCAATAAGGTCAAAAAATCACGATATTCACGTTGTTCGGACAGCGCCGTTGGCACTTGCCGAGCCCAATGGGTCACGTCGGTCATCGTCATCCGCTGGGCCACCGGCGTACCGCGGAGTAGCTCGCTGAGCGTGAGCGCCATGGTCTGAGCCTGCCAGGCGGCGGTCGTGTCGGCCGGGCTGGTTTTGACCTGCGAACGTAGCAGCCGCTGCGAAGTTTTACGGGTTTCACCACTCTTGGGGTCGCGCCACTCGAGGGTCGCGACCGACCAGTCGCCGTCGCCGAGGGGCACTGCCTGCGGTAAGGTTGGCGTGGGTAACACCTCGAACGAGGCGGCGACCGTCTCCCCCGAGTAAAGTTCGTTCGCCACACCGCCCACGGCAGGGGCGTCGATCCCGGTCGGCTCATGGCCCAACAGGCGATAGCTGGAAACGGCTTGGCCAGGGAACTGGACCGACAGTTTTGCCCCCGAAATGATAACCGGCGATCGGCCCGTGAGCTGCTCGATGACCATGCCTGACAACTGAGCGGGTCGCGTGGCGGAGTAGATTTTTCCACCGGCGAATTGCACCAGCCGCTCCCAAGCCGGGGGCGCGGCGTCGATCGGCAGCACCTGCACGAGTTCGCTGATGATCCCTTCGCGACGGACGCGCTCGAGCGTTCCGCGCCACGTGGCCACGGCCGACTCGTCGAGCACTTCGCGGCCATCGGTCACCAGCAGCACGCGTCGCCGCGCAGCGTTGCTGTGATCGGCGCGGGCGAGTGACAGGGCCGTCAACCAGCCGCCGAGCAGATTGCTTCCCTGCTGCGCCGAAAGACTGTCGACCGCCGCACGCCACTCCGCCACATCAGCCAGAGCGGCCCCTTCGATCAGAATGCGCGGACGCTCAGCGGCTGTGATCAAGTCGAGCCGGTCATTGCCGCGCAATTGGGGTAATAAGCCCAGCAAGGCTCGTTGTACCTGCGCCATTCGTTGCCCAACGCCCATACTCGCCGAGGTGTCGACCACGATCGATAAATGCGTGGTCGGATGGGGTGCCGCCGGCGCCTCGCGGACCCGCATCGAAACGTGAAACAGCAGATGCTCGGGTGATGACAGTGGTGAAGGGCCCGCACTGAGTTGCCAATTCACCAGCGGGACATAAGGCGCCGGACGAGGCTGTGCCGCCGTCGGCACGGGAGTCACCAGCGTCGGAGCCGCGACGGTCAGCGGAGCCAGCGCCGCGACAAACTCTTCGCTGCGGATTTGCGTCGGCGCAGGCCAGACGCCCCGGCGAGCCAAATCGCGGGCCAGTTCATAACTCGCCACGCCGGTCCCGAGCGGCACGCTGGCACTTTGATTGTTCTTGGTGAGCAGCGGTTGAGCCAATATCTTCGCCTGAGCGCCTCGCGTCACGCCCTGACCCGGCCGTGATATGCGCGGCAGCGTCAATGATTCTTCGAGGGACTCGCCCAGTGCCGACGGAGAAATATGCTCAACGGCCAACAGGAGCGGGTCGGCAAGCAAAGGCAATCGCTCGAAGGGTAACGTGACCGTGGTGTTGTTCAGCGCGGCATTGACCGATGTTGCCAACTCGAGTTGCTTCGCCGGCTCGGCTAACGGTCCCAGCGATGACACGAGCGGCGTATCGAGCACCGGGGGAAAGCTGATCGCGATTGCGGAGGTCGTTTCGACGATCGTTGGTTGTTCCCAGGAGGCCTCGAGCGCGAACACGCTTCGCTGCGCGGCGTGGATCGGGAGCGTCTCGTAAATCGACCGCAATATGATGCTGTAATACGTCACGCTGCATACCAGCAGCACGCTGGCCGCGACGGCCCAGCGGGTCGCGCGGCGAGCTTGTTGCGTGCGCCGCTCCCAAGCCGCGCGGCGTGGGATGATGTGCAACTCGGCGAGCAGCCGCGGCGGAACGTCGACGTCGCGCAACTCGCCGTCCAGTTCAGCATCGCTGAGCTGCGCCAACTGCAGCAGTCGTGACTTGAGGTTCGCCGGAACGCGCACCTGCCGCAACTGCTCGCTCAGCCAGTCGTCATGCTCGTCGGGCTCGTGGGTCATGATGCGAAACCAAATCGAATCGTAAAAAAATCTCGCTGCCGGAAACTCAACTCTTTCGCAACGTCATCAGGCTCTCGCGCAATCGGGTGCGGGCTCGACTGACGCGCGACAGCACCGTGCCGAGCGGCACCCCCAACACCTCGGCTGTCTCCTGATGCGTCAACTCGCCGACCACGACCAGCAACAATGCCTCGCGCAGCTCGGCGCTCAACTGACTCAAAGCCATCTGCATCTCGTCACTGTACTGCTGATCGAATGGGTCATGCGGATCGATCCCCACGTCGGGTAGCTCGAGCGACACGAGCGGCAAGCGATGTCGTCGCCAGGCGTCGGTCACCCGGCGGCGCAGGATCGACACCAACCAAGCTCGTCCGGTGGGAGGGGGGGCCTCGGCATCCTCGACTGCGAGCACCTGATAGTGTTCGCGGCTGTTCCAAGCCGAGCGAAACGTCTCCTGCACAAGATCCTCGGCCTCGTGTTGCTTACCGACCATGCGGTAGGCGATCCGGTACAGAGTATCTGCGTGCTCTTCAACAAGTTGCGCGAATTCGGCTGTCGTTAACGCCAAGACTGCCGCTCCCGTGAGACCGTGGTCTGCGGTGGGCTCCGCCACAGTGAGGATCGTGAGCCAGGGGGCGGATTATTCCCCCGCCGGGAAAATTTTCCGTTACTTCTATCTTAGCCAGTATTTGTGCTCAAAGCACGTTGCTTGAAAAGAGATTGGTTTGATCGCTTGGTTCGACGTCCATGCTGGGTAGAATGGAAAAGAACATCTGGCAAGGGGTACATATTCTGGGGCGAGTTGGTCGTGCCAAGGAAAATTCGTGAATTGATCCGTGATCTTGAATTGGCTGGGTTCGCCAACCGAGGCGGGAAGGGGAGCCATCGAAACTTTGAACACCCACGAGGTATGCGAGTTACAGTTTCGGGCCAGTTAGGCGATGATGCTAGACACTATCAAGAACGGGAAGTGAGACGGATCATCTCGGAGTCGCGATCATGAATGACAGTGCTCGATATATCAAGATCGTCGAATGGTCGGACGAAGATCAGTGTTTCATCGGTCAATGTCCCGGCGTGGTTGGGCCTTGTTGTCATGGCGATGACGAAGCACGGGTTTACGCTCAATTGTGTCAGATCGTCGACGAGTGGCTGACGACCCTCAAACTCGATGGCAAGCCGTTACCCCCTCCCACCGCTGGGCAAGGGATCGTGGCAAAGATCGCCTGACGGATGCGGCTCAAGGTTCAGTAGCGATGGACTGGCGCGGAATAATTGGGGCCCTACGGCACGAATCTTTCGTTGTTGAAGCGATCTTGGCCTGTGCGTTGTTCGGCGCGGGGCGAACCGACTACAATTACGTTCGTCGATCCTCCACTCGTTTCCCTCTTGCCATGCGGCGAGGTTGTGCCAGTGAGCTATTTGCGGCCTCAAAAGCCTCGGGTGCCCAACTATCTGAGCCAGCGTGAGCAGCGCAAGCTGTTGGCAGTGGTGTTGTGCATCGGGTTGCTCTTGCTCGCCTTTCAAGAGGCGGGCAAGCCCCATACCTGGAACTGGCTCTGGAAGCTCACCGGACATGTCGTCCCCGGCGAGCAACCGCGGGTCGATACTCGGCTGCCCCCTCCCAAGCCAACGCAGGGTGACGATGTGCCCACGCTCGTCGCTCAGGCGACACGCGACGAGCTGGCCGACAAGCCGACCGAATTCAAACGGCAACTCGTGCCGGGCGTCACGCTCGAACCGCTGTTGAAGGTCCGCGACGACGCGGCCTTCATGACCGTCGACTACGACGGCTATTTTCAGTTGCTGCACGTGCTGCTCACGACCGATGAGAAAGAACTCGATCGCTACGCGCGGCGCGGCGTGACGTACCACCAGCTCTATAATCAGAGCGCGGCCTATCGCGGCGAGTTGATCGAAATCCACGGCCAGGTCCGCTCCGTCTTTCGCGATTTGCAAGCCCGCCGCGATAATCAATCTGGCGTGCAAAAGTATCACCAGCTGTGGCTCTCTCCCAACGATGCGCCGGGCGAGGTCGTCGTGGTTCACGTGCTCGACCTGCCACCGAACTTGCCGACCACCGGCAATCTGGTTGGCGACGTCTCGTTGGTCGGTTTCATGTTCAAACGCTGGGCCTATCAGTCGGCCGACCGCGAGTTGCGCAGCACCCCCTTGTTGTTGGCCCAATCGTTCACTTGGAGCCGACCGGTGGTGGTGGCCGCCGCGCCACGCAACTACGCCCAAGAGTTGATCATCGCGGTCTCGGTGGCGGTGGTCGTGGCCGGGTGTGTCGTGATGTTCGCGTTCATGCGGTCGCCCCCGGGCAAGGAACCGAAAAATCCGCTGTACGAGGGACGCAAGTCGGGGCGCGGTTGGGAGACGATCGAGAACCTCAAGGGGCAAGAAGTCGCCCCCGATGTGGTCGACGCGCTCAAGCATTTGCAACTGCCGACCGATGAACTGCCACCCCCTCCACGCCATTCCTGAGAGATCATCGCATGGGCCATGAATCGAGTCGAGTCGGGCAGCACTGCCGAAGCAGCTTATTGAACGCCGCCGGTTATCTGGCCGCGCTGCTGTCGCTCGCATGGACGTCGAGTTCGTGTTTGGCACAGAGTGACACCACATCTCCCTCATCAACCACGCCCGAGATCAAGGTCGAACGGGCGCGCGATCTGTTGCGACTCTACGGCGCCGAGGATCAGCACCTACAAAGCTTCGTTGACGACACGGAGCCCGATGCGTCGCAGCGTGACATGTTGCTGCGCATGTTCTACGCGGCGGGGCGATTTTCGCTCGCCGATCTGAAGCATTTCTCGATGAAGGGTCCCGATTGGAACTCGATCCTGGCCGCGCCCAGCAGCGCTCGTGGTGAAGCGTATGTGTTGCGCGGGACGCTCAAAAGTCTGATCGCTGTCCCGCTCGACGGTGATTTGGCCGAGCGGTTGGGGATCACTCAGTTCTATCGTTGCGAGTTGGCGCTGGGAGAAAGTCAGCCGACGGCGCTCGTGTTTGCGCACCTTGTGCCCCAGGCGTGGTTTCAAGGCGATGCGCCACGCATACCGCTCGGCGAACGCGTTGGCGCGTACGGCTTTTTTTTGCAGCGCGTCGCTGGAGAAAAAGCAGGATCGTCGTCGCCATTGTTCGTGACCAAACGCCTAGCCTGGTATCCACCGACAGTTTTGGGCGAGTACGAAGCCGATGCCGGACTGCTCGATCTGGTGCGCAACAACACGCACATGCTCGACACCGAAGCGCCTTGCTTCTTCGATATGCTCGCGGCGATGGGACGGGCCGCATCGCTGCAACTGCTCCGGCTCGCCCCCGAAGACACCCCCGTCGAGAAACTCTTTCCGCATCGCGAGACCAAGACCAAAAAACTGATCGAGCCCGAGGTGCAGCGCGGCGAACTTGTCACTCTGACCGGCACCGCCACGCGCGCCGTCCGCGTGCGTGTCGAAGACCCGCAAACCATCGCCGCCTATGGTTTTGATCATTACTATGAAATCGATTTGGCCAACAATGATGCTCGGGGCAACCCGGTCGTGTTCTGCGTGCGTCAGCTCCCCCGAGGGATGCCCAGCGGCGAACGGGTCGCGGTCGATGTGCGGATCGCCGGCTTCTTTTATAAGACGTGGACCTATCGGATTCACGATCACCGCAGCGAGGCGACGGTAAAAGACCGCTTGCAGATTGCGCCGCTGCTGATCGGACGCGAGCCGTTGATGCTTGCTCCGCCCGCCGGGACCAACCCGTATACGCACATGTGGGTCGGGGTGCTATTTGCCCTGGCGACGGCCGGCGCATGGTTCGGCGTCGCCTACTTCACGCGGCAGGACGACCGCTCACGACGCCAATTGATCGAACGGCACTTGACCACGGCCGACGCGCCGCTCGACGCCCAGGAGCTGAGCAAGATCGACGCCGGCGAGGTTCATTTTCGTGACTATCACGAACAGCAACCACTGCTTGAGGCGGAAGGACAAGACCGGAGACTAGAGACCGGAGACTGGAGACCGGAGACTAGAGACAGGAGACTAGAGACCGGATCCTAGTGAACGCAGACAAGAGCCCGCACACTCCTGAGCTCGG
>CAYLYE010000136.1:0-11290 GCA_964387325.1 uncultured Planctomycetaceae bacterium
CGCGATAGCTTCGCTCGGCGGCAGTTGCTCGTGGCCCAAGGGCCGCAAGACGTCACGACCCGTAGCCAGTTCACATCGAGCAACTCGGCAGTCGTCAAGGTCGAGCCGCATGGCTATCTGGTGCCTCAGAGTCCCGGCTCGGCCAAGGTTACGATCAAGCATGGCGAGCAAAACACTTCGATCGACGTAACGGTCGAGTCGTTCGACTCGCAACAACGGGTCGACTTCGGCAACGAGATCGTCCCGTTGCTCACGCGACACGGCTGCAACTCGGGAAGCTGTCATGGCAACGCCAATGGCAAGAACGGGTTCAAGTTGTCGCTGCTGGGTTTTGACGCGGCCTACGATTACGAACAGATCGTGCTCCGCGCTCGGGGCCGCCGTGTGTTTCCGGCTTCGCCCCAGGAGAGCCTGCTGCTTCGCAAGGCGGATGGCTCAGTGCCTCACGGCGGCGGACGGCGTTGGGAAAACGACGAAGAGCCCTATCAGGTCGTCGCGCGCTGGATCACCCAGGGGATGCCTCGCTCGGCTCCCGACGCGCCCCAAGTGGCGCGGCTGATCGTTGAGCCCGCCGAGCGCATGATGAGCGGTGACGAGCGTCAGCAACTCAGCATCCAAGCCGAGTACACCGACGGTAGCCGTCGCGATGTGACCCGGCAGAGCGAGTTCAGCAGCAACTTTGATGTCGTCGCGGCCGTTGACCCGACCGGTACGGTACGCACCGTGGGGCGCAGTGGCGAAGCGACGATCATGGTCCGCTATGTGGGCAAGATCGGTGTGTTCCGCGCCCTCGTGCCACATGGACCCACGCTGGATAAAGTGGCCGGTTTCAACGAGCGAAACTACGTCGACAAGTTCGTCGCGGCCAAGTGGCGTCAGTTGGGACTCAAGCCCTCGCCGCTCGCTAACGACGAGACGTTCCTACGTCGCGTGACGCTCGACATCGCCGGACGATTGCCAACGATCGACGAGGCGCGGGCCTATCTGGCTGACAAGAGCCCGACCAAGCGTGACGCGCTGGTCGATCGTTTGCTCGACTCGCCCGACTACCCGGCCTACTTTGCTCTGAAGTGGAGTAGTATCCTCCGCAACTCGAAGCTCGCCGGGGCGGACGAGGTGGCCTACGCATTCCATCAGTGGATCAAAACCTCGATTGCCCAAAATCGTCCGTACGACGAGTTTGTGCGAGGCGTCGTGGCGGCCTCGGGCGAGTGGCAAGACGCGCCGGCTATTAACTGGTTCTGGCAGATGCGCGACGACCAGTTACACCAGCCGACGGCCGACACCGCGCAGGTGTTTCTCGGCATTCGCCTGCAATGCGCCCGCTGCCACCATCACCCTTACGAGCGTTGGGGCCAGGACGACTACTATGGCTTGGCCGGCTTTTTTACTCGGCTCGGTCGGAAGAGTTTCGGCCAGCCGCCGCCGTATTTTGCCGCCAGCAAGGTGACGACCGGCGAGCGCAACCCGCTGACAGGTCAACCGCCCGAGCCTAAATATTTAGACGGCGAGGTCGTGAAGGTCTCGCCCGATCAGGATCCGCGTCACGCCTTGGTCGACTGGATGGCGCGTCGCGACAATCCGTTCTTTGCCCGCACGCTGGTCAACCGGATGTGGGGACACTTCTTTGGCCGAGGCATCGTCGAACCGGTCGACGACATGCGTGACACGAACCCGCCCAGCAACCCTGAGTTGCTCGCCGCTCTGACGCAGGACTTCATCGAGCGCAAGCTCGACGTGAAGCACGTCATTCGCACGCTAGCCACGAGCAACGCCTACGCGCTCGACAGCGTCCCCACGGTCGACAACCAAAGCGACACGCAAAACTTTGCCCGATTCTACGGCCGCCGATTGATCGCCGAGGTGCTCCTCGACGCGGTCGATCAGGCCTGCGGCACGCGCACCCGTTTCGATCGCTCGGGGAGCGAGGCGCGGGCGGTCGATTTGCCGCACGAAGGTTTTGGCTCCTACTTCCTCGATACCTTCGATCGACCCAAGCGGGTCTCGGGTTGCGAGTGCGAACGCTCGAGCGCCGCGACGCTGGGGCAGGTGCTGCTGCTCTCGAACTCGGGCGAAATCGAAAGTAAGCTCTCCTCCGGCGACGGGATCATCGATCGCGCCGTGAAGGCGAAGCGTCCGGTGACCGAGGTGATCGACGACATGGTCCTCGCGGCATTTGCACGCATGCCGCACGAGACGGAAACGAAGCGCCTTGTGCAATACGTTGAAAAAGCCTCGGATGAAGCCCAGCGTCGGCAGGCGTTCGAGGATGTGCTGTGGACCTTGTTGAACTCGAAGGAATTTCTGTACAACCATTGATCGTGTGTCGTGCCCTTCGCCGCCCAGGCGGTCGATGGGCACGCACTCATTGAACTGTATTGCTGAAGGAGTCTTGGTCATGTTGAATGTACTTGGAACCTCGCGGCGCATGTGCGACGGTATCTCGCGGCGCGACATGCTGCGCGTCGGCTCGTTGGCCATCGGCGGCTTATCGCTCCCCGAGTTGTTGCGGATGCGGAGCGAAGCGCGGGCCGCGGGGCGCTCGACCAAGGACACGGCCGTGATCCTGATCTGGCAGGCAGGCGGACCGAGCCACATCGACATGTACGACCTCAAGCCGCAAGCGCCCAGCGAGTACCGCGGCGAGTTCAAGCCGATCGAGTCGAACGTTCCCGGCACGATGATCAGCGAGCACTTGCCGCTCCAGTCGCGGATCATGGATAAGCTCTCGATCGTTCGCAGCGGCACGCATACCAACCCGGGTCACGGCATGGGCTCGCAGTGGATGCTCACCGGCTGGCAGCCCACGGTCGAGGTGAACGACAATATCTACCCGGCCTGCGGCGCGGTCGTCTCGCGGCTCAAAGGCGCGAATCAAACGGGCGTGCCCGCCTACTGCACGCTCCCCCGCCAGACGCCGTTCAGCAAGGCCGCGTACCTCGGTGCGTCGTACAACCCCTTTTCGCCTGACAGCGACCCGAGCGCCGACAACTTCGAGGTCCGCAACCTCAAGTTGCCATCGCGCGTCGACGAGGGCCGCATGTATCGCCGCCGCGAGTTATTGGCCGACGTCGATAAAATTCGCCGCGACATCGACACCCAAGGGACGATCGCCGGGCTCGACAAGTTCTACGTCGACGCGATCGAGATGGTCACGAGCAACAAGGCGCTGGCCGCTTTCGATATCGCCAAGGAAGACGCCAAGTTGCGTGACGAGTACGGCCGCAACGACCTCGGCCAGAGTTGCTTGCTCGCCCGGCGATTGGTCGAGGCAGGCGTGAGCTACGTCACGATTCAAGCGGGCGGCGGTTGGGACACCCACGCCAACAATTTCAGCGAACTGAAAAACAAGCTGCTGCCGAAATACGACCGCGCCGTCATGGCGCTCGTGAACGATCTGCAGCAGCGCGGGCTCGCCGAGCGCGTACTGGTCATGGCGATGGGCGAGTTCGGCCGCACGCCGAAGATCAACCCCGGCTCGGGACGCGACCACTGGCCCGGCGCCATGTCGGTGCTCTACGCCGGCGGCGGGCTCAAGATGGGGCAGATCATTGGCTCGACCGATGCGCGCGCCGAGTACCCGAACTCGCGTCCTTGCTCGCCCGGCGACCTGCTGGCGACCATGTATCATGTGCTGGGGGTTGACCATCACCACGTCTTCTACGATCAGGCTCAGCGGCCGATGCCTGTGTTGCCGCAAGGTGCTCCGATCAGCGAGTTGATTTAACGTGAAGTCGTTGCTGTTCGCGTCGTTGAGTGTGGCTCTTGCCCTGCTTGTCTCGACCGCTGGGGCCGAGTTGCCGGTGATTCGCTTCGATCGGCTGCAACCGCTCGGTGGCGCGGCTGGCTCGACCGTCGAGGTCGAGGCCAAAGGAAAAGACGCCGAAGAGGTCAAGGCCCTGCTGTTTGACCATCCCGGCCTCAAGGCCGAGTTCGTCAAAGATCAACGCTTTAAAATCACGGTCGCGGCTGATGTGCCGGCCGGGACGTATGATGTGCGGCTCTCTGGTCGCTTTGGCGTGAGCAATCCGCGGTTGTTCAGTGTCTCGCGCGGGCTCGTCGAACTGACGGACCAGGAGCCCAATAACACGCCCGACAAGGCGCAGCCCATCGAACTCAACGCGGTCATCAACGGAACGAGCGACAATAACGGCCAAGATGTGTTTCGCGTTGCGCTTACCAAGGGGAAACGTGTTACGATCGAGTGCGAGGCGGGCAAGCTCGACAGCGATCTCGACGCAACACTGATCGTCACGGCTGCCGACGGACGTATCCTGGCAACGAACAGTGACTATTTCGGTCGTGACCCGTTCGTCGATTTCATCGCCCCCGAGGCCAGCGAGTACTTCGTGATCGTACACGACCTGTCGTATCGCGGCGGGCTACCGTACCGGCTCGTGGTTACCGATCAGCCGCACGTCGAGAACATTTATCCGCGCGTGGTCGAGGTGGGCAAGACCGTTGAGTTCACCGCTTACGGGCGGAATTTTGGCACGGCCGGCAAACCGTCGTCGCTGTCGATCGACAATCAAAAGCTTGAAGCGTACAAGTTCAACTACACAGCTCCGGCCGACGGCTTAACGCGCGGTGGCTACACGTTCAGTGAGCATCCGACCGACCATTCGGTGTTGCCGACCGCCGCCACCTGCACGCTCATCGGCGAGCAGCTTCGCGTGCCGATCGGTCCGGGCGCATTGCGACCACAGCCGATCGTGTTCTCAGCGACACCCGTGTCGCTCGACCAGGAACCCAACGACGACTCGCAGAAGCCGCAAGAGCTGACCTTGCCCGTGGCCCTGAGCGGGCGATTTGACGCGCCGCGCGATGCTGACTGGTTCACGTTCGTGGCGAGCGACAATGGCAACTACTACATCGAGGTGTACTCCGAGCGGATCGGCGGTCGTGCCGATCCGTTTGTCGTGGTCGTCGATGAGAAAGACAACCGCGTCAGCGAGTTGGACGACTTTGGTACGCGCTCCCAGGCGTTCGACGGCCATCTGCGCGATCCGGTCGGGAACGTGGCCCTGAAAAAGGGAGAGCGCTACCGGCTATTGGTGCAAGATCGATACAGTCGCGGTGGGGCACGGTATCAGTACGTGCTCACCGTGCGGCAAGCAATCCCCGACTTCTTCGTGGCCGCTATTCATCGCGAGAATCAGGAGCCCGCGGGACTGAATGTCCTGCGCGGCGGCGCGACCCACCTCGACTTGTTTGTGCAATCGCGCGACGGTTACAACGGCCCGATCACGATCACCGCCGAGGGGTTGCCTAAGGGGGTGCATGCCGTACCGACGCATTTGTTGAACGAGACTCGCTCGGGACTCGTCGTTTGGGCCGACACCGATGCACCCGAGTGGACGGGACTCATCCGGCTGATCGCGGTCGGCCAACGGGGCGACGAGACACTGCGACACGAGGTCCGGCCACACACCAAGGTTTGGAACAATCAGAACATGAATTCGAGCCGAGCCATGCGCGACGTGGCGCTCGGCGTCCGCGACGCGGCCCCGTTCAGTTTACGGTTCGAGCCCGCCGAACTCACCGCCGAGCAGGGGAGCAAGCCTGATGTGAAGGTCAAGGCTGAGCGGATCGCGGCCGACTTCAAGGCCGAAATTCGACTGCAAAGCGGCGGCAACCTGCCAGGCAACATCAAGTTGGCCGATGCGCAGATCAACTCGGGCCAGCCGGAGCGGGTCGTGTCGCTCGATTTGAGCGCGGCACGGCCGGGGGTGTACACGTTCTTCGTGCAAGGGCAAGCTCAGGTCCCCTTCAGCAAAGAGGTGGATGCGAAGAGTCGACCGAACACGTTGGTCACCGTCCCCAGCCGGCCTATTACGCTGACCGTGACACCAAAGACTGCGGCAAAGTAAACCGCGCCGACGTCATTTTTTGGCCGGGTCCTCTCTCGACCCTGCCGTCTATGTCGACTGTAACGATTGCGTCGGCAATTTAATCTCCTGCAACGAATAATCGCTGTGGGCAACAGGGCATTTTCATTGAGACGAGCGGCGCGCGAATTAGTCTCGAAGAAATAGAGGGGGCTTGGTCGAACGTTGCGGCGAGCGCCTCGTGGAGTCGTGCCAACGTGCCAGGTCGCCTGAGTTTCAATATGCCCGCTCGCTCTTCTCGTTCGGATCACTCGATCATGCCGTGGATGATTGTCATCTTAGGAACGCTCTACATGGTCACGTTCATCGCGATGAAGGCCGTTGGCCTGCGCGTAACGGTCCCCTTGTCGTTCGTGATGGTGGCTCTGTCGTTGTTCGCGCCGCTGGCTTGGTTCCTCGTGTCTTTAGCGCGACGGGCCGAGTCACAGCCGTGGTTTCAGTCGCGTCGTGGCGCTGCGTTTGCCGTCGTGGCGGGCTTGGCGATTCTGATGAGTTACCAGTACACCTCGGTCCTGTATCTCGGTTTTGTGCTTGGTGCCTTGTTGCCAATTGCTGGCATGGCTTGGTGGCGGGCCGATCGACAAAGCAAACGCGAGTTTCTCGCCACGGGCTTCGCGCTCTTCTTGGGCTATGGAGCGGTCTGGAACATGAACTATCTGGCCGCCCGTTACATCGGCGCCCACACGTTCGATCCGCAGCTGCTCGAGTTGGAAGGAACCCTCTTCTCGTGGTTGTTAGGGGTCGCGCAGACACCCGGCATGTATCCACTCATTCATCACAGCCTGATCGTCAAACTGCTGGAAAACGCTTACGGATTTCTGTACACCGAGCTGTTCATCGTGTTGTTCCTGCTTCGGAACCAAGTCGAGCGGGCCGAATTGCTCATCACGACATTTTGTTGTTACTTCGTGGGCGTGCTCTGTTTTCTGCTCTTTCCCGCGTATGGCCCAACCGTCATTACGCCTCGATTGCTGAACCCGGCTATGCATGGCGGCGACACACACTCGCTGTTGCAACTCATGATCCGCGAGTTGCGCGCGACGGTGATGACGCCACGCGAGCTGCGCGGCTTCAGCTACTTTGGCTCATTACCCAGCATGCACGTGGCGATGGCGGTGCTCATGCAAGTTTATCTGTGGCGCAAGGGCCCGGCCTTCTGGAGCATGTTGCCGATCAATCTGCTGATGATCCTCAGCACGGTCGTACTGGGATGGCACTACGCGATTGATGTCCTCACCGGACTGGTCTTGGCGGTTGTCGCCTGTGTTGTACAACAGCCCGTGGCGTCGCTGATCGATCGTTGCTCGATCCACCTGGGACGCATCACGCATCTACGCGAAATGGTCGACTCGTTGGGTCCGGCGCGGGTCATGAATCTGTTCTGGCGACGCGATGCTGGTCATAAAGCCGAGCGGTTGCAAGTCTCGACCCCGACGCGCTCGCCCTAGTGCGAGCGAGAAATCAATCCTCGGCGCCATGTGCCTTGAGGACCTGATTGACCTCGTACCACATGTCGTTCAGGACGCTATTTCCTTTGCGATCATGGGTGTCATGCTAGTCCGCATTAGTTTCTGTCGCCCTCGTGTCGTGCGCATCTGTATGTCATGAAGCGCTGAGGGGGTGATATGGTGAGCGAATGAGCCGTCTATTTACGTTATGTAATGATTGATAGCAGAACGTACATCGCTTTCATGATCTCCCGTTATTCCATCTAATAACCACTTTCCTAAAAGCAATTTAGCTTTTTCATTATTTAATTCATCACCCAAAGTATCGAATGCTTCCTTCCAAAAAATCGTGGTTGCCAGTTTTTGTAAAATCGCAATGGCGCATTCAGTTGCTAGACACTTAGGTGGGATGGCATGGAGTGCCAAATAGGCTTGAGCAGGAGAAAAGGCACTCCGCACCAGCCAACTAAAGTCAGTCTCTTCGTAGGAAACGCGGAACTCACTGAAACACTTAACGACAATCACATTGATAAAACTTGCCATTGCATCGGTGAGTTCACATGAGTATTCCTCTAATGTCTCATCGATTGCGTGCAATAAGTCCGCCACGCAACCGTTGGGTGTGCTCAATGTCGCATAACACATTCGCTCCAGCATCTGACTTGACCAGGCGGGGTGCCCTGTGTCTACATATAACGAAAGCAGCATTAGCTTTGTCGCTTGAATGCGATCATGCTCTGGCGCCGAATTGTCATTCACTGTAGAATTGCATGCGGTGCCACATCCCAAAAAACCCATAGACCTGGCATAGGCAATGCGAGAAGATATCGGGAAGATGGCAAAAGACTCGCAAGATGCCTTGCTGACTATCCGAGATTCGATGATCTCGGACTTTAATCGTTCAATAAAAGAATGAAAACTATTCATGAGTAAGCACCTGAATAATTACGTCCGGAGAAATCTTCTTTTCCTTGACACGCCGAATAATCTCAGTCGTGCGATGATGTCCACCCGTTAAGGATATGCCGTTAGGTACATTCACCGCACTGATGGGATCCTCCATTTTGAATTCGAGCAAACTGTCATTGTGCAGCTGACGAACGGAATGAGCCTGTTGCGGATTGTCTGGATGCCTTCGCTCCTTGATTGTTGTTTCCAGATCGCCAGCGCGAATTTCAACAATACGAGGGTTGAATTCCGCTAT
The DNA here is from genome assembly GCA_964387325.1 of uncultured Planctomycetaceae bacterium. Taxonomy (GTDB): domain Bacteria; phylum Planctomycetota; class Planctomycetia; order Pirellulales; family PNKZ01; genus CAZZBK01. The sequence goes on from CAYLYE010000136.1 coordinate 8,541, forward strand.
GGTTGGCATACGCGGGTTTCGCGGCGTGCCAAACGCTCGTCCCTTTACATCTCCACGTCGAACACGTGCCAAAACATGATTGGGTAATTTATCTAGATTCGGTACTGCTTTCCGATGCTGGATGGCATTTCGTGGAGCAACTTTCGTCCACAGTGGCTGCGTGGCAACCGGAGGCGCCGGCCTGACGCTCACGATATCCGGTCGGGTATTGAGGGGCAACCTGCTCGTGCCAGACCGAATCGCCGGGGACACGCCACCCATGAGTGTCAGCAGGTCGTCGAGGTTTCCCATGCCGCGCCAGGCCGGGTTTACCAGCTTGTCTAGCTGTCGCATGAAAAACGAATAGCCCTCTTCGTCATGATATTTGTCCCGATAGGCCTCCGCGCGGGCGGTGATTTCTTGTTGTAGCTCGAATCGTTCGGCATTGGTCATCCGCCACCACTGATTAGCGTTTTTGGCCAACAAGTGGTGGAACCGTCTTTCCCGCTCTGCATCTTTGATTTCCTCAGCGGAGCGATAATCGCCATGGATGCTGGACGGGGTAAAAATATTCTTCAAGCGATCGTGCATCTTCTTCGACGCGTTCTGTAGGCCGCGCCAAGCGGCCACGTTTACCAGCTCCTGATCATTCAAGTGTGGCTCAAGCTCATCCAACAATTGCCGCATACGATCGAGCAACTGTTGTTTTTCTGCTTGCGATGGGCCAATGAACCAAGCGTTCTGGGCTGACTCTTTCCATTGCTTGAGCGCACGATTGACCGCATGCAAATCATTCAGGATGGCATCTCGAGTTCGGGAGGAATTGGCTGGATGCTCCGAGGTTGTGTCTGTTGTAGGGGCATGCAGATGCCCAGCGCCGGTGTTGTCACTATTATCGCCGCCGTCGGTCGATGCGAACCAACCAGCGTTGGGCGGCGCGTTTGTGCGCGGATGCTTCGCGGGGTCCCAATACTCGGCCACATAACAGCCGGGCGGAACCGTAACGTCTGCGAGCCACTCGAAAAGATCCTCCCAGGCCTGCTCCTCTGCGGTCATCTCCGGCTCATTTTCTTCCGGCAGACCAAGAATCGCGCACAAATCGCCGTGTTGCGCGCGACGTTACTGGCCGATTTTCGGGCGTGAGTACGACCTTGCCAGGGTAGTCTCTCATGATTGCTTACCTTCGAGTCTGTAATAAAAAGAAAAAGCCCACGGCCGACGGTGCGATCAATTCGCACACGTCTGTCGTGGGCTCTGGAGATACCGAACGGCACCGATGACTCTTGGCGAGGCAGGTGCGTTAAGCTCTGAGCGATACCCAATCGGGTGATATCTGTAAATCTCTCGACATGGGAATGCCGATGGGCCGCCACCTTAAGGAATCAAGTGGCTACTATCCAGAAGAAAAATCGGCCAATGACTTAATCGAACTGCGCATAAGTCGTCAAGACTCGATCAGCGTGTCGCCAACTCACGGGCGATCTCGACGAGCGTGCGGACGAACATGCCGCTCGCGCCGCCGTCGACCCAGGGCTTGGCTTTGTCGCTGAACGCCGGTCCGGCGATGTCGAGGTGGACCCACGGGGTACCGGCGACGAACTCCTCGAGGAACTTGGCGGCGGTAATCGCTCCGCCGGCGCGACCTTCGCCCACGTTGCGAATGTCGGCCACTTGGCTGTTGATCAGCTCGCGATAGTCGGCCAAGCGGTGATCGGCGAACATCGGCAGCTGCCAAATCGGTTCGCCGCAATCGCGCCCTTGGCGCATGACCTGATCGCACCAACTCTGATCGTTCGTCATCGCGCCAGCCACATCATTGCCGAGCGCCACGACGCACGCGCCGGTGAGTGTGGCCAGATCGACGATGCGCTGCGCGCCGCGGCTCACGGCCACATCGAGCACGTCGGCCAGCACGAGCCGCCCTTCGGCGTCGGTGTTTTGCACCTCGATCGTGCGACCGTTGCGAGCGGTGAGCACGTCCCCTAATTTCATCGCGGCGCCGCCGGGCATGTTCTCGACGAGCCCGACCAGACCGATGACATTGATCGGCAACTTGAGCCGGGCAATCGCAAGCATTGCGCCGACGACCGTGGCCGCGCCAGACATGTCGCACTTCATGGTCAACATGCCGTCATTGGGCTTAAGCGACAGGCCACCCGAGTCGAACGTGACTCCTTTACCGACCAGGGCGATGGGGTCCTGCTCCTTCGGTCCGCCGCGGTGCTCTAAGATCAGCAGTCGGGGTGGTCGCTCGGACCCCTTGGCGACCGCGAGCAGCGAGCCGCATCGCTCCTTTTCGAGCCGGGACTGATCCCAAACCTCGCACGGAATGTTGAACTGTTTGGCCAAGGCGGCGGTTTGATTGGCGAACGACTCGGGATAAATCTCCTGCGGCGGCTCGTTGATCAGTCGGCGCGTGAGGTTCACGCTTTGCCCCAAGATTACGCCGCGCTCGACGGCCGCCGCGTCGGTGGTGTGCCAGAGCAGTTTGGCGATCGGAAAGCGAGATTTTTTCTCTTTGTACAAGTCTTGTCCGACGCAGCCGCTGAGCGCGCCGGCAACCGCATGTTCGACCAGCGACGCGGTTGTGTTGTCGTCGATGCACACGGCCATGACCTGCCGGGCCTTGCCCGACAAGGCCTTCGCTGCAGTCGCGGCGGCTCGATAAGCGACGGCCCGATCGTAACTCGCGGCGCTGCCGAGCCCGACGACGATGGCCAGCGGCGCCTTGATCCCCGCGGGGGCGTGGAGCGTCACGACCTCGTAGGGCT
>CAYLYE010000136.1:11300-14896 GCA_964387325.1 uncultured Planctomycetaceae bacterium
GCCGAGTAATCCGCCCGTGGCGCGGTCGAGCTGTTCGGCTCCGCCACCGAGCGGGCGATCGTTGAACACGCCGACGACAATCGCGTCGGCCTCGACGGTGGCGAGAGGAGTGTTGATGGCTGAAACGGCGGTGAGGCTGAGCGATTCGTTACTCATGAGTGGTCTGCCTGGAACGGGAGAAAATATCGGTTAAGTATTGCCGATCATACGGCGTATGGTACTCGTTTCGACCGGGTCGATCACGCCCCGTTCGCAGATGATGGCTCGAATGAGCCGCGCGGGGGTCACATCGAAGGCCGGATTGTAAACCTGGATTTGTTCGGGTGCCGTCCTGGGGCCGAAGCCGCGCGTCACCTCTTCGGCCGCTCGCTGCTCGATGGGGATGCCGTCGCCGGTATCGAGCGTGAGGTCGAATGTACTTGACGGAGCAGCGACGTAGAACGGAATATTGTGTGCGGCGGCCGAGATGGCCACGCCGTAGGTGCCGATCTTGTTCGCCGTGTCGCCGTTGGCTGCGATGCGGTCGGCCCCAACGATGACGGCCTGAATGCGTCCCTCGCGCATCACCTGAGCCGCCATGTTATCGCAGATCAGTGTCACGTCGAGCCCGTACTGCATGAGCTCCCAGGCGGTGAGTCGCGCCCCCTGGAGCAGCGGACGAGTTTCGTCGGCAAACACCTTCAGTCGCTTGCCTTGATCGTGGGCTGCGTACAGTACGCCGATTGCGGTGCCGATGTCGCTCGTCGCCAAGGCGCCGGCGTTGCAGTGGGTGAGCACCCCCATCCCATCACGCAGCAGCTCGGCCCCGTGACGACCGATCGCGCGGCACATTTGTCGGTCTTCCTCGTGAATCGCTCGGGCCTCGTCGAGCAGCCGTTGCCGGACAATTTCAGGTGTTACGTTTGTTCCGAGCGATTGTAATGCCCGTCGCTGTCGGTCGAGGGCGAAGAACAAATTGACTGCCGTCGGACGGCTCGTGGCGAGATACTCGATTGCCTGCTCGATGTCTCGTTGGAACGCCGCGTTGGACGAGACCGTCGCTTGTTGAGCGGCCAGGCACACGCCGTACGCGGCCGCAACGCCAATTGCCGGAGCGCCTCGCACGCGCAGCGACCGAATCGCCTCGAACAACGTGGCCACGCCATGACAGTCGAGATGCACCAACTCGCCGGGCAACCGCGTCTGGTCAATCAACCGCAGCGAACCGGTCGTGTCGCCGATCCATTGCACGGCCTGCGGGATGTTCGTCACGAGTGCGAGTCCTGTTCGCAGTGGGACAAGCGTCCGGTCCGAGACGGACCGGCTATGAACGCGTGGGGTGGGTTAATAATTCGGGGTTGGCGGACGGTAGCGGCGCAGATCGAGTGAGCGGAAATACTCGATCGTCTTGGGCAGTCCCGCGTCGAGCGGAATGGTCGGCTCCCAAGCGAGGATCGACTGGGCCCGCGTGATATCGGGGCGCCGCTGGGTGGGGTCGTCGGCCGGCAAAGGCTTGTGGATCAATTTGCTCTTCGCCCCCGTGAGCGCGATCACCTTTTGGGCCAGTTCGAGAATCGTGAACTCGCCCGGGTTGCCGAGGTTGATCGGGCCGGTGAACTTGTCGGGGCCGTTCATCAGGCGAATTAAACCTTCGACCAGATCGTCGCGGTAACAGAACGAGCGGGTCTGCTGGCCATCGCCGTAGATCGTGATGTCTTGTCCGGTGATGGCTTGCACGATGAAGTTGCTCACCACGCGGCCGTCATACGGGTGCATGCCCGGTCCGTAGGTGTTGAAGATCCGCGCGATGCGAATGTTCACCTTGTGCATGCGTTGGTAGTCGACGAGCAGCGTTTCGGCGGCGCGCTTGCCTTCGTCGTAACAGGCGCGCGGGCCGATGCAGTTCACATTGCCGCGATAGTCTTCGGTCTGCGGATGAACATCGGGGTCGCCGTAGACTTCGCTGGTCGAGGCTTGCAGCACCTTCGCGCCACAGCGCTTGGCCATGCCCAGCACATGGATCATGCCCAGCACCGAGGTCTTCATCGTCTTGATGGGGTTGTATTGGTAATGGCCCGGGGCAGCCGGACAGGCGAGGTTATAGACCTCGTCGATCTCCAAAAAGATGGGCTGAGTAATGTCGTGCCGGATGAGCTCAAAGTTGGGCTTGGTCAGCAGATGGCTGACGTTGCTCTTCTGGCTGGTGAAAAAATTGTCCAGACAGATGACGTCGTGCCCGGCGTCGACCAGCCGCTGGCAGAGGTGGGCTCCCAAGAAGCCTGCACCGCCGGTGACCAAAATTCGCTTGTATGTTGCCACTGAAGACGACTCCGCTAGCACCTGTTCGACCACGAGGCCAAAGTATAGCATGAGACAGGGATATCGGACCATCGCGGTCGGTCATCCTTCTCCCAGCGGGATAAGGTGTCGGCGCAGCCGACGGTTGAGGGGAGTTGTGAGCGATGCGGGGTTGGTCCTACGTCGACGGCGGGTCACTCATGCCGGTGAGCCAATCTTGCGCGGTGTGAAACAATCGCAACACAACGACCTGATCGCCCTGCATTTGAAACACGGCCACATGTCCATGACCGCCTTGACGCCGCCGGATGAGCAAATAGTTTAGGTCCGGTCGATTGACGATCGGTCGGCCAGTATTCTCCGGTAGCGACAGTGACTCCATGGCCGAGTCGATGAACTTCAAGTAACCGTCGGCATGACGGCTACCGTAGCGATTCGCGTTCCAGAGCCAGATCTCTCGCAGGCTCAATAAGACAGCGGGAGAGACCGTTACTGTTCGCCGGCGCGATTTTGCAGCCATGCTTCTCTCGTCTCAGCGAGCGACTCGCGGACTTGATCCAACGTCAGGCCGTGCCCCGCCGCCACATCGACCGCTGACTGATCGACGAGCGCCAATCGTTCAGGCGTGAAGAATTGTTCCAAGTCGGTCTCGTCCAACTGAAAGTCCTGCGACAAAACTTGTGAGATGTACTCATCGACGCTCGCGAACCCACCGGCCTGCGCGCGGCGTTGGGCCTCTTGATACAGTTGCTCGGTGAGGTTGACTTGATGCATGACGCGCTCCTGCAAGATAACTTGATCTTAACCCCGTCGGTCACGCCTGTCACGGCAAAATGCTAGCAAGTGTACAGCGAGCCCTAGAGGCGATCATCCACCAAGCCTATGATGAAGACGTTGACGTTGACACAGCTCCATCAGGGAACCACGGACGTTGGACACTTCGCTGCTCAAGGGATTGACGGCCGCTCAGACCGAGGCGGTCCTGCATGTCGACGGACCGCTGCTCATCCTGGCGGGGCCCGGTAGCGGCAAGACGCGCACGGTCACGCACCGTATTGCGCACTTGCTGAGCGAGGGGGTCGCGCCGCGGCAGATTCTCGCCCTCACCTTTACGAACAAAGCGGCCGAAGAAATGCGGCTGCGGGTTGAGCGGCTGGTGGGCAATAAGCCGGTCTGGCTCAGCACCTTCCACCGCTTCTGTGCGCGGTTGCTGCGTGAGTACGCGCCGCTGGTCGGGTTGTCCGAGAACTACACCATCTACGATACGAGCGACAGCCACGGCGTGCTCAAACGGGCGATCGAGCAACTCGACTTCGATC
>CAYLYE010000136.1:14906-17205 GCA_964387325.1 uncultured Planctomycetaceae bacterium
GCAATCTCGTCGGCCAAGAACAATTTGTTCCGCGCGCAAGAATATCAACCGCGTCCCGGTAGCCCGTTGGGGGCGATCGTCGCGCAGGTGTATCCCCGCTATCAGGCGCTCTTGCAGAAGTCGAACGCGGTGGACTTTGATGACCTGCTGCTGCACATCGCCACGCTGCTCCGCGAGTCGCCCGAGGTGCGTGCCGAGCTCGACGCGCGTTACCGCTACGTGATGATCGACGAGTACCAGGACACGAACCTGGCGCAGTACACGATTGCCCGGGCATTGTCGTTCGATCATCCCAATCTGGCGGTGACCGGTGACCCCGATCAGTCGATTTACGGCTGGCGGGGCGCAAACCTGGGGAACATTCTTGACTTCGAGCGTGATTATCCCGACGTGCATGTGGTGCGGCTGGAGCAAAACTATCGCAGCACGAAAGCGATTCTGCGCGTGGCCGACCGATTGATCGGCTACAACCAGCGGCGGAAAGAGAAGCGGCTGTTCACCGAGAACGACGAAGGCGCTCCGGTCCGACTGATGACCTACGCCACGAACAAAGACGAGGCCGACGACATCGCCGCGCAGATTGCGACGATGATCGACTCGGGCCGTCGCAGGCCGCGTGATATTGCCGTGTTTTATCGCGTGAACGCCTTGTCGCGCGCGCTCGAGTTTGCTCTCAAGGATCACAGTGTCCCGTACCAGATGGTACATGGTTTCGAGTTTTATCAGCGGGCCGAGATCAAAGACGTGCTCGGCTATCTGATGCTGCTGAATAACCCGCGCGACGACGTTGCGTTTCAGCGAGTGGTCAACCGACCGGCGCGGGCCATTGGCAAAACGACGCTCGACCGACTGACCGAACATGCCAATCGTTACGGCCTCACGTTGCTTGAAGCGGCCCGTGAGGCGGGGCTGATCGAGTCGCTCGGCAAGAAAGCCCCTGTGAACGTGGCCAAGTTCGTCTCGCTCTTCGATCGGCTTAGCCTGCTAGCCTGCAAGCCGGTCGAGGAGATCATTGGGCATGTGCTGACCGATTCGGGCTATAAGCAGGCGTTGATCGACTCGGAGAGCGAAGAAGATCAGGAGCGGCTGGCTAACATCGAAGAACTGCTCACCGCCGCGCGCGAGTTCGACGAGCAGCACCCGGGCGATGGCCACCTCGAAGAATTTCTCGAACAGGTCTGCCTTGTCAACGATACCGACGACTGGGAGAGCGACGGCGATCGAGTCACGCTGATGACGATGCACGCGGCGAAGGGGCTCGAGTTTCCGGTCGTGTTCATCATGGCCGTCGAGCAAGGCCTGCTCCCACACGAGCGCAGCCAGGGAAGCGCCGACGAGCTAGAAGAAGAACGTCGGCTGCTGTTTGTCGGCATCACGCGAGCCGAGGAGGAACTGCAACTTTCGTTGGTCAAGTTCCGGGAGTTTCGCGGACAACGCAAGTACGTCGTGCCCAGTCAGTTCTTGTTCGAGTTGCCGCGCGAAGAATTGGACACCGGCGAGCATGGTCAACTGCTGGGCGATTTGGAAGGGGTCGACGAGCGCGAATGGGAAGAGCCGAGCTTTGATATTACGGAGGAAACGCCACCGGCTCCACGGAGTGCTACGCCCCAGTTCGGCTCGATACGCCTGACAACCGCCGCGCAGCTGGCCGGTCACGCCAGCGAGTCGGACGAGGGTGACGCGACCGAGACGTTTGCTCAGGGGATGTTGGTGTCGCATCCGGAGTACGGTGTCGGCAAGATCGTGGCGCTCAGCGGCAGTCGGAGCCAGCGCAAGGCGACGATCGAGTTCCTCGGCAATCACATGCAGCGAACGTTTGTCCTCGCCGCCAGCCCTTTACGGCCCATTGCCAGCGGCAACCCATGAGCAGCCGGTAGCCGACTCGCGCCGAGTGATTACAATTCCACCTGACCCTCTCCCCTTGTGGGAGAGGGTGGCGAACGAAGTGAGCCGGGTGAGGGGAGAGTCCGTGTCCCCGTGCGAGCGGCCCCCTCACCCTGTTCGCTGACGCGAACGTCCCTCTCCCGCAAGGGGAGAGGGGGTCAGAAAAAGCGATTGCATTTTAATCCACAGTGTCCCGCACGAGAGAGCGATGTATCCGAAAGTTGCCCAGTTGAAAGAGGTCGAGGCGTTCCGGGCGCATGTCGCGTCGCTCGGCGTTGAGCTGCCGTGCGATGACCGATCGCTCAGCGCCGCTGAGGGGTCGCCGCTCGCCGAGTCGCTGCAAGTAGGTGACGTGCGTGTCGGCAATCGTTGGTGCATTCATCCGATGGAAGGCTGGGACGCGAACCGCGACGGG
>CAYLYE010000137.1:0-7979 GCA_964387325.1 uncultured Planctomycetaceae bacterium
GCGGATAGTTGCCGTCTCCTTGCGGGCCGCGGATCGTGTAGCCGTCGTCGGCAGCGCCCTCGAACGGGATCGCGTTCCCCTTAGACTTATGCATCTCGTCGCCATGCTCGTCGCGCACGAGCGCGTGACCGAGCAGCGTTTTGAACGGCGCGCGACCGGTCATCATCGTGCTCATCGCGAGGATGGCGTAGAACCAATTGCGGAACTGGCCCGGAAAGCACTCGGTGATCATGTCGGCCGGGAACCATTTTTCCCAGTAGGCCGGGTCCGTGTCGTACTTAACGGTCGAGTAGGGAACAATGCCCGCGTCGAGCCAAGGGTTGCCGACGTCGCCGATGCGGCTCGACTTGCCGCCGCATTTCGTACACTTGATCTTCACCAGATCGATCCAGGGGCGATGCGGTGAGTGCCCATCGAATTGCTCCCAGCCCTCGACCGCGCGCGACTTGAGCTCTTCGCGCGAACCGATCACGTCGAACGCGCCACACGCCTCGCTCTCGCAAACCCAGATGGGCAATGCCAAGCCCCAGAACCGTTTCTTCGAGATCATCCAGTCGCCCATGTTGTTGAGCCAGTCCAGCTCGCGGGCTTTGCCGTTGATCGACTCGGGCAGGAAGGTCACGTCTTGCACGACCTGCTTGATCTCGTCGCGCCAGCTCATCTCGATGAACCATTCGTCGACCAGTCGGAAGAGCAGCTCGGTCTTGCAGCGCCAGCAGTGTGGGTAGCTGTGCGGATACTTTTCGACCGTGAGCAGGCGATTCTTTTTCTGCAAATAATCTAAGATCCAGTCGGTCGTGGCCGGATCGAGCGCCGACTTACCCGCGAGCTCGCCGAAGCCGGACAAAAAGGTGCCGCTGTCATCCAAGGGGGCGACGGGCGGGAGTCCCTGTACCTTGCCAAGTTGGTAGTCCTCTTTGCCGCAACCGGGGGCAATGTGAACGATGCCGGTCCCCTCGGTCTCGCCGACAATGTCCCACGCAACGACTTTATGCGATTGAGCGGCTGATTTACCGTCAGTCCATTCGGCCGTGTAGGCATTCGCGGCCACGTCAGCCGGGTAGCCGAGCGGCGTGTTCTGCGCCTCGATATGATCGAACGGGCCTTCGTACCGCCAGCCGACCATGTCCTTGCCTGCGATCTCGCCGGCGAGTTCGTAGCCCCCTTTCTCCTTGAAGAGCTGCTCGACAGTACGCAGCTTGGGTACGCCTTCGACCCATTCTTTACGCTTGAATTGCTCTTCGAGCCGCGCGGCAGTCAGCGCTCCCTTGGCGACATAGTAGTATTCGTCTTTGTGCTTCAGTCGCAGATACGTGAGCGACGGGTTGACGGCCGCTCCGACGTTGCTCGATAGCGTCCAGGGAGTGGTGGTCCAGATGAGCAGGTTCTCGCCCGGCTTGTCGCGGAGCGGAAACTTGACGAACACGCTGCGATGCGCGACGAGCTGATAGCCTTCGTTCATTTCCTGCTGGCTGATGCCCGTGCCGCAACGGCCGCACCAGGGCATGGCGTCGTACGACTTATAGACCAGCCGGCGATCGTGGCACTTTTTCAGAAAGCTCCAGATCGTGTAGTTGTTCCGCTCCGACATGGTGAAGTAGCTGCGTCGGTCGTCGCTTCGTTTGGCCCAATCTTCGTCGCGATCCCAATCCATCCAGTAGCCGAGTCGGATGGATTGATCGGTTTGCCGTCGGGCGAAACGATCGACGCGCTCTTTGCAGAGCGAGACAAAGCGATCGATGCTGGCGAACTTGTCGCCGCTGACGAGGTTCTCGATATCGCGTTTGCTGCTGAGCTTGAGTTCCTTTTCGACTTCGACTTCGACCCATAGGCCTTGGCAGTCGAAGCCGTTTTGATAGCGTAGCTCGCAGCCCTTCATGGCGCGGTAGCGCTGGTAGAGGTCTTTGTAGGTGCGTCCCCAGGCGTGATGGACCCCCATCGGGTTGTTGGCCGTGATGGGACCATCGAGGAACGACCAGCGTGGCCCGCCCTGATTTTTTTGTCGCAGGCGTTCAAACACATCAGCTTGCTGCCAGAACTGGAGCGTGGCTCGTTCCAGGGCTGGAAAATCGACCTGCGTCTCAACCTTATCGAACGCCATAACGCATTTCCCTTGTCAGTCTTACGACACGGCACCGCGACCATCCCTGAGCGGCTGTCCGTGGGCACGAAAGGGGCGATTATCGGTCAATAGGCCCCCGGCGGCAAGCGATCAATTCGGTCAAGCCGAGGGGAAATCGCTACTTCGCGGCGCGAGTGCGTACCCAAGCCGTCGGCAGTGCCGACGGTCGTTCGGCGACCATTCGCCGGCTTGGGAGTTGCGATCAGTTAGTTTGCGCCGGCGGAGCTTTGACCTTCAGCGTGCCGACCATCAGCGGGCACAGTTTGTCGGGGTCGAAGGTGCCTTGCGCCTGTTTCGAGCCAGCCAAGGCGAGGAAGATCCGCCAGCCATCTTTCTCGACCACGCAGATGTCGACCACCAACGGCATCGGACGCGGCTCGACGTAGCCGAACTGCCAAAAGCCCCCGTCGCCCGACGCGCGGATCACCTGATACGCTTGCTTTTTCTTGTCGGTGGTGTCGATCGTCTCGCTTTTCCACTCGATGTCTTTCACGTCGGGGAGCGATTGGCGCAGCTGATCGCGAATCGTGTCGGCCCAGGTTTTGTCGTTGTCCGCAGGGACTGCACCCAGATACACACCGATCGGCGTGGAGTTGTTCCCTTGCGGAGGCACGAGGTATTGAATGCACAGTACCGCGCCGGGTAATTGTGCAAACGGCGGATTGAGGTACGTGGGTGCCAGGACCTCGTTCGGATTGCTAGGATTGCGCGTCTCCGGTGTGATTCGCATCGACTTGATTCCCGCATTCAATGGCGCGGCGGTGAACGCTGCCGGAATCCGCACTTCGATCGGATGTCGGCCGATCGGCTCGGGCTTGAGATCGAGACCGGCGAATCGCGCTTGATAGTCGACTTCGACGAGCGCGGTTTTGAGCCGCTCTTCATACGCGCCGCGCCCGCAGCCCGCGAGCAACACGAGACCCAACAGCCATCCGCTTTGCCAGTTCGTCATAACAGGTCCTTATTCGGCAAGCGCTCACGGCGGGGCGAGGCGTTCTCGACACACGACACGTGCGCAACTTGCTAGCTCGATTGTGCGGAGGGGGCGTGAGGGTGTCAAATCCGTCGGGTCGTCGCACCGCATCGGGAGCCAAATTCCCGAGAATCCTCTTGACCCGAGCCGTGCTGTGCCGATAATCCAGACATATGAGCATCTTTGGATGCGAAGTCCTGCCTGCTTTTATCCCCGCCTTGGAGCCCTCTCCCCATGCTTACCTTTACGGGTCGCGATGTTGCGTGTTGCGATGGTCTGCCGCGTCGTGGATTTCTCAAGCTGGGGGCGCTGGCCTTCGGTGGCCTGAGCTTGGCCGAGGTGCTGGCCCTGCGGGCTCAGGCCGGGCAAGCCACCTCGACACCCAAGAGCGTCATTTTCTTCGAGCTGGCCGGTGGCCCGACGCACTTCGAGACCTACGATCCGAAACCCAACGCGCCGATCGAGTATCGCGGCCCGCTCGACACGATCGACACCGCGCTCGCCGGCGTGCAGTTCAGCGAGTTGATGGTCGAGCAAGCCAAGATCGCCGACAAGCTGGCAATCATTCGTTCGATTACCCATGACAATTCTAGTCACGGCACCAGTTCGCACCTGACGCAGACGGGCTATTACCTGCGCAACAACCAGAACCGTGACAACGAGATGCCGAGCATCGGCGCGATCACGGCGCGGCTGCGTGGTCCGAACCAGCCGGGCATGCCCGCGTTCATCTCGATGCCCCGGGCGATGCGCTTTGGCAACGCCACGTGGCTCGGCAAAGCTTACAACCCGTTCATCGTCGATGGTGATCCGAACAAGGAAGAGTTCCGCGTCAACAACCTGTCGATCGAAGGGGATTTGACCCTGAATCGCTTGGGTTCGCGTCGCGGGTTGCTCGACTCGCTCGACGTGCATCGCCGTATGATCGACAACGAAGGGGTGTCGGCCGCCTTCGACTCGTTCACCCAGCAGGCGTTCGAGATGCTCACCAGCGATCGAGCTCGGCAGGCGTTCGAGTTGTCGCGCGAGAGTGAATCGACCCGCGAACGTTATGGCCACTCGACGATTGGCCAGATGGCGCTCTTGGCTCGCCGTTTGGTCGAGTCCGGGGTGACGTTCGTCACGTTGCGGATGAACGACTCTTGGGACGACCACACGAACATCGCGCAGCGTATGCAGGCCAAGGGGCCACAGTACGACCGCGCCGTCGCCGCCTTGATTTCCGAGCTCTACGAGCGCGGCCTCGACCAGGACGTGCTGTTTGTCTCGATGGGCGAGTTTGGCCGCACGCCACGCGTTAATCGCAGCGCGGGACGCGATCACTGGGGGAGCTTGATGAGCGTCCTCATGTCGGGTGGCGGCTTGAAGGTCGGCCAAGTCGTTGGGGCCAGCAACGACAAGGGTGAGGTCCCCGCCGATTTGCCGTATCGACCCGAGAATGTCCTGGCGACCGTGTATCGGCACTTGGGCATTGACCCGGCCAGCACGTTTATCGACTTCACTGGCCGGCCCCGCTACATCCTCGAACGCCGCGACGTGATCCGCGAGTTGGTGTAAGTCTCGCCACTTGGACAACGTTGCGTTTGGTGTACGATACACGTCCAGGATTCAACTCTATCCGAGCCGGGGGCTAACGTCCCCGGCTCGGATGTTCCTTTTTGTGGACGTGTGATAGCCCGTGTCGCTTGAGCCTCGTTCTCCGCTGCGCTTGGCCGTGCTCATTAGTGGCGGCGGCACGACGCTACGCAATTTACTCGCCGAGATCGACCGTGGCACACTCAACGCCCGGGTGAAACTCGTTGTATCGAGCACCCCGAAGGCCGGCGGCTTGCAATATGCCGCAGGGGCGAACGTGCCGAGCGTCGTGCTCGAGCGCAAGCGAGTCGACTCCGACGAGGCCTACGGCCGCGCGGTGTTCGACGCGATTCGCCGCGCCGAGGTTGATCTGGTCGTCATGGCCGGCTTCCTCAAGTTCGTGCCGATCCCCGACGACTTCGCTCAGCGTGTTGTCAACATCCACCCGTCACTCATTCCGGCATTCTGTGGTCATGGGATGTATGGTCATCATGTCCACGAGGCGGTGTTGGACTACGGCGCGAAGGTCAGCGGCTGCACGGTGCATTTTGTTGACAACCAGTTCGATCATGGGCCGATCATTTTGCAGCGGACGGTCGAGGTTCGCGATGGCGACACACCCGAGCAATTGGCCACACGGGTTTTCGAGCAAGAGTGTGTCGCCTATCCCGAGGCCTTGCGTCTGATCGGCCAAGGCCGCGTGCAACTCGATGGTCGCCGCGTGCGTATCGATCCCCCCGGCACCTCATCTGCATAGCCGGTCCCTCTGGGACCGGACGTGATCGGCCGCGCGGCGTGAATCGATTCGTGAAATGTACCCGGTGATTGGGTGAGCATCGCCCATCCGGTCCGAGACGGACCGGCTATGGGAGCAAGGTCGCCATAGCCGGTCCAAGTCGATGTGTGATGGTCCTTACGCGTTGGTCTTTACCGAAGGATCGGCGGCGACGTTGACCCAGACGTGGACGTGAGGCGTGCCACGGAAGTACCAGACGAACGACGGGCCTTCGAGTCGCCAGCAATCCCAGACCTTGTCGTTCCCCAGATCACCCTGCTCATAGAACGCCAGCGAGCAAGCGTCGATGCCCCCTTGGGTCTTGAGGCACTGCGTGACCTCGTCCCGATCGCTTTGACGATACGGTTCGAGCAGTACGGCAAGCACTTTTTGCAACTGACCTTTTTGATCGGCCGACAATTCGGTGACCGGAATGCCGGGCAACTCGCTCTTGGGACGGAAGCCGACGGCCTGTTCGCGCGGCAGCTTGGGCACCAGTGCCAGCTTTTGCTGCTTACCGTCGAGCATGCCGTAGATCTTGTTGGCCTCGAGCGCTTGGTGCCAGAAGATATTTCGCTTGTGGTCGGCCGCTTCGTCGAACCCCTCGGCCGCGTGGCCGTAGAAAATCGGTCCGCCAAAGGCCACATGCTCGGTCGAGTTACCGTCGCAGCGGATGGTCATGTGTCGGCCGGTCATCACGAACTCGAATTTGTCTTTGCCGCCGGGGGTGCCAAAGATGGCGATGTTCTGGTCCTCGCCAAAACCGCCCGCGTCGTCATCAAGTTGCTTGTAGAACCGCTTGTGCCAGTCGGGCTGGACCATCCCTTCAAAGATCGCCGTAATCAGTTCACGTTGATCGTCGGTGAAGAACTTGCTGTTGATCACGGGCTTGGTGATATGCCAGTTGTTGGCGACCCGGGTTCGCAGCAAGCCTCGCTGTCCGTCGGTGTGATCCCAGGCGAAGCAGACTTCCTTGCGTTGGACTTCGGTGAGTCGGTCATAGAGTTGTTTGACGAGCGACTCGGGGGTGCCCGAGGGCTTGGCGGCTTGGGCCTCGGCCCAGGCAGGCCAAGCGGCGGCGGTACCGACCGCGGCGGTGGTTTTGAGGAACTCACGGCGACCGACCGAGAGATCAAGATTCGAGCCCGCTTCGCAATCGGAGCAGGGGCGAGGTTGGTTGTTGCGTGACATCGAGTGTTTCTCCGGAAAATACAGTCGGCGAATCGTGGTGCCCTGCTCAGCGAGCCAAAGGGGCTCAGCAGGTTTCAACCCCGATTAGACCGGATGGTTCCGCACGAGGCAAGTTTTGTTCGGTGTCGCTGGGCAACCGCACTCGATGAGGCGCCGATTGCGGTTTGAGCAGCGCGTGCGATAATGCCTCGCAAATGTCACATGTGATTCGTGTGCAACGTTATCCGGGGCTCACACCCCCGGCTCAGGTATTGATGGCGCAATGGCTGACACAACAATCGGAGTTACTCTCGATGCCGACGTTACCGGAGTGTGAACCGACGATTCAAGAACTCTTCGATCTGCGCGGCCGATCGGCTTTGGTGACCGGCGGCTCAGGGCACCTGGGCTCGGCACTGTGTCGGGCGCTGGCCGAGGCCGGCGCATGCGTCGTCGTTGCCAGCCGCGAGGAGGCCAAGGCACAAGCGTTCGCCGATACGCTCCCGAGAGGCCCGGGGATTAAGCATCACGGCGTGGCGCTCGATCATCTCGACGAAGCGTCGCGGCAGCAGGGGTTTGCCCAGGCAGTGCAGCGCTGCGGTGGACAGCTCGACATTCTGGTCAACAACGCAGTCAGCCGCGCGTCGGCGGCCCATGATCTGACCAACGTCACGGCCGAGGAATTCGATGAGCATCAACGCAACAATACGGCGTACTTCATGCTCGCGCGGCAGCTACGCGACCACGCCGTGAGCCGCGCGGTGCCGGCGAGCATCGTGATGATCGGCTCAATGTACGGCGTCGTGGGCTCGTATCCGGACGCCTACGAGGGGGTGAGCGTGGCGAGTCCCGTGCAGTATCACGCGCTCAAAGGGGGAACCGTTCACATGACGCGACACTTGGCCGTGTACTGGGCCGCCGATCGCGTGCGGGTCAACTGTCTGAGCCCGGGACCGTTTCCGATTCCGGGCGGCATTCACCCGGAGATGGAGCGGAGGCTGTGCGGCAAGGTGCCGCAGCGACGCATGGGTTTGCCCCATGAGCTGAAAGGGGCGTTGTTGCTGCTGGTGAGCGACGCCGGCAGCTACATCACCGGTCAGAATCTGCTCGTCGACGGCGGCTGGACTGCCTGGTGACAGGGCAATCGTTTCACGAGTGTGTCCGTGAGAGTGAACGTCAATGTTGAGGGTAGCTGGTGTTTTGCGTCAGCAAAACCCGGTGAATCACCTTTGACACCGCCTCAGAGAGCCGGGTTTTGCTGACGCAAAACGCCAGCCACCCTGTCGCTTGGTAGGGCGGGGGCGAACAAGTAGGCGCCGAGATGGACCGGCTCTGTGGGAGCGAGCGCCGAGCGCGTTACTTGC
>CAYLYE010000137.1:7989-17176 GCA_964387325.1 uncultured Planctomycetaceae bacterium
GGGGCACTGTCGTCCCCGGCGGGAGTCTTGGCCAACGCAGGATTCGTCGTCGATGGCGTGCTGGGCGCGGCGGGGCCAAAGAGCCGATCGCGATACAGTTTCAAGCCGTGGGCTGCGTGATACAGTCCGCCACACTCGAGCGGCACGTCTTGCGTCGCCTTGAGCTGCTTCATGAGAAACCAGCAGGCGCGTTGCATCCACGGCTCGCGGATTTGTTCGTCGTCGAGCACCAAGGCGAGGTACTCGAACATATGGCCGGTCGAGTTGATGCGCAAGGCAATGTCGGGCGAGTTGGCCGAGCGTTCGAAGAACATCGTCGAGAAGCCGCCATCAGGCTGCTGGAACTCGCGAGCGCGGCGAATCGTATCAAGAACTTTGTCGTAGGCTGTCTTCCAGACGCCGGTCAACTCGCCGCCGGTGTTGGCATAGTTGAGCACGGCCGAGCCGACGCCGTACATGCAATGCGTGCCGCCGCAGGCGCTCTCGGAAAGTTTCACTTGCACCTCATGGGCCAAGAGCCGTTCGATCGACCACTCGGTGCCGTCTTTGGCCATCCAGCGGTCCGTGGGCTGCAGGTAGACACTCGTTCCCATCAGAGTCCAGGTGGCTTCCATCCCATCGTACACGTCCCACTTCGCTTGTTCGAGCAAATCGCGGACGGTGAATTTTTTTCCGTTGACGACAATCTCACGGTCCAGAGGGACGCCCGGTCCGTTGAGCGCCACGCCGCAATGGGCTAGGTATCCGAGCCACTGATCTTCGTGCCCCTGGCCAATCTTCTCGCCGGGCTCCATGATCGATTCGAGCCCTTTCTCGCCGGGCACCAGGGTCCAGCCCTTCACCTTGCCGCCCGAGAGCAACCAACTCAGGGCTGGCACAACTCGGTTCGACTCACGCTCGTCCAACTCGAGTTCGTCACCGTAGGCGAGCAGTGCGTGGACGATCTGCCAAGCGTTGTTCACTTGAGGACTCAGCTTGCGTTGCCGTGTGAACTCGATCGTCTCGTCGAGCGTCGTGCGGAGCGACTCCTCGCTGGGGAGCGCGACGGTCTCGGCCGTCGACGGTTTACCGGTCGTGGCCACGACCGGAGTCGAGGTGGTATCGCTACAGCCCGAGACACTCAGCAGTGTGAGCAGCGTGACGAGCGACAGCCAGGGACGATGGTAGAGCACGTTGAGCATGGCAGGGGAGACTCGCTGCGGCGGAAAGTTTGGCCGCGTAACTAAGGTGCGGGCCGTCAACACCGTTTCGGCCCGAGGCCTGACTGACCTGCAGGCCACACCGAGGAAGTGTAGAAAAAATACCACGCGAAATGGTATCGATCCAAGTAAATAGCGAATCTAGCTAAAATATGCCGCAGCTCGCAAGGGGCTGCCGATCACACCAGGGCGTCGAAAGGTAAAAAACCGACGTCACTAACTGCTTGGCACATCGTGAGATCGAGCAAATTGACAACCTTGGCGTCGGCGATACGTAGAATAAGAGCGTCGAGCGGACTAAACTCGGCTCGCCGCGGCCACACGACTGGGCGACCCCATCGTTGCCTATGTACGATCCAGCAAGAGGATTTCGATGCACTCCCTCTCCCCTCGCGGGAGAGGGCAGGGGTGAGGGGGACGTTGCTTGAACGACGCTTCCATCACCCTCACCCAGCTCGCTTCGCTCGCTGACCTCTCCCGTCAAGGGAGAGGTGCGGAACACAGACAGTTCAAATCGCTCCTGAAGTCACCGAGTTTGTGACCCACGAAGGGAAAATGACATGTTTTTCGACCCGATGTATTTCATTATTCTCGCCCCGGCGCTGCTGCTGGCATTTTGGGCTCAAGCTCGGGTGAAATCAGCCTATGGCGAGGCGCAGCAGGTGCCAGCTCCCATGACCGGCGCGGCAGCGGCCCGCTACGTGCTCGATCACGCCGGGCTCCACAATGTCGAGATCGAACAGATCCCCGGTCAGTTGACCGATCACTACGACCCGAGCGCGAAGGTGCTGCGTCTCAGCCCGGAGGTGTATGGGTCGCGTTCGATGGCCGCCGTGGGCATTGCCGCGCACGAGGCGGGTCACGCGATTCAGGATGCCTCGGCCTACGCGCCTCTTATTATCCGCAACGCGGCCGTGCCGGTGGCCAATTTCGGCGGCGGCTTTAGCATGACGCTGTTCACCATCGGCTTGTTTGCGCATCTGCCATGGCTCGTCTGGGCCAGCGTGGCGCTGTTCTCGGGCGTGGTGTTCTTTCAGTTGGTCAACTTGCCCGTCGAGTTCGACGCCAGCGCACGCGCCAAGCGTCAACTGGTCGATCTCGGGGTGATCGATCAGCAAGGCTTTTATTACGTGAATCGAGTGTTGAACGCGGCCGCTTGGACGTATGTTGCGGGCACGTTGCAAGCCATTCTCACGCTGCTTTACCTGCTCATGCGAGCCAACGGCAGTCGGCGCGACGATTAGGGCGCGTGACCTCGAATAGTAATTACTGTCGGGGCATCGGTGGTGGCGCGGCGTTGAGCACGTCGAGGAACGCTTGGATCGGCCGTGGGTCTCCCAGTTCGAGTTCCTTAGCCTTTGCGAATAGCGTTCGGGCCGCGGCACGCTCGCCCCGAAAGTAATCGAACAGCGCGAGCAAATACACGGGGGTTGCTTCGAGCGGTCGATCCTGTTGTGCGCGTAGCAATGCCTCGCGGTGCGTATCGAGTACGAGCGGATTGTCGCCGTACAGCTCGCGAAGTTGGAAGGGGCTGTTGGGCCAATCGCTCCTGAGTTCGAAGCCCCGACGTAACGATCGCTGCGCGTTGTCGAGTTGTCCCAATGCGGTGAGCGCCCAGCCTTGACGAAAATAGGCTTCAGCGACGTCCGGAGCATTGGCCGCCGCGTCTTTGTAGCGTGACAAGGCTTGCGTGTACCGCTGCGCTCGAAAGTGCTCGTCCCCTTGATGCAGCAGTTCGAGGGCGCGCGCTTTCGAGGCGTCGTTCGAGGCGCGGGGGCGATTGACCACCACGGGCTGAGCCACACCGGCACCGTTACCCGCCAGCACACCAAAGCCCACGGGCGGTGGTGTGACGGTCGTAGCTGCTGGAGTTGTGGGCGACACCGTGACCGGGGGCGTCGTCGGCAACGTCGTCGGGAGCGTCCCCATGAATCGCTGGACCGCTTGCGGACCGTAGAGCGACTCGGCTGGCAAGACCAGCGGTGTCGAGACGTACGCGCCACCCCAGGCTGGCGCAAAACCAGGGGCATAACCGGCCACGTAGCCGCCGGGGGTCACGTAACCACCGGGAATAAAGCCCCCCGGCACATAGCCGGTCGGCGGCACATAAGTGTACGGCGTACCGTAGGACCAGCCTTGATAGAATGCTCCGTATGGCGTGGTGAAGCCATACTGCATCACACGCTGAGCGGGGTAATAGCCATACGGAGACACGCCCATCATAGGGCCATAGTACTGGCCCGAAGCCGGTAGCGAGTTCAGGGCAACCAACCACACGGCGGCGAGCCAGGAAAGTCGCATGGCATTGCTCGGCAAATGTCCGGGGAAGGAATAAAACCCAAGGGGCTGATCGTTAGTCTACGCAGGGCACCGTCCGGCATACAAGGAATATCGGGCAAATCAGCGCCGTGTCGACCTCAGAATATCCGCCCATTTCGGCCAAACGACGCAGTGGCCTTGACCCTGAGAAAATCACGTGCATAGACTTGAATAGTGACGGACGCGCATCGAGCGTGAACGGACTCGTCTAATAACTAGGCGGTGGAGTGTCATTATGACGGACACCAACCGTGCGGGAATCGAACGATTTTTCAGTGGTCTGACCGAACACACTTTTGAGGTTCGGTTGGGGATGGTCGATCCACCGCTCGTCGACTACGTGTCGCAATTGTTGGTGCGGTTTGTCCACACCGACAGCATCTACAAGGTGCGGCAGCCCAACGGCCGACGGCTTTACGAGGTGGCCGAGATGCTGCTCGAAGCCGAGGTGCGTCAGGGGGACTCGAAGCGTGAGGTCCATCGCCATATCGGCGACTTCACGTTGTTCTGGGCCGGGCTGTTTCCCGAGACGGTCGAGCATCGTCGGCGGCAAACGCGTCTCGACGCGCTACTCGACTATCGCCGGGAAGGGAAGCGTGCGTATTTTATTGCCAGCACGATCCCCAGCGATCCGCCCGAGGAAAACGATCTGCTCTCACGACTGAGCGCGCAGTTTGATCTGTGCTGTTATGCGCTGGGTGAGTTGCGCAAGGAATGGGAGCATCGAGAAGGTCCCGACGGCGGCGAACGACCCGTGCTGCTGGGGTGAGCGGAGGGCGCTCCGTTTCCGGTTCTCAGTTAGTCGCGACGCGCAGCGGAGCGCGTAACGATGGCGAGCCGGTCCGGTTGCGCGACGTTTACGCGCTCCGCTCGCCGCGTCGCGGCTAACAGTGGAGAAGTCGCGGCTAGCGAGGAGGATGTAAAAGCGAACGCAGGCCCTTAGGCCTTTGCGGCTTGCTTAGCCTTTTTCAGCGAAGCCGACAACCGCGACTTGATGCGGGCGGCGGCGTTGCGATGGATCACACCCTTGCTGGCGGCTTGGTCGGCCTTCTTGGCCGTGACCTTGGCGCCTTCGGCAGCCTTGGCCATATCGCCTTCTTTGACGGCCCCACGGACTTCCTTGAGTTGCGTCTTGATTCCGGCCTTGTAGGCGCGGTTGTAGGCTCGACGTTGAAGGTTTTGCTTGTGACGCTTTTTGGCGCTTTTGGTATTGGGCATGGCGGTGGGGAAATCCGAAAACAGGTCCTAGTCAATAACAGATCGAATTACTCACTGGTGTAAGACCCATCATCATCGCGTAATTGTCGGAGCTTGTCCAGCCACTTGGAGATGTCTTTATAGGCAAAATCGAGGCTGGCCAGTTCGTTCAGGTTCTTTTTGGCCTTTTCGTAGTCTTTGAGCTGAAAGGCCAGTGTCCCGGCAGCGTACAGGGCCTGCTTCTTTTCCTCGCTCTGGAGACTGGCCTCGGATTCGACCGCCGCCTGGAAATTGTTCAACGCCAGTTCGTACTGCTTGATGTCAAAAAAACACCGTCCCAGGGCCATCAGCACCGCGGTCCGCCGCTTGATGTCGCCGCGGCACTCTTGCAGCAGCTTGATCGCTTCCTGCGGCTTGGCCGATTTCTGGAGGCGGATCGCCAACTCGTAGCGGAAACCGGTGTTGGCCGGGTATCGCTCGACACGGTGGGCATACACCTCGATCTCTTTGTGGTTCAACTCGGCTCGCATCCGGTTGTAGAGTTCGACCGCCTCTTTGGTACGGTCGGCCTCGGCCTGTTTCTTAGCGATTTCGAGTTGCTGGCGGGCGCGACGAATCTGCACGTCGTCGAGCCGCTCGGCGATTTGCATGCTCCCCCCCGAGGCCGCGAGCGCCTTTTGCAGCACCTTCTCGGCTTCGTCGTACTTCTCATCACGTGAGAGCAGATCGACCAACTCGATGTATTTGTCGATGTTCGTCGGGTCTTTGTCGATTTGCCGTTGCAAGCGGGCTTCGGGCGTCAGCCGAGCGGTTTCGTCATCCTCTTCGTCGCCGCCACGATTGAGCCGCGCGTCACGCGTGCTTTGCGCGTCTTCGTAGCCCCCCTTGTGAATCGTTTTTTCGATCTGCAAATTCTGGATCGCGCGGGTCGCCTCTTCGTCGGTCGGTTTGGCGCGACGGACCCGGTCCCAGCAGACGATGGCCTCGTCGAACACTCCCTGACGACCCAAAGCGCGACCAGAAACACGATTGACCTCGACGTCCTCCTTGTCGGCGTCGAGCGCCATCCGCAAATACTCGAGTTGGGTCTCATCGCATTCAAGCGCTTCGCAAGCCCGGGCCATGTCGATCAGCACGCCCGTGTCCCAGGGGTTGAGCTTCAGTAGCTCGATGCCCGCAGCGATGGTTCCTTTCCAGTCCTTGGACAGGACCGCCTTCTTCATGGAGCCTTTGGTACCGAGCCCCTGAATCGAGGCCAGTTTGCTCCCCTTCTTGTTGTTGTTATATTTCTTGGCAAGATTGCCCAAGAAGTTGCGAGTGTAGATGACGTTGGCAGGGTCCCCTGACACGCATTGCGTGTACATCTCGGTCGCGTAGTCGTAGTCCCCCTTGGCGGCCATTTTGCTGCCGTGCTCGAAGCACTGCTGCAAACGACGACGCACGCCGGGGGGGATCGGTTGACGCACCGATGGTTTATCATCGTTGGGGGGCGGTGCAGCGGGAGGGGCAGGCGACATGCGAGATTTTCACACCACGAGAGTTGACTGAACAAATCGAACGTTTTGCTCCGCGGGACCACACTGGCCACCCCGCTCTTTACTGCCCCTTAGTTTAACACGACCTCGTCGCATGCCCAAGTCGCCTCCTCATTCTATCGGCCACGTCATCCTTGTGGGGGCCGGACCAGGCGATCCAGGGCTCATCACCCTACGCGGTCACAACGCCGTCGCCGCCGCCGATCTGATCGTCTACGACTATCTGGTCAATCCACAGGTGCTCGCGGCGGCTCGCAAAGATGCTGAACTCGTTTGCCTTGGTCGGCATGGCCGTGACCGGATCATGACTCAAGCCGAAGTCAACGAACGGCTCATCCAAGCAGCCCAGGCCGGAAAACGGGTGGTGCGGCTCAAGAGTGGGGACCCAGCCGTGTTCGCCCGAATTGGCGAAGAGACCCATGCGCTCGTCGAGGCGGGGGTGTCGCTCGAGATCGTGCCGGGTATCACCGCCGCACTGGCAGCCGGCTCGCACGCCGGTATTTCGATCACCCATCGCGACAGCGCCAGCGCCGTTGCCCTCGTGACCGGTCACGAGAACGACGAAAAATCGACGCCGTTGATCGACTACCGCGCCCTGGCCAGTTTTCCGGGCACGCTCGTGTTCTACATGGGCGTCACGACCGTGGGCCAATGGTCGCGGCTGCTGATCGAGGGGGGCAAGAGTCCGCAGACGCCGGTGGCGGTCGTGCGGCGCTGCTCCTGGCCCGATCAGACCGTGTACCGCACGACGCTCAATTCGCTGCCGGCGCTGGTCGAGCAAAAGCGGCTCCGGCCGCCGGTGATCTTTATTGTCGGCGAGGTCGTGACCACCGAGGCCACGGTGAACTGGTTCGCCAGCCGCCCGCTGTTTGGCCAGCGGATCGTGGTCACGCGCCCCGAGACGCCGGGGCCCGAACCGCTCCGCGAGTTGCTCGAATCAGCCGGTGCGGCGGTCTATAGCCACGCGGCGATCGAGTTGCGCGAGCCCGACGACTGGGCGCCCGTCGACCGCGCCATTGATGACTTGGTCCAAGGCTCGTTCGATTGGGTCGTCTTCTCGAGCGCCAATGGGGTGCGGGCATTCCTTGATCGTATCCTGGCGACGCAACGTGACCTGCGCGTGCTTGGCCGCACACGGCTCGCGGCGATCGGTCCCGGCACCGATCAGGCGCTGCTCGCCTACCACTTGCGCGCCGACCGTGTGCCGCAAGAATATCGGGCCGAGGCGCTGGCCGACGCACTGAGCGTCGATGCGGCGGGGCAACGCTTTCTGCTCATCCGCGCCAGTCGTGGCCGCGAAGTGCTCGCCGAGCGTTTGCTCTCCGCCCGGGGAGCCGTCACGCAGGTGGTCGCGTATCGCAGCACCGACGTCATCTCGCCGCTCCCCGAGGTCGCCGCCGATCTGTCGACCGGCCGGATCCATTGGGTCACGGTCACCAGCTCCGCGATTGCCCGGTCGATCGTGCAGCTCTTCGGCTCCGATCTGCAACGGACGCGGCTAGCGAGCATCAGCCCGGTGACTTCGTCGACGTTGCGTGAGTTGGGTTTCGAGCCCGCAGTCGAGGCCCGGGAGTACACGATGCAGGGGCTCGTGAATGCCATCGTCGAGGCCTGCGGCCGCACGTAAGGCCATTGTACGATCCGCTCCAAGCCGGCGACTCCGTCGCCGAGGTATTGCGGCGACGGAGTCGCCGGCTTGGGAACTCACGCGCCTCGTTGCAATCGTTACGATCGCCGATGTTTCGCAGCGACCGCAGCTCGTTCGATCGGCTTGACCGCTTCAGTTTCACGTACAACGGCCCCGTACCTAGCCGGACGAGGGGCAAAAGCACCCCGCGCATATCGTGTCGCGCCTACGACGCGAACAAGTCCGGAATTTCCATGCTTGCGGCCTGTCGTTCGTTCGCTCCAGAGCCGTTAGCGTGTCAGTCGACCAATTCTCTGTACAGGAGTGTCGAGCGTCAGGCGAGGCGAGTTCGGCCCGATCGCGGACGGAGCAACACGCGATCCAGCAGCATCGAGATGGCACAAAGATGAGTGTGCCACGATGAGATCTTTCCCTCGCCAAGCACTCGATACACGTCAGTTTGCGCCCCGCAACGGGCGTTTCATGCACGGAGGAGAGCGCGTATGTCGGTGCAGGATTCAGCGGCCGCATTGATCGTCACGGTGGACGTCGATTGGTCGACCGATCAGAGCCGATTACCCATCTTGGGACAGGTAGCGCAAGGTGTCCTCGAACGGCTCAACGCGGCACAGCTCGTCGCGACCTGGGGGCTCACGGACGTGGCCCATCCGATGAGCGAATGGATGGTCGAGGACGCCAGTCATGAAGTCGCCTTGCATGCCGGAGCCGCGCTTGTCGGCACTCAGCGCACGCGCGCCGAGTTCGCGCGCGATATGGCGGCTCAATTGAAACGCGCTCGTGCGCAAGGTCGCGGTCTGTCGAGCCTGTTGTTGGCCGAAGGATGCCGCGTGGGGCATGTCGATTTGCTGCTCAAGCTCGGCATCTCAGCCGTACGCAGCGGACCCGTGCAAGGCTTTGCCGTCACGCTTTGGCAGCAGTTGCTGGCCCGAGGTCGACGCGGAACGCTCGATGCCCGGCCTCGCTGGTTGCGCTGGGGTGTACGCGAACTCCCCGCGGCCATGAGCCTGTTGGGTAACAGCTTGTCGGCGACCCGCGGCATCGTGGACCGCGCCTGTGGCGAGCAGAGCTTTGCCCACATCTCGATCGATGCCGCACAGATCGCGGCTTCGCCCGTGCGTGGCTGGGCGCTGCTCGACGCTTGGCTCAAGCATGTCGTGCGGCGGCGCGACGCAGGAGAATTGCGTTCCTTCTGCTGCGATCAGATCGTGGCTCAACTGGCACCCACGACCACCGCGCGACCATCTCGTTCGATCCTCGAACGCCGCGCCGCGTAAGCGTGCCCCGCGCAC
>CAYLYE010000138.1:0-16970 GCA_964387325.1 uncultured Planctomycetaceae bacterium
GTGGAGTTCTGATCCGGAGGTGCATAAATCGGCGGATCTTCACCAACAGCAATATGTGCTGGGTAATTTACCGTCCAAGCTGGTAACGGATATTCATCGTCGAAGCTTGCCAGGCTATACGTCCCGGCACTCGTTCCGTCGGATCGCATGAGTTGGCGAGTGACGTTGGAATTGCCGTTGGGATACTGAATTTCTCGCTCAACGAAAAAGAGCGTTCCATTCACCGCATTGGGGGAGACCAACCGATGCTCGCCGAAATCGCTTACCAGCGTAGTGCCGTTGCTCGTGCCATCGCTCTTCCACAACTGATCGTCGTTCGATGAACGAACGTCGAAGAACAAGGTCCCATTGACATTCGCGGTCCAGTAAATTGACGTGTGCGGATCGGTCAAGCCTTGTTGGGCATCGAACACCATAACCGTGCCACTATGGGTGCCATCGGACTTCCACAACTGCGAGGTCGAGCCACGTCGACCGGCCGCGAAATACAGGGTGCCGTTGACGTTGGCGACATGATCGATGAGCGATCGTCTCATTAAGGACTCGCCGCCAGGGATCTCGGCGACCAGTTGCGTCCCTGCCGTGCTGCCATCCGATCGCCAGAGTTGAGCCAAGCCTCGCCCGAAAGCAGATGTATCTTCGGCGGTAAAGTAATAAGTGCCGTTCACGTCGACGCCGGGCAGATTCGTATAGCCCGAAGAGATCTGCGGCGTCGGGTCGATCGTGCTGCTGTTGATCGACAACACGCGGCGCGCTTCGAGCGGTTCGAAACGTAAGCGGCGGCACGAAGGCAAACGCTGAGGCCATGAGCCCGAGCGCGACAAAATACGAGAGAGCGATTTTGTAAACCATTGCCCAATAGCGGCGAACATGACAACCGAACCCCGGCGGTACGATGAATATCGTGAGGGAGATAGGTCGTGAAGCGGAGGCGTGCCCGGCCTTGATTGCCCCCCCTCCTCACCTAACGTAAATCATACCCGAGCAGGTCAACGGCGTACAGAAAAACTTGTCCCAACAAGTCATTTGTAATCGAGATTCCGAATTTACGCGATATGGCCCAGCCCTCAGAAAACTCTACCCGATCAGCTGCGGATGCGGGTGCCCTTCGTTGAGCGTGGGACGCTCGGGGCGGCCTTTGTAGCGATAGACCAACTGCATGTGGTCGAGACCGAGGATGCGCAAGATCGTGGCGTGCAGATCGTGAACGTGCATGCGATCCTCGACCGCTCGCAGGCCGAGCTCGTCAGTCGCGCCGATCGTTTGGCCGCCGCGTACTCCGCCGCCGGCCAACATCATCGAGAAGCCCGTCGGGTTGTGATCGCGACCGTCCCCTTTCTCGCTCATCGGCGTGCGACCAAACTCGCCGCCCCAGATGACCAGCGTTTCGTCGAGCAAGCCGCGCGCGCGCAGGTCGCGCAACAAACCGGCCACCGGCTTGTCCATCGCGCGGCAGAGCTTGCTGTGGTTCTGTTCGAGCTTGCTGTGGGCGTCCCATTTGCTGCCGGCACCATGATAGATCTGCACAAAACGAACGCCGCGCTCGACCATCCGTCGGGCGAGTAAGCAGAGCCGACCCATCTCGGCCGTGTCTTTCTCGTCGCAGCCATATAACGATTGCGTGGCGGCAGTCTCTTCGGCCAGATCGACCACTCCCGGCGCCTCGGCCTGCATGCGAAACGCGAGCTCGTAACTGGCTAGCCGCGCGTCCAACTCGGTCTGTTCCGGATGCTGTTCAGCATAGGCCTTGTTGAGCTGCCGCAGAAAATCGAGCTTGCCGCGCTGCTGGGCCTCGACCACTCCCTCGGGCGTGTTTAGATTGGGGATCGGCTGCTTGCCCCCTTCGATGCGGATGCCTTGGTAGACGGCCGGCATAAAGCCCGCGCTCCAGTTACGCGGCCCGTTCACGACTTGCGAGCTCCCTTCTTGCATCACGACGAACGCGGGCAAGTTGGCGTTCTCGGTCCCCAGTCCGTAGCTGACCCACGAGCCGAGCGAGGGACGACCGCCCAGTATCGAGCCGGTATTCATCTGACACACGCCGGCCGAGTGATTGATGCCATCGGCCACACAGGAGCGAATGACCGCCAGATCGTCGGACAACTCGGCGATGTGCGGGACCCACTCGCTGAACCACATACCTGACTTGCCGTGCTGTTTCCATACGCGCGGACAAGCCAACAGCGGGGCGCGAGACTCGCCCATCGACGTGATCACTTCGCCAAAACTCTCGGGCAGCGATTGGCCCGCGAGCTTGTTGAGCAGCGGCTTGGGGTCCGTCAGATCGAGATGACTGGGCCCCCCCTCCATGAACAGAAAGATACAGTTCTTAGCCCGCGGCTTGTGATGCGGCGGGCGAGCCGCCGACGGCGCGGCCGCTTCCGCCAGCAGGGCGTTGAGCGCAACGGCCCCGAAGCCCATGCCGGCCTGTGCGAGCCACGCGCGACGAGAAGTGAGACTAGAGACCGGAGACTGGAGACTGGAGTGGGCGGGAGCGTTCGTTAGCCGCGACGCGTCAGCGGAGCGAGTATGGTTAGAGTGCTCACTGCGTGTTTTATGGTTGGACATGTTCAACTTTCAATCTAAGCCAATAATGACTCGGCGACATCCCTCATCCCTCATCCCTCATCCCTACTCGACATACAAAAACTCGCTCGCGTTCAACAGCACGTGACAGAAATCAACCCAGGCTGCGTCACGCACGTTGACGCTCTTCGAGCTACCGGCACTGCCGGCCTCGATATCCCAACCGTGACCGCTGGCGTCGCGAAACACGTCGGGCTCGACCTCGAACTGCCAATAGCCGGCCGTGTGCTTGTTGACCCCTTCGTGGGTGAATAGCAGTTGATCGACGCCCAGCGCGGTTTCGGACCAGCGGACGTCGTCGATCAGGCCGTCGAACATGCCGCGTTGCGGGGCGCTCATGCTGCCGATCGACATCGGCAGACGATTGTCGACACCGCCGACTAAATCATGTTCCACTCGGGCGATCAACAGCGGCTCGTCATCGTTGCTGAGATCTTTCAGGTAGAAGGTAATCAGTCCATCGGTACTTTCACTGGCAAAGCGACAGGCCGCGGCGACATAGTACGGCTTGTCGAGCGTCACGTGCTGATCGCTGAACACGGCCGCCTCGCCGAACGTGCCGTCGCGCTTCTTGCCGTACATTTGCAGCACGAGGGTCTGCGGCTTGCGGCGCGATTTTTTGCCGGTGACACCAAAGGCCCAACCCGAGTTTTTCGCGTCGCCGTCCCATTTCGCGGCGATCGTGCGAACCGAACCGCCATCCGAGATGCTGCGCGGCTGCACAAAGGCTTCGATCGTGAACGAGCCGCGAGGCATCTCGTCGCGGTGCGACACACGCAGCGCCGGCTGACTCTTAACAGGCTCGACAAGTGCCGCGCGACCATCGCGATAACGAATGCGTCCGTGAACGAACTGTGCCTGAGCCGAGCCGGCTTCGTCAGGCTCGATGCGTTTGGCCTGAGACGTGAGAAACGCTTGAGCCGATTTCAGCTCGGCCTCGCGCGGTGGCCGATTGAAAACGATCTCATAGGCTCGGGCAAGCCGGGCAGATTCATCCTCGGGCAGTTCTTTTTTCAACCGCTGAGCCAAGCTCTGCGCGCGACGCAGCATGAACTGACTGTTGATCAGCAGCAGCGATTGCACGGGCGAGGTCGTGGTGTCGCGCGACGAGGCGCTCGCGAACCAGTACGGTGCGTCGAAGACATCGAGTAGCGGATCGCGGGCGTTACGCATGATTCGCGTGTAGATCGAGCGGCGAGGCTCGGCGCTCGGCACGCCCGGTCCGCCAGCCTGATCGATGAGCTCGCCGGTGACAGCCCAAAGCGTGTCGCGAATCGGCTCGGCCTCGAGTCGTCGCACCGCGCCGCGCCACAGATACCGATTCTGCGGATCCTTGAGCCGCCCCTGAGCGACGTGCGGATGCTCGGCACTTTGCCGATAGGTGGCCGAGAGCAGAATGCGACGGTGCAATTGCTTGAAACTCCAGCCGTCGGCGACAAACGAGCGTGCGAGCCAGTCGAGCAGTTCAGGATGCGTCGGCTGCTCACCGAGTCGGCCAAAATCACTGGCGTTGGCAGCGAGACCTTGTCCGAAATGATATTGCCAGACGCGATTGACGATCACCCGCGAGGTTAAAGGGTTATCGTCTCGTGTGAGCCAGCGGGCCAGCGCCGCGCGGCGGCCCGTCGAGTTCGGCAAGCCCTCGAGCGGCGCGATCTCGGCATCGGACGCGTCGAGCACCGACAGATAGCCGGGCGCGATCGGTGTGTTTCCTTTTTTGGGGATCGTCACCGGCGAAGCCTGCGAGCCGACGTCGGTCACCACTTGCGCGCGGGGCAGGGGAGGGGGCTTGAGCGCGTCGTGCTGGGCCAACTCGCGGCGCAGCGCCAGTATCTTCTCCTTCTCGTCTCCCTTGAAATTGCGTTCGAGCCGATCGAACTCATACGTCACCTGCCGATACGCAAGCTCGGCCAGCTGATGTTCGAGCGGCGAGCGCTCGGCGACGCTCTTGCGAATCATGACTTGAATATCTTCGGGGAATTTTTCGATCGCCGCCTTGGCTGCCTTGTCGCGAAAAGGAGCTTCGAGCTCGTCGATCTCGGCGCGAAGCTTGTCGGTCGCGGCCTCCCAATCTTTGAGCCGCTCGGCATACGCGCGCTGCTCGGCCGGCGTGGCGACAATGGCGGCGACATGATAATCGAGCGGCGCGAAGAATGCTCGCAAGCGGAAGTAATCCTTCTGCAAGATCGGATCAAACTTGTGATCGTGACACCGGGCGCACTGCAAACCCATCCCCAGGAACACGTCGGCGGTCGTATCGGTGACGTCGTTGAGCATCACGTCCCATTGGCCTCGCGCGTCGCGGCTGTTGTATTCATAGATGCCATGGGTCATAAACCCCGTGGCGATCTGGGCCGCGCTGGAGTCGGGAAACAGCTCGTCGCCGGCAAGTTGCTCCTGAACAAAGCGATCGTAGGGCTTGTCGTTGTTGAACGAGTCGATGACGTAGTCGCGATAGCGCCACGCGTGAGGACGGTAGTCGTCGATGCGATAGCCGTCGCTGTCGGCATAGCGCACCAGGTCGAGCCAGTAGCGAGCCCAACGTTCGCCGTAGGCGCGACCTTCGAGCAGTCGGTCGATCAGCCGCTCGTATGCATCGGGGGAAGAGTCTTTCTCGAAGGCGGTCACCTCCTCGGGTGAGGGAGGCAAGCCCCAGAGATCAAAATACAAGCGGCGAATGAGCACGCGGCGCGACGCTTCAGGAGCGGGGGTGAGACCGACCTCGTTGAGCTTGTGCAGAATGAAGCGGTCGAGATCGCCGCGTATCCAGGGCGAGTTGAGCGTCGGCGGAGGTGATGATCGCAGAGGCTGAAAGGCCCACCAGGCTCGACTCTCGGCGGTGATTTTCTGGACGGCGCGGGACGAGGCTCCGCCTTGATCGCCCGGCCAGGGAGCGCCAAGTTTAACCCACTCGACGACACTGGCCAGCTCGGTCGGCGTGAGAGCTTCCTTCGGCGGCATTTGCACAAAGTCGGCGTCACGTCGGATCGCCTTAATGAGCAGGCTCTCGTCAGGCTTGCCGGGCTCGATCGCCGGCCCCGAGTCCCCTCCAGAGAGCAAACCGCCGCGCGAGTCGAGTGTCAGCCCGCCCGATGTTTTCTTGGCCGCGTGACTGTGACAACTGAAACACTGTCGCTGCAAGAGGGGCTTGATCGTGTTGGTGAACAATTTCTCGCCGCGCACTTTGTCGTCGGTGCGAGCAACATTCGTTACCGACACGAACAGCGCGCAGCAGAGCACGAACCAATAAAGCTGAGTTCGACCGTCGAACATGCGGCGTCACCTTGTCTGAAATCGATTTTGATAGCGCGCGTGTCGCAATACGCAGGGAATTCTCTTATCTTAACCGCTGATCGTCTTCTTTGCCAAAGGGTTTGAACCATGTTGCGTCGCACGTTCCTGCAAACTTCGCTCGCTGCCGCCAGTTTTTCACTACCTGGAGGCCTGTCGGCGGCCGATGGCGCGAAACCGCCCCGCATTAAGGTGGGGCAAATGGGTGTCGGTCACGCTCATGCAAGCAAGCTGTCGGTCTACCGGGCATCCGAGGCTTACGAGGTGGTTGGGATCGTTGAGCCGGACGAGGCCTTGCGTCGCAGCGCCGAAAAAAGTCCCGTTTATCGCGATCTGCCTTGGCTTACGGAGGAGCAATTGCTCAACACCTCCGGCTTGCAAGCCGTGCTCGTCGAGACCCGAGTGCGCGACGCGCTCAACACGGCCGAGCGGTGCATCGCGGCCGGCAAGCACGTGCATCTGGACAAGCCAGCAGGCGAATCGTTGCCCCAATATCGCCGGTTGCTCGCCGCGGCCGAGAAACAAAAACTGCTCGTGCAAATGGGCTACATGTTTCGCTACAGCCCGGCGGTCGTGTTGATGCGGAAGGCATTGCAGGAAGGTTGGCTTGGTGAACTGTTCGAGGTCCACACCGTGATGAGCAAAGTGGTGGGGGCGGCCGACCGTCGCAAGCTGGCCGAGTATCGCGGCGGCATCATGTTCGAGTTGGGCTGTCACATTATCGATCTGGTCATCTCGGTGCTCGGCAAACCGCGGCAGATCACGTCGCACGCACGGCATTCATCGGAACTAGATGACGGACTACTGGACAACATGCTGGCGGTGTTTGATTATTCGAACGCCGTTGCGACGGTAAAGTCGACCGCTCAGGAGGTCGACGGCGGCGCGCGACGGCACTTTGTGGTGTGTGGCACGCGCGGCACGCTACACATTCAGCCGCTCGACGCGCCGCACGTGAAACTAACGCTCGACCGCGACTGCGGTGAGTACCGCAAGGGGACTCAGGAGGTACGATATGGTGGCTACCCGCGCTACGTGGGAGACGCGGCCGACATGGCTGCGATCATTCGGGGTGAGAAGGGATGCGATTTTTCCTACGCACATGACTTGATCGTGCAAGAGAGCGTGCTGCGGGCCAGCGGATGCAGTGTCGAATAACAACGGCACAAGGCACGCGATTTCTAATTGAGAAATGACCTTTGGTAATGAGCAAGATTCGGACGGCCATCGTCGGTTGTGGAAAGGTTGGGCGTATTCATGCCGCCGCCCTGGGGCGACTGAGCGAAGCGGAGTTTGTCGCCGTATGCGATCACTCGCTCGATCGGGCCGAAGCGTTTGCGCGCGATTTCCAAGTGCGGCCGTTCACCGATCTCTCGACGATGTTGCGCGACGCGCGGGTCGAGGCCCTGCTGATCGCCACGCCGCATCCACTTCATGCCGAGGCGGCCATCACCGCGGCCGAGGCCAGCGTACATAGCCTGGTCGAAAAGCCGCTCGCAGCCAGCTTGGCCGATTGCGATCGCATGCTCGCCGCGACGCGTCACGCCGGGGTCAAGCTGGGCGTGATTAGCCAGCGGAGGCTCTACGAACCCGTGCAACGCATGAAACAGTCGATCGACGCGGGCAAGATCGGCACACCGGTGCTTGGCGTGTTCTCGATGTTCTCATGGCGCGACGAGGCCTACTACGCTTCCGATCCGTGGCGGGGCAAGTGGTCGACCGAAGGGGGCGGCGTGCTGGTGAACCAATCACCCCATCAGCTCGACATCCTGCAATGGCTGATGGGCCCGATCGACGAGATCAGCGGCTATTGGGCCAACCTGAATCATCCTTATATCGAGGTCGAAGACACGGCGACGGCGATGATCCGCTTTCGCTCGGGAGGCTTGGCGACGATTACGACCAGCCTGTCGCAGAAGCCAGGGCTGTTCACCAAGGTTCATATTCACGGCTCGAACGGCGCGAGTGTCGGGGTCGAGACCGATCGGGGCGCCACGTTTGTCGCCGGTATGTCAGAGATCGCCGAACCGCCACTCAACGACCTCTGGAGCATCCCCGGAGAAGAGCACTTGCTGGCCGAGTTTCAGGCGGCCGATCGAGCCCGCTTTCGTGAGATCAAGGCCACCGAGCACTACCATCGCCTGCAGATTCAAGATTTTCTACAAGCCATTCGAGACGATCGTCCTCCGCTGGTCACGGGTGAAGAAGGGCGAATCGTCGTCGCCATGTTCAGCGCGATCTATCAGTCGCAACAAGACCGCGCGCCGGTCAAGTTGCCGCGTTGTTAGAGCGTAAAGCCGTTGCGCGAGTACACGAACAGCGGTAGTCGCGCGCCGCGATGAATCACCGTATCAGCCACCTTTACCGTTGCGTCGGGTAATAATGTGGCCAACGATGCGCCATAATACGTCACCACATCGTCTTGATTCACCCCATCGCCGCTGACACCAAATCCGCCCACGAGGACGGAACTGTGGTAGAGCGGCGTACTGCCGGGGAAGAACACGATGCCGTTTTGATTCTTGATGTTATTGGGATCGCGGAAGTTGCGTCCCACGTTGAACGAATCGAAACCATAGACGCTGGTAAACACCGGGTTCATGTAGACCCAAGCGGGCTGCGGATTGCCAAGGTTCTCAGCGGTCTTGGGGTTGATGGCAAAATCGTTCAGATTCGAGAAGATGCCCGGCGCATTGCCCGTGGCGCCTGCTGGATAAACCGGCAAAGCCAGTTGACGGAACGTTCGGTTGGTGAAGTCGGTTCCCAATGGACTCTCGGGGATTTTATCGCTTGGCTGCAATTGACTGGCATCGGCGTAGTACTGCGTGTTGCGCGCCTTGGCCACCGCGACATCAATCGAGAAGACCGTGGCGTCGTCCATGCGATAGAGCCCCAGCACTTCGCCGGAAACCTTGTCGGCGACTGCAAACACCATCTTGGTCGTATTGCCTAGCGGCAGGCGGATTTGAGCTCGGGTCAATGTGGCCTGGGTGATTCCTTGGCTGATCACATTGGCGACCTCGGCAGCCGAGATTCCGCTCGCCCCGGCATGAGCCGCGACGAGATAGCCCGAGGGGACCAGTTGTCCGTCGAGGTATGTTTTGTCGGCCGGAATCGGAAACACGAATCGCGACTGAACGATCTGATCGACGCCATTGGTGGCTGGATTGCTCGTCCCCGCGGTGAGCCCAACCTTGACGATGGTTTGCAAGCCGAGCGTGGGCCCGTAGGGGCCGATGGCGTCGAGCGTGATGCCTCCCAGGTTGATCTGTCCCGATGGAATCGTGAATCCAGATTGGATCACTGAATTGTATCCCATCCACTCGGCCAGCAGTTCCAGTGACGAGTTCGTGCGTTGTGTCTCGGTTTGATTCACACCGGGCTGAAAGCCCTGCTGATAGCTGGCCCAACCGTGCGGCCCAGGAAAGAAGACCCCGATGCCCCCCACGAGAAACACGGACGAACCCACTTGCTTATAGATCGGTATGCCGCCGGGCAAGGTGCCAATGCCGCGCGACTGTGCCGTGACCATCTTGGCCGACACATAGCCGTAAGATTCAGGCGCGTCGATTCCTGCGACTGGATTGGCATTAAATCGGCCGGTCGTTAGGCGATTGTTGAAGTCATTGATGTCTTTCACACCATCAAAGCCGCTCTGCACCACACTGTCGCGATTGGTGTGTTCGATGCCGAACAAATCGGCCGACGTTGTGTTCATAACTCCGGGCGGAAAATTTCCACCGATGCCAATCGGCGCGACATACCCCGGCCCACGAATGGTCGAGTTGACGTCCATGATATTGGGGTTCGACTCGACCTCGCGCTGGGTGATCGTCGATTGGCTGATCTGGCGAACGGTCCGTGACGTGAGGGGCGCTTCGTTATTGGAGAAAAAAGCCGCCGTGCGCGCTAATGCCACCGCGCCATCGATCGCAAAGACTTTCGTGGCGACATCGTTATTAAATTGTGCGTTCTGCTCCGTACGCACCCCGAGAATATGACCACCGCGATCGACCACCGCGATGATCGCATCGGTTCGGCTTGACGATTTGACGGCATTTGCCAGCAGCGTTTGCACATCGCTGGCCAACAACACGGGCCCGCTATCAAGCACCAACCGGGGTTCGAGTCGTTCAAATCCCAGCCGGCGAGTCGGAGGCGATTTCGTAGGGCGACTGGGCATGGGATCGAACCCCTCGCAAAAGACACGGACGGCTGACTCGCACAAGCAAACGCCGTTCACTGTGAAAATGCAACGACTATCGGTGTTATATCGACACCAAGTCGAGGTGGGTTGAAAATTGCGCCCCTAAATTTTCACTAATCGATAACGTTTATCTCGCCCAGAAAGCTACTGCGAGGGTCGACGTGTTGGCCCGGCAGTGGGATACGAGCCCGCGCCACCTTGATAGCGGCGGCCGTGTGTCCAGTCGAGCATGACCAGCTTGGGGAACCAAATGCCGCCGTAATCCCAGCCCCAAGTCCCCTCGTTGGGCATGCGTGGCTCGCCGCGTCCGTAGGCATTGCCACCGCCGACATAGTACCCGCCATAGTGGCGCGTGTTCGAGGGGACCGCGCGCGGGCGCACGCTCAAAGGGCAACCGGCTCGACAATGGCCTGTGGTGCTCCAGCAGTGCGCGCACATCTCAACGGCGCCAGCATACGCTGCGCCGGCACTCCATGCTCCCGCCGTGAGCAATAACACCCCCCAGACTCCCCGACGGCCGCAATTGAACATGTCGAATCGCTCTATGAATGGAAACCGAGATGCTGAATTCGTCGGGAAGAAAAGCCCCTCACAATTGGTTAATCCGCTGCCGTCATTACGACCGATACATCCGACAACACCGGAATCGACTTTACCGGTTAGGAAGACTTTATCGGCGCAGCAATGCTATCTCGGAGTGCGATCACCGAGTGGGTGATGCACCTACGGTTGCTCATGCAATCGTGGGCAGGACGCGTTGTTGCCTGTGTTGTCTCGCTAGCACTCCTAAACCTCGGCAACGTACACGCGCAAGAACGTCCGTTGCCACTCCTCTTCGAGCGGTTGCCGAGTAGCGAGCCGAGTGTGATTGAAGCACTGGGGGCAGCAGCCGACCCGGCAGGGCTCGATCGCTCGGCGCAACGCAGCAGCTTTCAGGTGGACGAAGTGTTGCCACCTGTCTTGCGACCGCCGCGCTTCGCCGCGCCCCCCGCACCGGGTCCTGAGACACTCGACGAGCTTGGGCCACTCTTCTTCAATCAGCCAATCGATCCGCCGCTGGGTTTTACCGGCCGCTCGGGCATCGTGCCGCGTGAGGGTCAGCAGAGCGCTCACTTTGTGCCGCTCGAAGATCGTTGGCGGAGTGGCTTCCCGCAATGGGACCGTTATGGCAAAGGTCATCCGTACGTCGACGACTACCCTTACATGGTCGGAAGTCTCTGGAACCCCTACACGCAGAACGTCATCAAAGGCGATTATCCGATCTGGGGTCAACACACGTTCCTGAACCTCACGGTGAGCAACGTGTTTTTGACCGAGACACGACAGGTGCCGACCGATGCGAACACCTTTGACAGCGGCAACGTGCCTGACGAGTTCGACATTTTTGGCAACCCGAACCAGACATTCCTCACCAACTTTACGACCACAACGCTCGACATTTCGCACGGCGACGCGGGCTTCAAGCCGGCCGACTGGCGGCTGCGCGTCACCGGCATCGCCAATCAAAATTATCTACACACGAATGAGCTGGGCATCGTCACGAACAACGTGCTCGACGGACGCAATCGGTATCGCAGCCATTATGCGCTGCAAGAGTATTTCGTGGAAACCAAGCTGGCCGACTTGAGTCCTGACTACGACTTCATGTCGCTGCGGGTCGGCTCGCAACCGTTCCTCAGCGACTTTCGTGGATTCATCTTCGCCGACACGAATCGCGCCGTGCGGCTGTTCGGCACCCGGTTCGCGAATCGCGATCAGTTCAACATTCTGTTCTTCGATCAGGCTGAGAAGGAAACCAACAGCACGCTCAACACGTTCCATAGCCGCGAGCAGAAATTGCTGATGGCGAATTACTTCCGGCAGGACTTTATCTTTCCGGGCTATACGACCCAGTTCAGTTTTCATTACAACCGCGACGAGGCGAGTTTCCACTTCGACGACAACGGCTTCTTGGTGCGTCCCGACGCGGCCGGTATCTTCCAGCCGCACCAACTAAACACGTGCTATTTTGGTTGGGCGGGCGATGGCCACATCAACCGGCTCAATATCAACCACGCCTACTATCACGTGTCGGGGACCGACTCGCTCAATCCCATGGCGGGCCAACCGGTCAGCGTGTGCGCCGACATGGCGGCCATCGAGCTGTCTTACGATCGCGATTGGGTCCGCTTTCGCACGTCGTTCTTTTATGCGTCAGGGCAGCATGACATCAGCAGCCCCATTGCCCGCGGCTTCGACGCGATCTTCGACAATCCCAACTTCGCCGGCGGACAGTTCAGCTACTGGCAGCGTCAGGCGATCAAGCTCAACGGCGTGAACCTGAAGAACCGCTTCAGCCTGCTTGCCGATCTGCGGTCGAGCAAGACCGAAGGGCAAGCCAACCACGTCAACCCAGGACTCGAGTTGCTCAACTTTGGCATGGATTTCGACGTCACGCCCAAGCTAAGGGTCATGGCCAACTGCAACCTCCTGTGGTTCGATTCGACCAACGTGCTCGAGCAGTTCGCGTTTCAAAGCGGCATTCGCCGACACATCGGGACCGACATGAGCCTGGGGGCCGAGTATCGCCCGCTGCTCAACAATAACGTGATCATCATCGGCGGCATCTCGGGCCTGGCGCCAGGCCGCGGCTTCCACGACCTCTACGACCCGCTCGTGGGCGTGGTGCCGACACTATTTGCCAGCTTCGTCGAGGTCGCGCTGACGTATTGATTCTTCCGACAAGGACGTGTGAGTATGACCGAGCTACGAGCAATTCGATGGAGCCTTGTCTGGGCACTGCTGTGCCTAGCGACGAGCGTCGCCTACGCCGCGCCACCCGTTCGGATTGCCTCACACGGCGCGCTGCAAGACCCCTCGTTGCGCGCGACCGTGCCTCCGCCGGCGCCGCTCCCTCCGCCTGTTCATGGCGAGTCGATTGATCCATTCCCTTTTCCCGAAGCGTTCTCGGCGCTCGATTTACTGCAACAGTCAAACGAACAGGCCGATGCCAAGAGCTTCGGCTGCGTGCAATGCCACCAAGGGGTGCAAGACATGCACGGCAAAGACACCGTGCGACTCGGTTGCTGTGACTGTCACGGTGGCGATCCGACCGCAAAAACCAAAGAGTGCGCGCATGTCCCGCCCCGTTATCCCGACGCTTGGTTGACCTCGGCCAATCCGGTCCGTTCGTACACGCTGCTCAATCACGAGTCACCGGAGTTCATCCGCTTTGTGAACCCCGGCGACTTGAGAGTAGCGCACATTAGTTGCGGCGCGTGCCATGCCAAGGAAGTGCTGGCGGTCCGCAAAAGCATGATGACCCACGGCTGTATGTTGTGGGGCGCGGCCCTGTATAACAACGGCAGCGTGCCCAACAAACACGCTCGTTACGGCGAAAGTTACAGCATGACCGGCGTGCCTCAACGACTGCAAACGGTTCCGGCCCCCACGCCCGAACAAATCGCCACGAAAGGGATTCTCGCCTACCTTGACCCGCTGCCGCGTTTTGAAGTCTCGCAGCCAGGCAATATCCTGCGCATCTTTGAGCGCGGCGGACGGTTTCGTCCCGAGGTCGGCATCCCTGAACCGCTCGAAGTGTCCGGGCGACCTCGAGCCCGGCTGACCAACCGCGGCCTGGGGACCGAGAACCGAACCGATCCGGTGATGATCGGCCTGCAAAAGACCCGGCTGCTCGACCCCACGTTGAACTTTATGGGCACCAACGATCATCCCGGCGACTACCGTAGCAGCGGCTGCACAGCCTGTCACGTCGTGTATGCCAACGACCGCTCGCCGGTCCACTCCGGTCCCTACGCCAAGTTCGGCCACCAAGGCCTGAGCTTCGACCGTGATCCGACGATCCCCAAGCACGAGAGTGGCCACCCGATCGCGCATCGATTTGCACCGGGCAATGCGATCCCCACGAGCCAGTGTATCGTCTGCCACATCCATCCCGGCACGAACGTGATGAACAGTTACATCGGCTACATGTGGTGGGACGAAGAGACCGATGGCGAACTGATGTACCCCCAGCGACAAAAGTATCCGACATCAGAAGAATTGACCCAGGCACAAATGTCGAATCCGGACGAAACCTCGGCCAAAGGTTTGTGGTCCGACCCAACGTTCTTGGAGAATCTCACCGATCTGAACACGCAAACACGTCATACGCAGTTCGCCGACTTCCACGGTCACGGTTGGGCGTTCCGAGCCGTGTTCAAACGGGATCGTACCGGGCAGTTGCTCGACCATCGCGGCGAGATCGTCGCCGAGGCCACGAACGAATCGCTGCGCAAGGCGGTCAAGCTCCCCGAAGAACTCAAGGAGCAACACCGCAAGGGTCCGCTTAAACATCCGACCCCCGATCGCGAGAAGACTCCCGTGCATTTGCTCGATATTCACATGGAGAAGGGGATGCACTGCATTGACTGCCATTTCTCACAAGACGTGCATGGCAATACGAACCTGTACAGCGAGGTCCGCGCCGCGATCGAGATCCAGTGCATCGACTGCCACGGCACGATGGATAAGCGGGCCACGCTCGTCACGAGCGGACCGGCCAGCGACACCTCGTCGCCCCAAGGGGGCCGTGACTTATCGACCCTGCGGGCATTCGGTGGCCGGCCACGCTTTGAGCGCCGCGGCGACAAAATCTATCAGAACTCGATGGTCGAGCCCGACCTGCAATGGGAGTTGGTCCAGACGGTCGACACGATCGACCCCGACAACGACCACTACAATGTCCTCTCGCACTTCGCGAAGACAATCCGTCGCGATGCCGACGGTGAGTTGACCTGGGGCGGACGGCCGAGCGAAGGGCAATGCGCGCATCAGAACCAGTCGATGAGCTGCATCGCCTGCCATAGCGCATGGAACCCCAGTTGCTTTGGCTGTCACTTGCCGCAAAAAGCGAACAAGAAGATGCCCAACTTGCACAACGAAGGAGACGTCAGTCGCAACTACACGTCCTACAACTTCCAGACATTGCGCGACGACGTGTATATGCTGGCGCGCGACGGAGACGTGACCAAGAACCGCATCGGGCCAGCCCGTTCGTCGTGTGCCATTCATGTCGGTTCGTATAACCAGAACCGCGAATCGATTTATGTCCAGCAGCAGACGATCTCGGCCGATGGCTTGAGCGGCATCGCTTTCAGTACCAACGTGCCGCACACGGTCCGCGGCGGCAACACATCGCCGCACTCGCGCGAGAGCCTGGCCAACTATCGGCCGGGCACGAACGAGACCAAGATGTGCTCCGACTGCCACCTCTCACAACGTGACGACAACAACGCGATCATGGCCCAGCTATTCATGCAAGGGACGAACTACGTCAACTTCATGGGCCGGTACTGCTATGTGGCCGCCGAAGATAAAGGCCTCAACGCCGTCATGGTAACCGAACAGGCCGAGCCGCAAGCCGTCATTGGCTCGACGCTGCATCACCTAGCCTATCCCGACGACTACGCCAAGCATGTGTCGCGGGGCGGATTGCTGGAACACGCCCATCATCATCCGGGCAAGGATATTGGCGACAACGTGACTCACCCACTGCGAAAGCCTGAGATTCTGAGCTTGCAGGCCCGCGGCGAGTATCTCTACGCCGCCTGTGGCACCGGTGGCTTGCGGGTGTTCGATATTGCGTTCATCGATGACAAAGGGTTCTCGAAGCGCATATTGACCGCGCCGGTCTCACCGCTCGGACAACGATTTTATGTCCCGACGCAGTACGCAACCTGCGTGGCCGCGCCAACGACGATCGCCCCGGATCCCACGCGCAAGCAAAAACCAGAGAACAAAGAACCGGCCGTCAATGGTGTGTATGCCTACCTGTACGTCACCGACCTGTACGAGGGCTTGATTCTGGTCGGAGCCGGCACGCTGCTCGATGGCAACCCGCTGAACAACTTCCTCGAGCGGGCCGTGACCTTCAATCCCAACGGACTGTTGTGCGGGGCGCGAAGCGTGACGATCGTCGGCACCTACGCCTATGTCTGCTGCGACGCAGGCTTAGTGATCGTATCGCTCGCTGACCCCAAGCAGCCCATCGTGACGGCCGTGCTGGGCCCCGACGTGCTCGTCGAGCCCCGCGCGGTCCAAGTCCAGTTCCGCTATGCGTTCGTGTGCGACCGCGAAGGTTTGAAAGTGCTCGACGTGACGGACCTCGCTCACCCACAACACAAGGCCACCTTGCCGCTGTCCGATGCTCGCAACGTGTATGTCGCACGGACCTATGCGTACGTTTCGGGCGGAGCCGAGGGGCTCGCCATCGTCGACGTGACGAATCCTGAGCAGCCGCAACTCGATCAGATTTTCAATGCTGACGGGTGCATCAACGATCTGTGCGACGTCAAGCTGGGAATCACCTACACCAGCGAGTTCGCCTATCTAGCCGACGGTTGCAACGGCCTGCGCGTCGTGCAGCTCACGTCACCCGACACGCCGGGGAACGCCGGCTTCAGCCCGCGACCCACGCCACGGCTAATCGCCCACTACCCGATGCCTCAAGGAGGCCGGGCACGAGCGATCTCGAAAGGGGTCGACCGCGATCGGGCCATTGACGAGTCGGGGAACCAAATTGCCGTCTTCGGTCGCGTCGGCGCGCGGCCACTCAGCCTCGCCGAGCAACAGCGGATGTATCAATTTCGTGGCCAAATCTGGAAACCGAGCGACAACCCGTTCGATCCGATGTACCGCACCTCGCAAGAGTTGCCGTCGCCCAGCAAGTAAAGATTGTCACCTCGTCGCGTCGGCGCGGAATTGACATTCTGGCACCCACACGCTTAGATGGTGCCAACTTGTTCGCTGTTTCGTTGCGAGGCCCTCGTCGTGCTCTTGGGTGGCAAGCACTTTGCATTGCATCGCCGTTGGTGTGTCTTCGCGGTCATTGCGGCGATTGCGATCG
>CAYLYE010000139.1:0-16826 GCA_964387325.1 uncultured Planctomycetaceae bacterium
TCGCTGCTCTTGCCCCACCGCTCCGGCGAAAAGAATCCCCTGGCCCCGGCGTGGCGGGAGAAGTTCAGATAGACGAAAGGGAGCCGCCCATCGAAGAGCGTCTTGTTGAAATGGTCGAAGGCCATCTGGTAGGCGGCGGCTTGTTCTTCGGTTGGTTTCATTGCATCGGCCCTTACAAGGGCAAACTGCCGAAAGTGCAAAAGTGCAAATGCAGTCGCCCGCAAACATAGAGTCTGAAGTGTTTTCCAGGTTCATTTGCGCCGCCAAGAATGTTCGGCGGCACTTCACCCAGCCACTCGCAGCGCCGCTAATCTCCTCATCGCTGTTTGGCAGTATTTGCGACTCAGGTCGCAGCCGATCCAGCGTCGTCCAAGATGCTTGGCGGCGACCAACGTGCTGCCCAAGCCACAAAAGCAGTCAAGAACGATCTGTCCCGGCTTGGTTAAGGACTCAATCATGAACGTCATCTCCTCGACAGACTTGGGACAGGGATGCAAATCTCTCAGTCCATTGAGAGGCTTGTAGAAAATCACTCCATCTCGATCAGCGGGAAACGGAATTGGCCGCTGTTCCCTCGTCTGGGCGATCCAGATGTGACTGGACGCAATCCGGCTCTGGCCGATCCGAGTGATCGTCCACACCCGATGACCGCCAAACCACGCCGGAAATTTGTCGTAGAACTTCACGCCCGCCGCCCAAGCTAGGATGCCTCCTGGCTTGAGAACTCGGCGACACTGCTCGTAGATTGGCTCGTGGTACTGCCAGTGTTTAACGGGATCGTTTTTGGCCGGGTCAGCGCCCCAATCGTAGACGGAGTAGAGGCTGCGCACGCCGTACATCGGGTCCGCAATACAGGCGTCCACACTCTCGACCGGCATCGTCCGCAGCAGGTCGAGAGCATGGGCCTGAAAGACCTTGCCGAGATAGCGGTCAATTGCTGCCACTTGGCACAACCTCCGGTTGAGGAACTTCGGCGAGCAATTCCTTGGCCTTGGCAGTAATCTCGGCGAGCTTGTCCTCGCAGTCCTGCGCTTTCCGCAGAATTGAGTTAAGCTCGTCTTCGTCTGCGGGCCATTCCGAAGTCAGAGCGTCTTCGAGATTAGCCAACGCCGTCTCAAGGCCCGTATAGACCTCGCTTTCCTCCTTCGCCTTCTCCTCGCTCGCTTCTTCCTGCGAAGGAGACGAAGAAGACTTGTCCACCGATACGCCTTTGGCCTTCAACTCTTCCTTGAGTGCCTTTTCCTCTTCCCTGAGTTTGCGAAGACTTGGGTCTTTCTGTCTTGCCCTGATCTCTTTACGCCGAGCGGCAAGAGCCTCCTTTTTCTTCTCGATCTCGGCCTGCTCTGCGACGACAACCTTGAGCTTAGTGACGACGTTCTCCAATGCTTCGCCGGTCAGCGATGCCATCAATCCCTCTGCCTTCGGCAGTTTCCCCTGCTCCTTGCAGAGAGCAACAAGATTGTCAGCGAAGTCTCCGTCGTGGTTTTTTGCCTCGTCGATGATGCCGTAGCTCAACGGGCCGTTCTCGATGTCTTTGATCGTTGCCAAGTCCTTCTTGTACTCGGCGTAGGTCTTGGCAGCGGGTTTGTCCCTACCCTCGTATCCTTCCTTGGAAAGATAGTTGAAATCGGCCCGGCGCATGACGATCTCACGAAGGTGATCTCGTTCAAAGGGTACGCCGTCCGCTTGAGCTTCTTCCAGGACGACACGAAGCCCACCGGCTTCACTCAGCCGCTCGGTCAGAAGACCTTGAGCGGCCTTCACCGACAAATGCGTTACGGGTAAACCCTGCTGCTCACACTCCTCCATGATGCGAAGCCAGTTGGTCCCGTGAGTCACCCACTGACGGCGGTGGCCCCAGCGATCATCACAGTATTGATCGAAGGTCCGGTAGCGCTGTGTCC
Organism: uncultured Planctomycetaceae bacterium; assembly: GCA_964387325.1. GTDB lineage: Bacteria > Planctomycetota > Planctomycetia > Pirellulales > PNKZ01 > CAZZBK01. The sequence goes on from CAYLYE010000139.1 coordinate 1,905, forward strand.
CTTCATCGTTAAGGAACAATCGCCACAGTTGCCGACAGCGAATTGCTCTAAGGGATTCAAACGCTTGACGCTTTCCCGCTGTGACTTTCTCTTCGAGAGCGGCCAAATCCGTCCGATCCTTGTCGGTGAAAGCGATCTCTTCCGTGGTTTCGTTCTCGGTGTTCTCCTCGTCAGGCTCGTAGGCGTAGCCCGTGCTGGTGTACTCCGGGTCTGGCTCTGGTAAGCCGGGCTTACCATCTTGCGGCTTGGTCAACTCTGCCAACTGCCCAAGCACATCTGAGGCTGGGCCACTCTTCCTCTTTGTCTTCATCGGTCTGTGTCCTTATGGAAACCGTGGATGAATGCCATGCCCACGACGGGCATTGGACGGTTCCCATCAAAACACACGCCCCTGGTCAGGAAGGTGTCAGCTTTGACACTCTCCCGACCAGGGGCGTTCACTAATCTGGAGTAAGTTGGCCATTAACCTCTGATTGCGACGAAGCCGTTCTCCTCGCTTACGATGAGCGGGCAATGATTATCCGATAGCTTCTTGTTGAGACGCTTTATGGCCTGAGTCAGAGCCTCTTCCTTGTTATCAGCGTCATGGCCGTAGACATACTCGATAACGTCGTCCACTTTGACGCCCGGCTTGTTGACGATGGCCTCCAGTAGTCGCCATTCATTTCGTGTGAAGCCATCGTACACCTGTCCACCGAGACGAGCGCTGCTGGGCGGTATCACTTTATCCCGCCCGTCATCGGCTGCCTTTAGCGAATAGTAATCCCTCAGCCAGCCATCGACCAAGGATTCAAGCCAAAGGGATTCGCCTGCGGCGTTCGTGTCGTGATGTGGATAATTGGCGATCAACTCATTAAGCACGTCTTGGGGAACTCCGACATATTCTCGCAAGAGTTCCGCCTTAGTGAACATTCGAGTGACACCTTTGCTTCCGGCCCGCTTACAGAACTCAAGAGTGTCATGAGCCTGGAGCGTGTAGCAAGCGTCAACCTGTTCTCCGTTGACAAAGGCGACAGCCTTCGTCGGGATATTGAAGGCATCCATTAGCGAGCGATGAACCGTAGCGACATCGTGACCGGCCACGTCAAACACGCCGTCATTTGCACCGTAAATGACCTTCACTGCGCCGTCAGTTAAGGATGTCGTTCGCATCGTCAGTGCCTTTCTTCGGTGTCGATGTACTGATTTTACCACGCAAGGTGCCGAAATGTAAAACGCCCAGCATTTCAACAGAGTGTCGCCGCTGACACCCTGGCGTACCGAAGCATTAGCTACGCTGCGAAGAACCATGCGGGGAGTTGCCTACGCAACTTCCCATTAGAACGACAAACAGGTGTCAGTCACGACACCGGGCTAACCGTGGTTGTGTGCCACACTGCACACGACGCAACCAGCGACGGAGAATATGCAAATGACCTCGAAGAAACGACGCCATCAACGAACGCAGCGGCAACGACGAAAATCTCGTCATCGTCAGAGTGAACGCCGAGCCGCAGCTTTTGACAATCTGAACATCGAGTTAAGAAAACTGCTTGCAGATCGGCTTGTTGCAATTCGCAGACCGGAAGTGGACCACACAGCCGCACCGGCAGGCGTACTTTGGCAAGACGATCTTTGGGACAGCCTTATTCTGGAGCGTGGCATCCAATGCGAATCGCACAGCATCGAGATCGTGAATGGCCGTCAGCAGCTTTGCCACGAGAACTGCGTGCTGCATTTCTGGCTGAGCTATCCGAAATACCGTATTGCGACTGGCTACGCTTTCCAAACCGATATGTGGGTGCGGCATAGCTGGCTCATGGACGGCGACACCATAGTAGAAACAACTTTTGCACGAGTCGCTTACTTTGGGGTAGTGCTGGAAGCGTGGGATTTGACGGATTTCTTACTGACTAGCTTTCTTTCGATTCTTGGAGGATACGGCGTGTCGGTGCAGGCTGACCCGCATGGCGAGCGGTTTGTGCTGACACTTCCTACCGAGTAGCCCAAGGGCACGCTCGCATTACGGGAATAAGGACTCTCTATGATCTGGTGCATCAAGTGCGGCTGCGAAACTTTTTGGCAAGCAGTCACGTTCACGTCGGACGTAATGTACGAGGTTAATTTTGACGAATGTCGCAACGAGTGGCGAAAAGACCTTCAAGATCGCTACGACTACGACCACAAGCAGGATGGTCCGTTTAAGTGCAAAAAGTGCGGATCGCCTCTCGTCGATGAGCAAGGAGTGCCGTTGCTGAAAATCGAAGAACTGCTGGCCTGGGCCAAACGGATGGAGTCGCCATTGGAAGAGGCGGCGCAACGATACATGGAGGCAAAGAAGCAACAATGACCCTCCACCAGCACTTCCAGCAAATCAAACAGCAGTTTTTCCCACGCTGGGATCGAAGGAACGAATGGCGCATCAGCACGAGATCGAGGCGGAAAGTCCACGGCCACTGTGACCCTGAACGACAAATCATCGAGATCGTTGCTAAGCACTACGATCCCGATGAGCGAGATCGACTGCTCATCCATGAAATCTGCCATGCGGTCGCCAGCGGAGGCCACGGAAAGGCATGGCAGAGCCGAATGGAGATCGCCGCCAAGAGAGCGGACGAACTTGGCCGTCACCGGCTTGCCGAACTGTTGCGGGAAGAGATCGTCGATTACCGGGAGCGATCAGACGATTGTCGGCAAATGGCCTACCAGGAAATTCAGGATGCGGTGAACGGCAACCCTGAAATCACGCTGGCTCAGATGAAGCGGTGGATCGCAGATCAGTATGGCCTGCTGGTGTCTGAAGTCAGCACGCAGTTGAAGCGATTGAAAGCCGTCTTCGAGGAAGCGAAACGTGATGCTCAGGAAGCACGGGCGATGAAAGAGAAATGGGTGACGGAACAACGGGTAGTATCACATTGATATGGAGTACGAACTATGACCAACAGCGAAAAAGGGAAGTGCCCAAACTGCGGTTCACGTAATTGGATTGAAGAATCGGAGTGGCACTGGATGCGAGAAACGAACCGATTCAACACGGCACCGAACAGCGCTGATTTTGGCGATAGCGTGCAAATTGACCAAGACGGTTCGTGCAAATGCACTTATCGCTGCGCCGATTGCGGTTGGGAAGTTCCTCAAGGAAGTGAGGATGGCACCGGCACATCATCGTGGGACGAATTCTGGGAAGTCGATGACGCCGACGCTGATGAAAACATCGAAAACAACCTGGACCGACTCAACGAGGCGATGAACCCCGTATTGGACCGATTGACGCAGCGTAACGCTGGCGTCGATCCAGAGGCAACGATGAGCATTCCTGAGATCGTCGATTGGGCCGAGAAGAAGTTCGGCCAAGACGATGCCGATGTGGCCGAGCTACGAGAGCTTCATGAAGAGTATGACTCGTGGCGGGAGCGGCGAGTCGAGGACGAGGATTGAGGCGACACGCATATCCCTGGTCATGAATGTCTCCCGTGACCAAGGACAAAATTGATCGGTATTTCGCTGATCGCATTTTCAGGAGATCGAACAATGACCGAGCAGAACAGAAAGCATGACGGACAGTTACATAACCAGTGAAATTGTACAAGGTCGTTCAGGAACGGGGATCGAACCAGGGATACTTTGAGAAGCACAGCGAAAGGGTGCTGTATTGCGGGTACGACCGCCTGGAGGCCGTGCGAATCTACGAGACGAATAAACCTGAAGATCAAGATGGATCGCCCGGTTCGACCTACCGCAAGACTCGGCTGCAATCAAAAAGCATTCGGAGCAATGAATAGAGATGGAGTATCGCAGGCGATTGCGCCGCCACGCCCGTTTTACAGTTCCGCTACTTCTGTGGTAAAATCACGCCATCGGGAAATTCTTTTTTGTAGCCGCTCTGCGAGCTTCCCGATTTTGCCTCATGAGGGACGACGGCTCGACCCCCTCCGGCAATCCTGCGTTTTTTACCGCAACAGTTGCGGAAGCGGGGATTGTCTGGGTGTGTGTGGTCAGGCTTGGCTGTCGATGCTCTGCCCTCGACGTTCCCTGGATTTTGACACGCATCAGTCAACCGTGCGCTGACCGAGAGTATGTTCCAGCGGAGACAATCATGGATTCCACTTCCTTCCCTCAGCCGTATGACCGTACAGCTTACCTGGGCCGGGTCAGCACGCCCAAACAGAAGCTCGAACATCAACGAGAGGCCGTCTTTCGGTTTGCTGAATCGAATGGCCTGAGCATCCCGCCTGACCGAGTGTTCGAGGACAAGGTACGTCGTCACAAGCAAGTGTCGGAGGGGGCAAATTTCGCCCGCCTCATGGCGCTCGTGAAAGCCCGCCAACTAGATTGGGTTATCATCGCCACTTTCGACCGATGGGGCATCAGCGATAAGGATGACATCTTCATCCTCCGTAAGACGCTCCGACAATATGATGTGCAACTTTGGAGTGTCGCCGACGAACTGAACATCACCGGAGCGGACGATGCTTCCTTCTGGCGTGTGGCAGCACGGGCCGAAGGTGCGACCGCCTACGTCAGCAGTCAGGCCGAGAAGAACATTCAGAAGATGGTGTTAATGGCCGAACAGGGATGGGCCGCTACGGGGAACGCTCCTTATGGCCTGGACCTTGTTTGTTACCCTATCGACCGATCACGTCCTTTGTTCCGGGTCGTGCGGATGAAGTACATTCGCCCACAGCTTTTCAAGATTCTCTGGTACGACAAGGACGGGAAGGTTGAGAAAGAGGAAGTTTCGGCCAATATGCCGCCACGGGACAAGAAGGCTACAGGCTATCGGCTGGAGCCGTCCATTGAGGATGATCGCTTACAAGCCGTTAGGCTGATGTTCGACCTTTACCTGGAGGGCATGGGCTTCGCCGCCATTTCGCACCACCTTTGGGAGCAGGGCTTCAAGCACTACGACAACCCGTTTGGGTATCACGGGATCGAAACGATCCTCAGCAACTCGGCGTACATAGGGATGCCCGCATGGGGAAAGAACGGAGTCGGTCAGTATCGTCACGCCATCAACAAGACAGCCGCCAAGATCAAACGCAAGAGTACCGATACGATCACGGTGAAGAAGTCGGAGGAGCAATACATCTACCCGCTGAAACCTGTGTTCGAGCCTCCTGTCGTGGACCCGACGATATTCCAACGGGTGAAGCAGAAGCTCCAACAGCGTGGTCACGTCAACCCCGCATTCGGCAAGCGCCGGACCCGTGAGAAAACGCACCATCCGTTGAACGGTAAGTTGGTTTGTCCCGACTGTGACAAACCAATGGTTCTAGGCGCATACACTCCACGAGGTAAGAAGAAGTCTCGCTGCTTCCACTGTGGAACCTGGAGAAAGACGATCCGAACAAAGTGCTACGCCAATACGGTCGCTTGGACGAAACTCGACGCTGCTACTAACGAACTCTTGCTGAAAGTGGCCGACCGGATTGATGCTGTGGAAAAGGGTGACTTAACTCGCCTCCAAAACGAGGCTTGGCTCCGGGAGACAGAACTAGGCAGAATCATTGATGAAGTCGTAGCAATTGCAGAAGCGCACCTTGACTCGCCAGGAGAGCGAAAGCGGCTGTCGGAGACTCTTGGCGTTCCTGTTGGGAAAGGTTTTTCGCTCCAAGCCTATCTGGATGACGCCTTGGACAGCCCGAAGGGAAAAGCAGTGCGTCCGCTGCTTGAGATCGCCTTCTCCGCTTATTCTCGAAAATTTGAAGCTGAAGTCACACGTCTTCGGGAAGAACTTCGGGAGATTGACGACGAACTTGAAGGCATTGCCCTGGAACTGCCGAAGCAACGCAACAAACCGACGATCTATCAGAGGCTTGAACTCCGGGCGCATGAGCTTGAAGCAAGAAAGGCTGAGATTGAGCCACAGACGATTCCGTTGACGGTCAAGGCGAAGGCCATCCTCGAACAACTCGCCGCAATCAAGAGAACAATACGGGACACGGACAAGTCTCGACGTGGCGCTCTTCTGGAAGTCTTTCTCGACCGGGTAGTTCCGATTTTCGAGGTCAAAAACGTCGGAAAAGAGAAGGCTCGCCGAGCAATCGTGAAAGGATTTAAGTTCTTTCCGAAGAAGGGGATGGAGAACGTCATGCCGCAAGCGATGGAAATCGGCTGTAGCCGCACGGACAAGGGTTCAACGCGACGACCAACATCAAGTTGGCAGGGAAGGTCGAACTGCTCAGCGCGCGGCTGATCGTGACCGTGCCGTCCTCGAGTGGTTGGCGCAATACTTCGAGCGTGCGGCGATTGAACTCGGGCAACTCGTCGAGAAAGAGCACGCCATTATGCGCGAGTGAGATTTCGCCGGGCGTGGGCGTGGCTCCGCCGCCGACCAGCCCGGCATCGCTGATCGTGTGATGTGGCGCTCGAAACGGCCGCACAGCGAGCAACGGTTGGCCCGGGGGTAGTAAGCCGAGTGCGCTGTAAATGCGTGTCGTCTCAATGGACTCCGCCGCGGCCAACTCGGGTAAGATCGTCGGCAGACGTTTGGCGAGCATCGTCTTGCCTGAGCCCGGCGGGCCGAGCATGAGCAAGTTATGTCCACCCGCGGCGGCGATCGAGATCGCCCGCTTGGCCATCTCTTGTCCTTTGACATCGGAGAAGTCGACCTCGTATTGGCCGAGGGTTTGAAACCAATCGTCGATTCGTGGCGGGGTCGGTTCGATTTCGATCTCGCCACTCAAGAATGCGACGGCCTGCGCCAGACTGTTGACCGCGATGACGTCGAGCCCTTCGACGACGGCGGCCTCGGCGGCATTTTCTTGCGGCACGAGCAAGCCTTGAATCCCGTCGTGCGCCGCGATCATGGCCATGGAGAGCACCCCCTTAACGCTCCGCATCGAACCATCGAGCGCCAACTCTCCGACAACCGCGTAGCGATCGAAGCCTCCCAGGCCAATCTGTCCGCTCCCGGCCAGCAACCCCAGCGCGATGGGCAGATCGAACGACGCGGCCTGTTTAGGTAAATCGGCCGGCGCAAGATTGATGACCACGCGGTTCTGTGGTCGCTGGTAGCCCGAGTTGACCATAGCCCGTTCGACACGATGGATACACTCTTTGACGGCCGCCTCGGGAAGCCCGACGAGGACGGTTTTTGGGAGTGCTCCGTCGGAGACATCGACCTCGACCTCGACGCGAACGGCGTCGATGCCCACGAGCGTAAAAGTTTGCAGCTTAGCGAGCATGACGCGAGGAGCCCCGATGCGAGATCATTCGAGTTGGCGCGTATTGTCGCGCCAGCCGAGGTCGTTGACAAGGAGAAAGTAAGGAACAATTGCCGATCCCGTTGACCCCCGTGGGGCTAAGAACGTTCCGCCAACTTTTCCTCCGCGGCGCTGCGTCGCAGGTAGCGCGGCGCGAGGTGCCAGAGATCGTCGAACTGCTCCTGGGCGGCGAGCCGCGACGCCAACACTCCGACCGTCGAGGCCTGCGGCTCCCAAACGGACCTTGGCAAGATCACGAGCCCCGCGGGAATTTTGCCGACCAACTTATCGAGCACCGGACCGCTGACGGCCATCCCCGGCTCGAGCGCCGCCAACCAAGCCTGGTTGCCGATGATCTGCTCACGGTAAACGCTCGACCACACGCCGTTTGCCGCACGGGACTCCTGTGAAGCGAAGACTTCGTCTCGCTGGGCATCGAGCGCGACAGAAAGATACATCACCTCGCCACCGAGGAACTCTCGGGCTTGCTCGGCGAGCACATCGAGTGTCGAGACGCCGATCACTTTTGCGCCCACGGCGTAGGCAAACGACTTGGCGGTCGTTACGCCCACGCGCAGGCCGGTGAACGAGCCGGGGCCCACGGTCACGGCCACGATATCGACGTCGCGCGGCGACCAGCGAGCCTGCTCGAGTGCTGCCCGCAGAGCCGGGGCCAACGACTGGGCGCTTCGCTGAGAGGGGGCGAGCGTCACGCTCGTGATGAGTCGGTCGTGGTCGAGCGCGGCGACGCTGCCGGCCCAGCCGCTGGTTTCCAAGGCGAGGATATTCACGGTCGGCACGACGTAACCTCTTCGGTGGTTTGTAATTAGTGGCCAGATTGCAGCGGCGAACGACCCTTGACCCTGACGGTACACTAACCTACACTGCCAGCTATAGTTGAGACAAATCGCACGTGTTGCCGCAGGTCGCGCGTTCTTCGTACGCATTGAGCATGTCGAGGCGGTTGCCTCGTCCATCTGTTGTAAATCTCCCCTACTAAACGAGTCCAGTGTCGTCCACTATGGCACCTTGTCCAACCGATTGTCGAGAAAGCGCGTCTTTCGCAGCGACGGTCGATGGCTTGCCCCATGTACGATGCTGGTTGAATAGGTGACGCGCGCGTGAAGCGAGCCATTATTAGCGACATTCACAGCAACCTCGAAGGATTCGAGGCCGTGCTCGCCGATATCGCGGCACAAGAGATCACCGAGATTTACTGCCTGGGAGATATCATCGGCTACGGGCCCAACCCCCGCGAGTGCATCGATCTGGCGATGCAATGCGATGTGGTCATCCTCGGCAACCACGATCAGGGCGCGCTGTTCGACCCGGAAGGCTTCAACCAAGGGGCTGAACGGGCCATCTTCTGGACCCGCGAACAGCTCGAAGCCCCGGTCGGCGAACCCGAGGAACGTGCGCGACGCTGGACGTTCTTGGGCGAGCTGCCCCGGGCGAAACGCGAGGATGGCTTGCTCTTCGTGCATGGCTCGCCACGCAATCCGCTGAACGAATACATCTTCCCAGAAGACGTTTACAATCAGCGTAAAATGGAGCGGCTGTTCTCGCTCGTCGAGCGGTTCAGCTTCCAAGGACACACCCACGTGCCCGGCGTGTTTACACAGAACGGCCAGTTCTTCCGTCCCGACGAGCTCAACTATCGCTATCGGCTTGGCGACACGAAAGCGCTCGTCAATGTCGGGTCGGTCGGTCAGCCGCGCGACGGTGATCGCCGCTCGTGTTATGTGGTGCTCGACGACGAGTTTGTCACCTATCGACGTGTCGAGTACCCGGTCGATAAAACGGTCGAAAAGATTTACGCCACGCCAGAGCTCGACAACTTTCTCGGCGACCGGCTTCGCGAAGGACGCTAGCGCGGCACGACCATGTAATGCAGAGCGAATGACGAGCGAATCAACCGAATAGAAGCCGGCTGGCAAGTGCGAGCCACGTGCTTTTAACATCTGGATTCGTCAGGTGTGCGTCGTTCGGGCATTGTTTTTGATAGAGATTCATAACGACCCCTTTGAGATACAGCCCCCACCTGACGATTTGCCGAGCGAATCGTCTCCAGCAAGACAAGGCGAAGTGACGCTGATGGAACACGAAGTGAACGAACGAACCCAGGGCGCGCGCTGGATGACGTTTTTGATGATTGCGCTCGTGGTGTTGGTGGTGCAGAACTGGCTGATGAAGAAGTTCATGCCCCCGCCCCCGGCCAAGGCGCCTGATGCGCAGAAAGAACTCGCGGCGGTCGACAATACAAAGTCGAACGACAAGACCCCGGCCAAGCCGGCGGTCGATGCCCCGAAGCTGAACGTGAGCGAGCAATATTTCACGCTCGGGTCGGCTGACCCGGCGAGCGGTTATCGCATGCTGGTGACGCTGACCAATCGGGGCGCGGCGGTCGAACGGATCGAGTTAAACTCGCCGCGCTACCGTGACGCCACGCATCGCGAAGCGACCCGCGGCGAAAATCACGGCGGCTGGCTCGGTAGCCTAGCGCTGGGCACTGTGGCCGAGGGGAACGGCGGCCTCGTGCGCGCCGTCGGACCCGGCACGCCTGCTGCTCTGGCCGGGCTCATGGTAGGCGACATCATCACGCGCGCCGGGGACAGTGAGATTATCGTCCCCGCCGACTTGGACGCAGTGTTGCTCACGACTCGCCCGGGTCATCAACTCTCGCTGAGCGTGAAACGCAGCGGCGAGACCAAAGAGCTGGCGGTCAAGTTGATCGATCGCCCATTGAGTGTCGTGCAGCCTGAGGCCGACGATCCGCTCTCGTTCTTGCTCACGATCGACAAGCTGGACGACCGTAAAATCGGCGGCAATGACGATGAGTTGAACGGGGTCACGATGCGCACGGCCAACTGGCAAGCCCAGGCCGACGCCGACGCGGTGGCTTTTACCTGGCCGCTGGGGAACGGTCTAGAAGTGGTCAAACGCTACCGGCTGGCCAAGGCTCCGGAATCGTCGCTCGACGATGCGAACTATCCGGCCTATCACGTCGAGTTAGACGTCGAGTTGCGCAACACCGGCAGCGAGGCGCACACGCTCGCTTACCGACTCGACGGCCCGACCGGCTTGCCGGTCGAGGGTTGGTGGTACGCCACGAAAATTAGCCCGCACTGGTTCGGCGCGGTCGGGGTGCGAGATGTGGTGGCCGGTCACTGGCAGGGCATGTACCGCCTCGACACGTCGCTCATGAGTTGCGACACGATCATCAAACGGAAACTGGCTGACGAGGCCCCGCGCGCCATTGATCCGGAAAAGAGCGAATTGCCCGCGACCTTCGTGGGGGTCGATGCACTCTACTTTGCTTCGGCTCTTGTGCCGCAGCTGAAAATGGAGGAGAGCGGGAAAGAGAACTGGTTCGAGAGCACACTGGCGGTTCCGGTCGGCAAGGTGCCCGAAGACAAAGGGCTGCAACGACTCACGAATGTCACCTGCCGACTGATTAGCAAACCGATCGAGTTGCCTCCCGGCGGCGAGCCGCTCGTGCATCGCTACCAAGTCTTCGCGGGTCCCAAACGGCCCACGCTCTTACAGCAATACGACATGGCTGACCTGATTTACTATGGCTGGTTCGGATTTACAGCCAAGCCGCTGCTATGGATCATGCATTTGGCACACGACTATATTTTTCACAACTACGCGTTAGCGATCATCATGCTGACGGTGGTCGTCCGCTCGGCGATGTTCCCGATCAGCCGCAAGCAAGTGCTCAACGCGCAAAAAATGCAAGAACTGCAACCCGAGTTGCAGAAGATCAAAGAGAAGCACAAGAACGATATGCAGGCGATGAGCAAGGCGCAGCAGGAATTGTTCGCCAAGCACAAATTCAACCCCGCAGCCGGCTGCTTGCCGGTGTTCTTACAGTTACCGATCTTCATCGGTCTCTACCGTTCGTTGGCGCTCGATGTCGAGCTGCGGCAGTCGGCGTTGATCCCGGGCGTCGATTGGGCATCGAACCTCTGCGCTCCCGACATGATGTGGTACTGGGAGGACAAATTGTGGCCTTCGCTGGCCAATCCAACCGGCTGGTTCGGCCCGTACTTCAACTTACTGCCGCTGCTCACGATGATCCTGTTCCTGGTGCAGCAGAAGATGCTCATGCCGCCGGCGACCGACGAGCAGAGCCGCCTCAATCAGAAAGTCATGCAATACATGACGATCTTCATGGGCTTCATGTTTTTCAAAGTCGCCGCCGGATTGTGTATCTACTTCATCGCGTCGAGCATGTGGAGCTTGGCCGAGCGGAAACTGTTGCCCAAAACGACTCCGGCACACAAACCGGCTGTGGTCGACGTACGGGTGAAGAAGAAAGCACGCCGCTAAGCGAACATCGCGGCATACAGTGCCCGTCGTATTCAGTATGCGGAGCGAACTCGATGGACACCCCCAGGCCAGTCAGCGGCGGCTCGGGGATCAATGTCGACGACACGATCGCGGCCGTGGCGTCGGCCCCCGGCGGAGCAGCACGGGGCATCGTGCGGCTGAGCGGTCCGCGCGTGCGGGACGTGTTGCGAGCATGTTTCAGGCCGACCACGGGTGACGCGCTCGAAGCGGTTCGATCGGCACAGGTCGTGAGCGGCACGTTGCAGCTGAGCGGCTCACCGCTGGCGCTCGATGTTGATGTGTATTACTGGCCCGACGCGCGAAGTTATACGCGTCAACCGACCGCCGAGATTCATCTCGTTGGTTCGCCGCCGCTCATTGAGGCGGTCTTGCAAACCTTATGCGTGCATGGCTGCCGCGGGGCTCGACGCGGCGAGTTCACCTTGCGAGCATTTCTGGCTCACCGACTCGATCTCACTCAAGCCGAGGCGGTGCTCGGTGTGATCGACGCGGTCGATGAACAGGAATTGCAATGCGCCCTGCGGCAACTCGGCGGCGGATTGGCCACTCCCCTCGCGGCTTTACGAAACGAATTGCTCGACGTGCTAGCCGAGATCGAGGCGGCACTCGATTTTGCCGACGAAGACTTGGAGTTCATCGCGCCCGACGACGTTCGGAGCGTGTTACAGCGAGCCCTCGCCGATGTCGAAGCCCTGCAGCTTCGATTGCACGCGCGTCAGGACGCGACCGAGTTGCCGCGGGTCGTGCTCGTTGGTTCACCCAACGCCGGCAAGAGTCAGTTGTTCAACGCACTCGTGGGACACGACGCGGCGATTGTTTCCCCGCTCGCAGGTACGACGCGCGATTATCTGACCGCCCGGCTATCGCTCGGCGACATCGAGTGCCAATTGATCGACACGGCCGGTGTCGCCGAGTTGACACAAGGCATTGAGGCGGCCGCTCAACGGGCCACGCAATCACAGCGTGCCGACGCGCACCTGGAGTTGCTGTGCCTCGACGCCTCGCAGCCGCTCGATGAGCACTCGCAAAAATGGTTGCAAGCCACGAGCGCCCCTCCTCGCATGGTCGTCTGGACAAAAGCCGATTTGCCCAGCGTGATTCACGAACGTGAGCCGGGCATCAAGGTTTGTGCACTCGATGGCCGAGGACTCGACACCTTGCGTCAGCAGTTGCGACAACGGCTGTTCGAGCTTCGATCGTCGGGAGAGAGCGTCGTGGCCGGCACCTCCGCGCGGTGTCAGCAGAGTTTGCAGTCCGCGTCGGTCGCGTTGCGAGAAGCCCTGCTACAGCTCGACATCTCGGCCGGAGAAATGGTGGCGGCCGAAATCCGTCTCGCGCTCGACGCCTTAGGCGAGGTCGCGGGCGTGGTGTGCGCCGATGACGTGCTCGACCGCATCTTTAGTCGCTTCTGCATTGGAAAGTAGGTTGCGGAATCGGGAACGAAACCGTTTCTCGACTGAGTCCCAGGGAATTTGCATGCCGACTGGACAATCTGGAGCCCTAAACTTGGGCAAAACCTAGTTTCGAGCATGGGCAGTTTGTAGTGTCCAACCAAACGAACCATTCTTGGCACGGTGTATGGTTTTCGTGTGGGGGGAGGGGGGGAATTTCAACGGAGTCCCGTGTCGACCGGATCGGTTCCCGCTTCCGCTGTCACCATCTATAACGGTGTGACCCGGCCAAAGCCGAGTGATAAAATCACCCTCTGCTGATGGGGTGATGGTGTTGATGGGATGAACCAGCTCTGCCGAGGTCGCGATGATTCCGTTTGACTGTTCGCATTGCAGGATGAAGTTTCAGGTGAAAGACGAGTTTGCGGGCCGCGCGGGCAAATGCCCAACCTGTCAAGCGCCGCTCGTCGTTCCACCGCCGACGAAACCGGTCTCTGCACCGATTGGCCAGATCAGCGGCACGCCGAGCAGTCTGCATCAGGCGGGGCTCGACGTCAGCGTCACGCTCGCTTCTAACGGTGACAACTTGAGCGACGGCGAGCGTTCGGCCGTCGCTGACTTGCTAGCGGGTCGAGCGCGAACAGGAAGCCGGTACGTGATCGAGAAGGAGATCGCCCGCGGCGGCATGGGGGCGGTGGTCCGCGCCGTCGACTGCGATATTCGCCGCATCGTGGCCGTGAAGTTCATGCTCACCGACGGCGACGCCAATCAAAAAGCCCGCTTCGTCGAAGAGGCACAGATCACCGGACAGTTGGAACATCCCAACATCGTGCCGATCCACGAACTCGGGGTCGATGCCGAGCGACGGCTGTTCTTCGCCATGAAGATGGTCAACGGGCGCAGCCTCGCACAGGTGTTGGATGAACTCCGCAAGCATGCTGCGGCGGCCGAACAAAAATGGTCACTCAATCGCCTGCTGACGATCCTGACCAATGTTTGCTACGCGCTGGCCTATGCGCACTCGCGGGGCGTGATTCACCGTGACCTGAAGCCGGCCAACATCATGCTCGGCGACTTCGGCGAGACGTACGTCATGGACTGGGGCTTGGCGAAAGTTGTCGGTCACAAGGAGCTGGTCGTCCCCGAAGTGTCCGCTGCGCCGTCGATTTCCGAATTCACCGTGCAGACGAAGCGTGGGCCGAGCGCCTCGACGATCGGCAAGCACGCGCCGCCAAGCGATTCGTCCGGCTCCAATTCTCCGAAAGTCAGCACGAGCCGCGAATTGGAGGGGGAACTGACGCAGGACGGTGCGGTGCTGGGAACGCCGTCGTACATGGCTCCCGAACAGGCCCGGGGCGAAGTGGCGTCGCTCGATAACCGCAGCGATATCTATTCGCTGGGCGCGATCCTGTACGAAATGCTGACGCTGCAATCGCCGGTCGAAAAAGAGGGGGGCGCGATAGCCCTTTTGATGCGCGTCGCCGAAGGCAAGATCACGCCTCCCGAGCAACGCGCGCCGGACCGGGCGAAAGTGGGCAAGATACCCAAGGAACTCGCCGCGATCGCCATGAAGGCGCTGGCGCTGAGGCCCGAGAACCGCTACCAGTCGGTCGAAGGATTGCGCCGCGACATCGAACGTTTTCAAGAAGGACGCAGCGTCAGCGCGAAACGTGATACGCCGTGGGAAAGCGCCGTCAAGTTCGTCAAGCGAAACAAGGCGTTCAGCGCCGCCACCGGCGTCGGTCTTGTCACGCTGACGACGGTCCTGTCCGTCGCCTTCAACGTGAACTACGCCGCTCGCCTTCGGGCCGAAGAGGCGCTCGTCTTGGCAAATCGAAACTACAACGCTTACCAAAGCGAACAGCAGGCCAAGAACGACGCGATTCGCAACTCGATCCCCGGCACGATGCGCGCGGCGCGGCAGTTGGCCAACGATGGAGCCGTCGACGACGCGCTCAAGCAGATCGCGCTGGTGCGGAGTTACGTGCCGG
>CAYLYE010000140.1:0-16816 GCA_964387325.1 uncultured Planctomycetaceae bacterium
GGCTCGTGACCTGTATAATAAGTCCGGCCTATCGAACGGCGACCGCCACTACGGTACCACGTAGGGCGTAATCCCCAGTCGACAGCGAAAGTCACTGGGAAAGCCTACCGGGGCCTCGATGGTCATAAAACCGGGTAACACGGCCCCGTTTTCGACCTTCCTAGAGGCGCCTGAGAACTTGCTTTAAGTTCAATACAGGTAAGAAGTACCGAAGGTGGGAGTCGAACCCACACGACCTTGCGGTCACTGGATTTTGAATCCAGCGCGTCTGCCATTCCGCCACTCCGGCTCGTTGTAGGCCTTTTGAGCCTGCTTTTCTACTTTAACACTTCAACGAATCATGGCAAGCGGTCAGACGGACTGTGTTTTCAAATTTGCAAACTACCCGGCCGCTACGATCCCGAATGAGAATAATATTCTTCGTTGACTTGGATGTGTTCTTCCACTGACGGAAGCAGAGTTTTCTTGAACTCAGCTAAGTCTAGCCTTACTTTGGAGAAAAACTCGCAAGTCCCCGAAAGCCCCGCAAAACATACACGCTGGCCGAGAAAGCAGCTCTGCTCCGTCGGCACCTAGTCGAAAACGTCCAGGCTGAAGGGGTGCTAGCGGCACATGCCGTCCTCTCTCACCCACCAGCCGACATAGGGTGGCCCCCCTCTTTCGTTGTCCGCTTTGAATTCAGCCTTTCGAGTTACTCCGAGATGCGTGTCCTCTTCGATTCGGGGTTGAACTGGCAGAGCATTCGGTGCGAGTTTCCGGGCGGAATCTCCCACAGGGACCACGAACCAGCTGGCGAACAACCGCGACTGACCTTGAATCACACGATTGCAATAGCCCAGTCATCGAGCGGTCGTCGGTGCGGCAACCTTGGTGCGAAACACGGCCGACCTCAATCTTCGTTCACTTGCATTTGCTGCATGCTTTCGTAGCGACGGGCATCGAGCCAACCGTCAGCGACGGCGTCTTTCACGGCGCAATTCCGCTCGTGCGTATGCGTGCAGTCGGGAAATTTACAGCGTCCGGCAAACGGACGCACGTCGCGAAAATAGCCCGGCACCTCGGCCGCTATCAGGTCCCAAAGCTGAAACTGTCTTAGCCCGGGTGTATCAACGACATAGCCCCCTTGGCTCAAGGGTATGACGCGAGCCGTGGTGGTCGTGTGTTTACCCTTCTCGTTCTCTTCACTGACCGCGCCGACGCGCAGGTCTAAGCCTGGCTCGATCGCGTTGAGCAAACTCGACTTGCCCACGCCGCTCTGACCGCTGAGCACCGTCTGACGACCAATCAACCGCCGTCGCAGTCGGTCGATGTTACAGCCCGTGCGAACACTCACGAGCAGCACCTCGTAGCCCATCTGACTGTACACCCCGACGAGCGGTTGCAGGTCGATGGGGTCGATCAGATCGATTTTGTTAATGCACACCAGGGCGTCGATGCCTGCCTGCTCCGCGCAGACGAGGTAGCGGTCGATCAGATGCGGTTTCAGATGCGGTTCGCCCGCGCTGGCCACGACCAGCCACTGATCTACATTCGCGGCGATGATGTGCTGTCGTCCCCGGCTCATGCGCGAAAGGACACCGTAGCGCGGTTCGACCCGTTCGATGATCCCCTCGTTGGCCGAGGAAGGACGAAACCAGACGATATCGCCAGCAACGACGACGTGCCGCATCTCGGTCGTGAGGGTTTTAAGAATGCGGCGCGTGGCACAGGCGAACTGGCGACCGTCGTCGGTGTGGACATGACTGAGCAGACCATGCACGGCAATCACGCGACCACGTAGACACTGCGACTCGTCGACATCGAGTTGAATGCCGTCGTGCTCAGCGTTCTCGACCCCTTCGACGGTTCGTTTGCGGGTCAGATCCCCCTTACCGCTGATGCGTTCGTCTTGAGGCAGATCGTTTTGCGACTCGCTATCGGCTTCGAAGCGACGAGTCAGGTCGCCATCGCGAGCGCGTGGCGAGCGGTTCTTGCGAAACTCGACCCGAAATTGCTTTTTCTTTTTCGACATGACGTCGAGTGTAACACAGCCGCCGCCTGAGTGTCATCACAAGAACCACTCGTGAACGACAAGCCCGGTCGACACGATGTACCGAGGATGTGAGGTCAAATCGAATGACTACGTCGCTTGCAGCGTGCCGCGGGTGACGCCCAACTGCTGCAATACTTGCAGGCCGCGCCAACTCGATCGGGCCTCGTCGACCCCGGCCAGCACACGAGCATAACGCTCGACGAGTTGCACGCTCTGCTCCGCGTTTTCGCGCAACAGCTCGACACGAAAATGCCTCAGACCCAGTTTGAGCATCCGCGGAAGGTACTCGATCGCGCTTTGTGCCACACTGTTGAACACCGTGTTGCGGCAGCCGGTGTCGGCGAGCAGTGGGAAGTCAGCCCCCATTCGGTCGTGCAACTCGACGCGATGACGGTCGCACGGCCGGCCACAGTCACGCCAATCTTTGCCCTCGGAGAGCGTGTGAGCGAACACGCAATGCTCCATGTGGAACATCGGCATGTGCTGGTGTATGACGACCTCGAACAGGCCGGGATCGCTCTGCTCGACCAATGCCGCGAGCTGCTCCCAATTCATGTCGTAGCCGGTGACCAGGCGTTGCAAACCTGAGCGGCGAAGCAGTTCGGCCGTGAGTTCGTTGACCACGTTGAGCGAGAAATCGCCGACCAACGTGGCCTGCGGCGACTCGTGGCGGAAAAAGTCGAGCCCGGCCAAGTTGCGGATCAGCAGCACGTCGCTCTGTTGCCGGGCGATTTGCCGCAGCAGGCCTTCCTCGCCCGGTTTGAGGATTCGCAACGTAGCGAGGCCGATCGGTCGATTGAGCTGCCGAGACAAGGCCATCGCGTCACGGTAGCGGCGGACGTCTTCAAAATCGCAATAGACAAGCGCGGGGGGCGTCACGGGCGACTCGGGCCGCCACATGAGCACGCTCATCAATTGCTCCATCGTCCGGGCCAGCACGTACAACTGGGGCGTCTCCGGAGCGCTGACGCGCGGCTGAGCGCGGAGTTCGCTCCGCAACGTGGTCAATGCGTGCTCGTCGACATTGCGACCGTGGTCGTGAGCGTCGCGCTGATCGACGATTGCCGATACCACTTGCCGCCGCAGATCGTTGAGCACGCTCTTGGGAACGAGTGCCGTCGAGTCGACTTGCAACAGCACCTCGCCGATGCAGAAGGGCGAATCTCCGAGCCGGTCGAGTTGTTCGCGCACGGCGTCGAGCGTGACCGGATGTTTTTGCGCGGTCTGCAATGGGCCGTCCCACGTTGCGGTGGCCGCGAGACCGTTGCGCGTCGTGGCCCGGAGTTGCAACGGCTCGCCAATCTGGCCTGCGAGCGTGAAGTCGAGCGGACAACGCTGCGGCGTTTTGTCTTGCGAGTACACACGTTCCATGCGGCGGCGGAACTCCGGATCGTCGGTCTTCCAGACGATCGCGCCGCGTGAGATGGCCGCTAGATTGATGCTTTCCCGGCCCAGCTCGATCTTGAGCGCCAATGGGTGCGGTGGCATATCGATGCGATGCGCAGCATAAACACGTCCGCCTTGCTCATCCTGATCGGGATGCCCTTCGTCGAAAACGACACCGTCGCCCGGCTTGAGAATCGAGGCGTCATGGGTTGAATCGATGGCGATGACCAGGCTGTGCGGCGTGATCGACGCCACGGTACCGACCCGGATACCCCGGCTCTTGGGAAACCGCCCCTGGACGAGCTGCTGATGATCCAGTCCCGCCAGAAAGCCGGGCGAGAAGCCTCGCGAAAAACTCTGCTGCAAGTCGAGCTGCCCTTGACGTGAGAGTTCAAAAGGGTGCTGTTGGCAGGCGGCGTCGAGCGCCGCGCGATAAGCTTGCGTCGTCGCGGCGACGTACTGAGCGCTCTTGAGTCGACCCTCGATTTTCACGCTGCACACCCCCGCGCCGACCAACTCGTCGATCAGGTCATACGCGGCGAGGTCCTGGGGGCTGAGCAGATAGGCGACGTCGCCGAGTTCGCGTCGTTCGCCATCGACGACCAACTCGTAGGGCAACCGACAGGCCTGGGCGCATTGACCTCGGTTGGCGCTACGCCCCCCGAGCGCTTCGCTCGTTAGGCACTGTCCGCTGTAAGCGATGCACAGTGCGCCATGCACAAAGACTTCGAGCGGCATACTGGTCTGGCTGGCGATTTTGCGAATGTCGTCGAGCGACAATTCGCGGGCCACGATCGCCCGTTGAATACCGAGTCGCCGCGCGAACTCGATCCCCCGCGGCTCGGTGAGGGTCATCTGGGTCGAGGCGTGAATGGGCAACTCGGGGGCGAGTTGCCGAATGAGCCACGTGAGTCCCAGGTCTTGTACAATTACGGCATCGGCGCCGGAATCGGAGATGTCCCAGATCGTTGCGGCGGCGTCGGTCAACTCGTTCGAGAAGACCAACGTGTTGATCGTGACGTAGCCGCGCACGTTCCGGTCGTGCAGGTACTTAATGACCTCGGGCAACTCGGTGTCGGAAAAGTTCGTGGCCCGATGCCGGGCATTGAAGTTTTGCAGGCCGAAATACACGGCGTCGGCGCCAGCCGCGACGGCGGCGCGGAGGGCGTCCCAGTCGCCTGCCGGCGCGAGTAATTCGGTTTTCGGCGTGTTGGCTGTCATTTTCAACTCATCTCCGAGCAATGAACATCCGAGCCGGGGACGTGAGTCCCCGGGTAACGTGGCGAATGACCGGGCGAACTTATCCCCGGGGACTCACGTCCCCGGCTCGGACTGAGTTGTTACGGAGAGCTTTAACTTATCCGCGCTGTACGACCGTGTTGGTCAGCGTGCCAATGCCGTCGATGGTGATGTGTACCACATCGCCGCTCAGCAGCGTGAAACTCGAGTCGGGCACCACGCCCGTGCCGGTCAGCAAGATCGCGCCGTCGGGCAAGGCATTATCGCGGCCGAGCCATTGAATGAGGTCTTCAAACTGCCGGGCCATTTGTTCGACCGAGGTTTGCCCCTCGAAGCAGGTCTTACCAGCGCGATCGATTTGCAAGCGGATGCCGATCGATGGGCGCGGCGGCATCGCCGCGGCGAGCGTGATCCACGGCCCCACGGCACACGACTGGTCGTACACCTTGGCCTGCGGCAGATACAGCGGGTTCTCCCCTTCGATGTCGCGGCTGCTCATGTCGTTGCCGACCGTAAAGCCCACGAGTTGGAGTCGCGAGTTGATGACGAGTGCCAACTCAGGTTCAGGTACATTCCACTTGCTGTCTTGACGAATGCGTACCGGTTGCAAAGTCCCCACGGCTTTGTGAGGCATCGACTTGAAGAAGAGCTCGGGCCGAGCCGCGGTATAGACGCGATCATAAACCGTCGCCGACGACACCGACTCTTCCATCCGCGCGACCTGGCTGCGCTTGTATGTCACGCCAGCGGCCCAAATCTCCTGGCGATCGACCGGCGGCAGCAGATGGACCTTGGACAGCGGGTGTTTCTCCCCTTGTTCATTGAGCAGCGAACGGACGGCCTGGGCCGGGTCGTCGGCTTCAAGAATCTCGCTCAGCGATTGAAACTGGGGGGACGACAGGGCGAGCGGCAACAGGTGATCGTCTTGCACGAGTCCGACAGCCGGCTTACCGAGGGGAGAAATGTACTTGGCGAGTTTCATGGTCGTGGTGGATACGAAGTTTGCAGAATGAGGTGAGGGTATAGCGAGTTACGAGCGCTTCCGCCAGGAGCGGAGCGCATCCATGGTTCTAACAAAATCATCGGGCAAAGGAGCCTCGAACGCCAGGGGTTGTCCACCGATCGGGTGTTGGAATTTTAGCCGCCAGGCATGCAGGGCCTGCCGTTCGAGGAGCATTTCCGTGTCGAGCGCGTCGTGCGACAGGTCGCTCAAGGTGAGCCGGGCTCGAGACCCGTACTGCCGATCGCAGAGCACCGGACAGTGGATAAACTCCATGTGTACGCGGATCTGGTGCGTGCGGCCGGTCTGCGGAAACACCTGGATCGTGGCGAAGCCTTGAAACCGTTCGAGCACGACATACCGAGTTCGGGCTGGTCGACTCGAAGGGTCGTCTCGTCGGATCGCCATTTTCTCGCGATGATAGGGATGCAAACCGATCGGCTGATCGATGATGTCCTGATCGAGATTAGGCGTCCCCATCACAATGGCCATGTACTGTTTTTCGACCGTCCGCTGAGCGAACTGTTCGGAGAGCGCGAAGTGCGCGCGATCATTCTTGGCGACCGCAATCACGCCGCTCGTGTCACGGTCGAGCCGATGGACAATGCCCGGTCGGGTCGCCCCGCCGCAACTACTCAAGGTGCCGAAGTGATGTTGCAGCGCGCTGGTCAACGTGCCGGCCCAATGACCTTTGCCGGGGTGAACCACCATCGCCGGCGGCTTGTTGATCACCGCGATGTCGTCGTCTTCGTAGAGAATGTCGAGCGGGATCGGCTCGGGGTGCGAACCTTGGCGGGGCACTTCAGGCAGCGTGACCGTGATCAACTCGCCTGCGCGGAGTCGATGAGCGGCTTTGGCATGAGCGTTGTTGACTTTGATCCCGCCGGCATTGATGGCGCGACGCAAGAGCGTACGGCTGAATGTGGGAAACTTTTGCGCGAGATACCAATCGAGCCGGGTGTCGGTCCCTTCGGCATCGACGACGAGTTCGAGCGGCTCGTCAATCGAGAGGTCATCACTTTCGGACTCAGACATAACCGTCCTGACGCGGATGGATTATTTGCCGCCGTCGGTCTTGCTCTCAGCCGGTTTGGTTTCGTTGGCCTTGGGTTCAGCGGCAGGCTTGCTGTCCGCTGCCGGCTCTTTCTTGGCCTCGTCGGCCTTGGCCGGGGCTTCCTTCTTTTCGGCGTCGACTTGCTTTTCCCCCTCAGCGGGCTTGGCCTGATCGGGCTTGGCGGGCACGGTCGCACTGCTGGCACCGCTGAACGCCTTCATGTGAACATCGTCGAGCGGCATCCCGCTCGGACGTTCGCCCGGCATACCCGGCGCATTACCCAGCGGCGACCGGGTCTCGACCTTGGCCAGCCAATCATAGAACTCTTTGGTCGACGAACGGTCCAAGTCGGCCAGACGCTGCGAGGCCAACTCGCTCACTCGATTGCCGGGCCATTTCTTCGTGACGTTCTGATACTCTTCACGCGCTTTAGCCACGTCGCTCAAGCCTTCGTAGACTTTACCCAGCCCGAACGAGGCACGAGCCAGAATGTCACTATCGCGCGACGTCGAGCGAAGCCGCTCGTAGGCACCCTGACAATCCTGAAAAGCGGTACGGGCATCGGCACCGTTGCGAAACAAGTCATTCATGCCTTGAGCAAATTTGAAGTCGGCGTAGCTGAGCCGCGCCCACTGACCGGCCGGCGCTTGGGGAAATTCGTCGGCAAGTTCCTTCAGCTTGTCGTGATTGCCGGTCATCGCCGCTTGAAAATAGCTCGACCAAATCGCTCGTTCGGTGCGCGCAGTTCGCTGCTGATTGAAAGCAAACAGAGCGCCAAGCACGACGATGGCAATCACGGTGCCGAAGATCGCTTTGCTATACGGGGCAATCTCGTTGACTTTGAGTTCCAGCCAATGCGCGAGCGTATTCTCTTGCAACTCATGACGCCGTTGCGTTTTCATCGATGAACCTTGCTAAGCGGACAGTGGATACGTCGGAAGCATAACAAAATACGCCCGATCGATTCAGACGAAGTCCGGAATATAGGTGAATCGACTCAAGTTCGTCAAGGCGGACAACTTACATCGCACGCCTGAGACCCCTTGGCAAGTGAGTAAGTAGGTCAACATTTTTCGCTAACAAGGGCCTTTCTCAAGCGAACTTGCAGCATTCAAGGGCAGACGCAGAAGATCGACCTTGCGTCGGGTCACTTGTCTGACAGCAATTTGACATGCACTCGGGCGACGTCGGTCATGTAATGTTCGATCGGGTATTTCTCGGCGGCGAGCCGCAGATGATTGGCCCCTTTGTCACGCTCGCCCGTCGCTTCGAGGTAAAGTCCAAGATACAGATGGGCATAAAATCGTCGTTGGTAAAGCTCACGTTCGCCGGGCTTGCCCGAGTCGACCGCCTCGTTCACTTGGTCGATCGTCCCACGACCGGCGAACAGTTCATAAATTTGCATCATCGGAATGCGACGGTCGTTCTTGATCGGCAGCAACTCGCTTTGCGCCGGTTTGAGTCCCACGGTATGAACCATGCAGAGGAATCGCCACACGGCATTTTCCACGTCATTGCTGTCAAAGGTCTGATATCCTTCGAATTGCTTGCGGCCTTCGTCGTATTGTTTGGCGTAGTAATACGAGATCCCTCGCTTCCAATGCTCTCGTTGACGTTGGGGCGCGAGTTTGATTTCCTGATCAAAATCGGCAATCGATTCGGCGAACTTGCCGAGCTTGAACTGTTCGCTGCCGCGCAGTTCATAGAGCTGCGGCAAATCGTCCTGCTGTTTGATGGCGGAGGTGAAATCGACCAGCGCGAGATCATTTTTACGCAGCACGGCATAAATCTGGCCGCGCATCATCCACGGGCGATAATCATCGCCGTCGGCTTTAATCGCTTGCGTCGCAAGCTCGATCGCCTTGTCGCTCTCTTTTCGTTGGAATGCCTCGCGTGCCTGCTGGAGTAAATTCGTCACGGTTTCTTGTGCTGCGCTTGCTACGCTCACCAACAACAGGATCGATAAGCTGAACGATCGCATGAGATACTTCCTCGTCAGATAGAATGGCACACGCTCTCGACCGGTGAACGCGGCGATCAATATAGCCGAGCCGAGCCGGCTGAGGCGAATCTTTTTCGACAGGAATCGTACCCATGAATCGGACGCTCGCGCCGGATGTGACCGATGAACGAATCAGCGTCGCACATCAAATGCTCGGCTGTCTCACCGGACTTTGCAGTCCTCCCGCCGGTTGGGGCAAAAACGCTATCTTCGGCTCGATTGGCCTTGTATGATCAACGCCTAGATCAGCAATAAAACTCCTGTCATCACTCCCCTCAATCGTGAAGAGACTGACTCATGCGCACCTACTGGATCGTGGCCGCTTTGTTTCTTGGAGTCGCCAGCATGGCTCAGGCCGAGACGTTTGTTTACGTTTCAATGGGGCCCGATCAGAAGATTCAGATTTATCGACAGAATGCTGCGGACGGCGCGCTAACGGCCGTGGCGAGTGTCGAGACCGAAGCGGCCACGGGCTCGTTGGTTGTCGATCCACGGCAGAAATTCCTGCTCGCCGCGATGCGCAACAAAGCCGTGGTCAGCAGCTACCAACTCGATGCGTCCAGCGGCAAGCTCACGTTGCTTGGCACGACACCGATTCCGGAAAATGCCACCTCGGCATTTGTGAACATCGATCGCACGGGGCGCTGGTTGCTGTCGGCATCATACGGCACGGGCCGGGTCGTGGTACAACGTCTGGCCGACGACGGCCGGATCGAAAGTTCTGGCGCGCAGGTCATCGAGACCGCCAAGACCGCGCACAGCGTGATGGTTGATCGCGCGAATCACTTTGTGTTCGTGCCGCACGTGGCCCCTAACGCCGTCTACCAATTCACGCTCGACGCCACGAAGGGGAAGCTCACCGAGGCAGGCAAGGCACCGGGAGGCGCTGCGGCAGCCGGCCCACGGCACCTCGCGTTTCATCCGACGCTCGGCTATGCCTACACATCGGACGAGTCCGGGAGCAGCATCACGGCGTATCGCTTTGATGCCGCGAGCGGCTTGACTCCGCTGCAAACGTTGTCGACGCTCCCCAGCGATTTCAAAGAACGCAACTCGACCGCTGACGTCAAGGTGCATCCGAGCGGTAAATTCGTGTGGGTCTCGAATCGAGGCCACGATAGTTTGGCCGGTTTTGCAATTGCTGCCGACGGCAAGCTGACCGCGATTGATCGTGCCCCCACCGAGAAAACTCCCCGCTCGTTCGACGTTGCCCCCAACGGTCGTTATGTGTTCGGCGCGGGAGAAGGCTCGGGCAAGCTGGCCGTGTTCCAGGTCAACGAGGCCAACGGAGCGCTCAAGCGGATTCACACTTACGAGGTCGGCAAGAGCCTCACCTGGGTGATGGCCATCGAACTCGGCTCACGCTGAGAGCAGTTCGCGGCGCAGTCGACCGTCGCCAGCGACCGGAAACGGTCGCCCGAGGCGGTCGTGTACGAGCGTGTGTGGGTCGATCCCCAGCAGGTGCAGCGTCGTGGCTAGGATGTCTTTCGGCGAGACAGGCGTGTCGGCCACATCGCCACCGCGGGGGTCGCTTCGCCCGACGACTCGCCCTCGGGCAACCCCTGCTCCGGCACAGACGGCCGAGTAGACGCGCGACCAGTGATGGCGACCGGCTCCTTTGGGTTTCGAGTCGATCTGTGGCGTTCGGCCATGCTCGCTCAGACACAGCACGAGCGTCTCATCGAGCAGGCCGCGTTCGTCGAGATCGGTGAGCAAAGCCGAGTACGCCTCGTCGAACACCGGCAGCAAGTACTGTTTGAGTCGAGGAAAATGATTGGCGTGGGTGTCCCAGCAGGAACCGCCAAACGGCTCGAAGGGGTCCCAAAAGACCGAGACAAACTTGCTCCCCGCCTCGACCAAACGGCGCGCCGTGAGACACGACTGACCAAAGAGCGTCATACCGTAACGCTCGCGGAGCGCGGAGGGCTCGCGTTGCACATCGAGCGCATCACGCATCTGACTGGTCGTCACCAGCGACCACGCGAGCTGGCGATACTTGTCAAACGCATCGACCCGGGCGTCGTCGAGCGCGGCGCGTGCCTGATCGAACTGCGCGATCAGCGAGCGGCGCAAGCCCAGACGTTCGAGCGTGATGTCGGCCGGTCGCTCACCCGCCGCAGGCAGACGGAAGCGGCCTGACGGTTCGATACCGGCGAAAGGGTCGCGAACATCATTGGCCTGATTATCACCCAGCTTCGGAACAACCTTGGTCCCGGTTCCATCGAAGTCGGTCCAGACCGGATCGTAGGCCTGTCCCAGGAACGAGGCATACGGACCTGCGAGTGTCGGGAGCGAACACTTCGATCCGAACTGCCAAGGGAGGCCGATATTGCGCGGCAGCGAGGGAAGCTTACCGGCCGCACGTCGGTCCTCGACGTAATCGACCACCGAGCCGACAAAGGGCCAATGCTCCTGCGCTCGCGGCTTGTCCTCGAACGCTGGCGTGTAGGTGGGCATCCCCGTCAAGGCATACGCCACACCATGCACCGGATACGGGTGGGTCATCGAGCGGATGACCGTCGCACGATCCAATACCTTGGCCACGCGGGGCAAGTGCTCGCAGATCGATAGCCCTGGGACACTCGTATGGATGGCCCGCATCTCGCCTTGAATTTCGGCCGGCGCGTCGGGTTTCGGATCGAATGTTTCGTGTTGCGGTGGGGAGCCGAACAGGAACAACAAAATACACGCACGAGCTTTGCCGAACGCGGCCTCGTTGGTCGATGGCCCAGCCTGAGCGCGTTGCAATTGCCAGAGATCGAACGTGTTGAGCCCTAACGCTCCTAATCCACCGATGTGCAGCAGATCGCGGCGTGCCAAACCGTCGCAGAGGATTTTGCGAGAACCTTGGAGCTTGAGCATGCTGGCCCTTGTTGAGGGGGAACTACGCATCGCACGTGACGGGCTTGTCACGCACGCCCGAGCACGTTATTTGGTCTGGAACGTTCGCTTGTGGTTGGTCGACGGGACATGCACGGTGTAACTCTTGCCGCTGGCCTCGACCGATAACTGAATATAACTCGCCTGGCAATCTTTGTCAGGATTGGCAATCTGCTCGGGCGAAGTGTTGATCGTTTCGCCATCGGGTCGCTGGTTGCGATGCATTTGATAAATGCTCTGCACCGACGAGAGTGCCTTGAGCGTGCTAAAGGCCTCTGGAGAGCACCCCTTGGTGACACCATTGTTGAAAATGGCCACGGTCGGGGCCAGTGTGTTGACCAGCACGGGGTTGTTGCTCGCGTCGAGCCCGTGATGGGTCGTTTGATACACGTCAATTTTGCCCACCAAGTTTACCGGACACACCAGCAGCTTCTCGACATTCCAGGTGAGGTCACCGGCGTCGAAAAAGCGAAAGTCGCCGAAGCTCAACAGCATCACGATGCTATTGGCATTGTCGGAGTTGTCGATCGGTTTGGCTACGGACGCTGCGCAGTTCGGGTTCTCGGCCAAGCTACCGCTGGGGGCCGCAATGATCTTTTGCCGAGCACACAAGCAGCGCATCGAAAAGGGGGTCGCCGTCTGCTTGAGCGACATCTCATCGCCGGGAGACAACACGACGCGCCGCTCGGCCGCGAACTCAAGATACTCCTTAGCCGGCTTCTCGCGCTGTCCCTCGAAGTTGCCATTGTCGTAGACCGCCTTGATGGGGAGCAACTGCGAGAGTGACGCGGCGCCGCCAAAGTGATCGGTATGGTAATGGGTCGTAATCAGGTGGTCGATCTGTCGCAGTCCCGCCGCCGCGGCCATCTTCACGATCCGGTCTGGGTCGCGTCGGCCGGGGTTGCCCGAATCGATCAGAATCGATTCTCCGGCAGGCGACACGATCAGGGTCGCCGCGCCCCCTTCGACGTCGATCCAGTAGATATTGAGTG
This sequence comes from uncultured Planctomycetaceae bacterium, assembly GCA_964387325.1. Lineage (GTDB taxonomy): Bacteria > Planctomycetota > Planctomycetia > Pirellulales > PNKZ01 > CAZZBK01. The sequence goes on from CAYLYE010000140.1 coordinate 12,586, forward strand.
CACCGTCGGCAGCTTGGGCGGCGTGGGCGAAACAGGCATACAAGGACCATAACAAGCAGCGGCAAATCCAACGCATTGCGACAGCCTTTTCGGAAAAGTTACTTAGCCAGATCATGCGAGACATTGTGAGCCTTTCGTTAAGGACAATCAATGTCTGCACAAAGAAATCCAGCGGAACCGACTCTCTCTGAGCCGGGGCATATAACGGCCGACGAGAGTGGATTTCGGCAACGGCTACGACGGACGCTGGATCGCGAGTGGTAGCAAGTCGTTGAGGCTGCCGCTGCGGAAGCCCGCGAGATCGAGCGTCACGAACTTGAAGCCGAGCGCGCGGAATGTCCGAATCAACTCGCTTCGCGCAGGTTCTTGCGTCAGGCGCGATAGGTCGTCGATCGCCACTTCGACCCGGGCCAAATCACCTCGATGATAACGGACGCGAATCTCTCGCAAGCCGAGTCCGTGAAGATACTGTTCGGCTTGATCGATCATCGCGACACGCTCGCTCGTGACCTCTTCTCCATAAGCGATGCGACTACTCAAGCAGGGACTGGCCGGTTTGTCCCAGACGGGCAAATTCCAATGCGCGGCGAGTGCCCGCACATCTGCTTTCGTGAACCCACACTCGAGCAGCGGGCTGCGGACGCGGTGTTCGCCGGCCGCGATCATGCCGGGTCGATAGTCCCCTTGATCGTCAAGATTCGCGCCGTTGACGATCGTGCTGACGCCCAACTCGGGCAGCAATCGTTCGAGCTGGGAGTACAGCTCGGTTTTGCAATGATAACAACGGTCGGGCGCATTGCGGCGATATTCGAGCGTGGCGAACTCGTCGGTTTCGAGGGTGCGATGCGCGATACCGATTTGGCGCGCGAGGTCGGTTGCCTGCTGCAATTCACCCGTTGCCAGCGAGGCGCTCGAGGCGGTGACTGCAATCGCGTGTGATCCCAACGCCAAGTAGGCGGCTTGGGCGACGAGCGAACTGTCGACCCCGGCCGACATGGCGACGGCGCAACTCCCGAGCCCCTGGAGCAGCGTCATCAGGGCATCACGTTTGGCTGTCAGCTCGGCGGATAATTCGGTCATGGGATCGAGGGCGCAGATAAAAAACCCTCCACCGCAATGCCGTGGCGGCGCGGTTTTCGAGAGCCCGCATCCTTATAAAGTGGGCACCTGGACCTTGGGTTGTGTGATCCGACCCCATGAGTCCGCTCCCCAAAGGGAGCGGGAGGCGGCTATACACGCGGCCAAAGCCGTAATCGGAACCCCGCGGATTCTCTGTATCGGCTCGACGAAAATAGGCGTCGTCAGCACGAGCATGGCAGAGGATTCGCCGTTATCGTAGTCAAGCTCCTTGCGATGGGCAAGATGAGAATTATGCTGCGAGAAGAACCTAACACAATCGGGTGTGAAAGATCCTTGAAACGCAACGGCCTGACCACTTCACAGCGGCGTCCGGGGGTAGCAAGCGAGCCGTTTGCTCTTCAGCTCTGAATATAGGCTTTAAGGTAGTAGTTCTCGACCACCACCTCATGCTGATGCGCCTTGACAATATCACCAATCGAGATCAACCCGACGAGTTGGTCACCGTCCATGACCGGCAGATGGCGAATACGTTGCGAGGTCATGACCTGCATCACATCGTCGATCGTGTCGTGTGGAGAACCCACTTGCAAGGCGGTCGACATAAAATGCTCGACACGCAACGCAGCGATGTCGCCTTGATTCGTAGCGGCAGCCCGTAGCAGATCGCGTTCGGTGATGATGCCAACCACCTGCGACGTCCCGTTCGCTCGTCTTTCGCAGACGAGCAGCGACCCACAGTGGTTTTCGTACAATTTTTCGGCGACGGACAGCAATGTGGCGGATGGCTCGATGGTGTGAACGACCGGCCCTTTGTTCTGAAGAATCTCGTGCAACGTGACCATGTGAACTCCCTTTGAGCCGATTCACCCCAGTCATTGAGGTTTAGATTGAAACGATTTGCGACCACGAAAAACAATGCACCGGCGGCTGCCCCTTCCGCCGGATATTGAAGTATGAGCAGCAACAGAGCCTCGGCGAGCAACGCGAAGCCAGGGAATATCGGGCTTCCGATGGTCACCCTGATTCATTACCCCCCACAGTCGTCAATAAAAGCTCGAGCGGCCATCAGACACCGTTCTGCCTGAACATTACCGATTAGTCAGGTGTCGCGTCAAAGGAATTCCTCGTAAAATGAAACGATTCATTTGTGATGTTTTTCACGATGTACGTCACCGTTCAATGGCGTCATCTCGTTCGTTGAATCGCTTTTAAAACCATGAGCGCTGGAACGACCGTCGCGGAAGTGTTGCAAGCCGCCGAAGAGGCCGGACGAAAGGGGCATTGGTCACGGGCCATCGAACTGTGGCAAGCACTCGTACAGCACCGTCCGCACGATGTCGAATGGATATGCCACTTGGCAACCGTGCATTCAGCGGCCGGTAATCATGCTCGGTCGTTGGAGCTACTGCAGGGGGCCGTCACGATCGCGCCGCTCCATGCCGGATTGTGGCTGAATCTGGGCGAGTCGTATCGCTGCCTGCAGCAATATGAACCGGCCAGTGATTGCTTCCGGCGCGTCTGTGAACTTGGCGAACACACGCCGGCCGCGTTCAATAACTTGGGCCTCATCGCCCAAGATCAAGGACACTATCAGGATGCAAAACAACACTACGAGCAGGGGCTACTGGCCGGACCACTGATCGCGGATCTTCACTACAACCTAGGGCATCTCTGCATGCAGATGCTCGATTATGCCCGGGCCGAGGAGTGCTTTCGCCGCGCGTTCGATCTGCGTCCGAGCTATATCCAGCCCCGGATCGGCATGGCGGCGCTCACCCTCAAGCAGCGTCGCTACGCCGAATGTGTCGCCTGGTGCGAACAAGCGTTGGCGATCTCGCCCCAATCGGTCGAAGCGCTCGTGAACCTGGGCAGCGCCTGGTTTGAATTGGGTGACGATGCCCAGGCCCGTACGTATTTGAATCGCGCGATCGCTTTGGATCCGTCTCATAAGAACGCCCATAACAATCTGGCGGTTCAGTCGCTCTTAAGCGGACGGTATGCCGACGCGCATCAGCATTTGCTGACCGCGCTCGAGCACGGTGGAGAGCACGACGCAGGCGTGCTCACTAACTGGGGAAATGTTAACTTGCTCGTCGGTCAAATCGCCGAGGCCGATCTTGCGTATCGCCGTGCTGCGTTCCAGCGCAGCGATGACCCTGGCCTGTTGAGCAATGTTGTCTATTGCCAGTTATTTCGCGATGACCTTAGCGCCGCACAACTGCTCGCTGAGCACGTTGCCTGGGATGACCGTTTTGGTCAACGATCGGGCAACCAAGCCAAGCCTTCGCCAGTGCGTGCTCGTTCATCGCAACGGTTGCGAATCGGGTTCGTTTCGCCCGATTTGGGCGATCATCCGGTTGGATTTCTATTACAAGCCGTTCTGCCCGAGCTACGGCAACATGAACTGGATGTCTTTTGTTACTCGAACCACGTTCGGAGCGGTCCGGTCACCGATCAGCTGCGCAGCGCAAGCTCTCAATGGCGAGACATTGTCGGCGTTGATGACCACACTGTGGCCGAGCAAATTCGGCGTGATGAGATCGATATTTTGTGCGATCTTGCCGGACATACGGTCGAGAACCGGCTGACGTTGTTTGTCGAGCAAGCCGCGCCGGTGCAAGTGACTTGGCTCGGATACCCGGCAACAACTGGCTGCCGTACCATCCAGTATCTAATCTCCGACGCATACAAAGTTCCTTTGGGAAGCGAGTCCTGGTGCAGTGAGCAGGTCGCTCGATTACCCCATTTATCTGAAGGTCTTGTGACTCCCCGAGCCGTTTTACCGTCCTCGCCCGAGAGCGGCAGGCTGTTGTTCGCCAGCTTCAACAATCCCTCGAAGCTTGCGCCGACGGTGACGACAGCCTGGGCTGCGATCATGCAGCGCGTGCCTAAGGCTCGGCTGCTGCTCAAGTATCGTGGGCTTGACGACCCGTGGGCGCAGCAAATCATCGCGGCTCGATTAGCGCGGTTGGGCGTTGCTCCCGAACGCTTGATGTTCGAGGGCTACACCTCACTCGACTCGATGCTTGTGCGAATGAGTACCGTCGATTTGATGCTCGATTCATTTCCGTTCTCGGGCGGACTGACGTCGATGTGGGCCTTGTCGATCGGCGTGCCGGTCGTAACCATCGAGGGGGATCGCATCGCTGGT
>CAYLYE010000141.1:0-16662 GCA_964387325.1 uncultured Planctomycetaceae bacterium
CGGTTCGTCGATCAAGACGCGATGCCGATTTTGAACTCCCATGTGCCGCAGTTCATCGAGGTGGTGAACTCGATTGTGCGCGAACTGGAAAAAAATCCTGCGGTGCGACAAACCTTGCGGCGTGGCATCGAGCAACTGCTCAGCGACCCGGAACTGCGACGCGTGGCGCAGGCGATCTTTCGAGAGGCGGTGATCGACAACCCGCGCGTCCGCGCGGCGCTCGAACAACCGTGGTCGGAACCAGCCACGCGACAAACGCTCAAACAGATCGGCGACCGCGTCGAGCCCGCGCTACGACGCATGGGGGACATGGTCTTTGGCACGCGCAGCGACGGTATCACCGATGAGTTTGCCGCCGTGCTGCGACTGCAAATCTTGGGCAAAGACAAACGCTGGTTCATGCTGGTCGACGCGGACGATGCGATCGCGACCGAATTGCAGCCGTTGCGACTGCGGAGCAAGCCATGAGCGCAGCGGTCAGCAAAGATGAGCACGGCCTGAGCGTCGAGATTCGCGAACTCTCGCTGCGGGCGGGCAAACATGAGCTGCTCAGCGCGGCCAACGCGCGATTCGAGCCCGGCGAGCTCACGCTGATCGTGGGACCAAGCGGGGCAGGCAAAACCTTGCTGCTGCGAATCCTGGCCGGCCTGATCGAAGAGCGCAACGAGGAAATCATCGTCCAAGGAGACGTCCGCTTCGGTGAACGTAGCGTGCTGCATCAGCCACGTGAAAGCGGCCTCGTCGGCGTCGTGTTCCAAAGCTTCGCGCTGTTCGACGAACTCTCACCGCTTGACAACGTGCGGTTCGCCATCGCCCATCGACGCGCCGCGACACCCGCACTCGATGCCGCCGCGCTGCTCAACGAGTTGGGCGTGCCCGACGACGTACGGACCGCCTCGCTCAGCGGCGGACAGCGTCAGCGGCTGGCCATTGCCCGCACGTTGGCCTACGATCCGCCAGTCATTTTGTTCGACGAACCCACCTCGGGGCTCGACCGCGACACGGCCGAGCGCGTGGCTCAACTCATCCGCGCCACGCACGACCGACATCGCAAGACCACGATCGTCGTCACGCACGACCTCGAAACGCTCGCGCCGATTGCCGATCGAGTCTATCGACTCGACACGACCACGCGACAATTGCGCGCGGTCGACGTGCACGATTCGGTCGAGTTGCGACGCGACGCGCAGCCGCAAGCCACCATCACGGCCGCCGCACTGGAGTCTCCGACGATCGAGATGCCGGCAAAACGGTTCAGCTCACAAGCCAGTCAAGCGCTAGGCGACTTTTTCGTCGCCGTGAGTCATGTCGTGCAGGAGGCCGCGCTGCTGCCGGCGCGACTGGTGCCGCGATGGCGCAGCGTGCCGTGGGGTTTGCGGTTCCTGGCCCATTACCTGCGGCTGGTCGCCGATCCGTCGGCCTGGTTGTACGTCGCGCTCGCCGGGGCGATCGTGGGCTATGTGTCGACCGACTTCACGTTTCGCTTCATGCCGTATCGAGCGTACATCGAGCCGCTCGTGGTCGAGAATCTGGTGCATGCCCTGGGCTTTGCGCTCTATCGGGTGTTGGTCCCGATACTGGTCACGCTGCTCATCGCGGCCCGGTGTGGCGCGGCGGTCGCATCGGACATCGGCGCGAAAGTTTACGGCCAGCAGGTCGACGCCCTGCGGTCGCTCGGCGCGGCGCCCGAGAGTTACCTAGCCTCGAATATCCTGTTCGCGTTTTTGTTGGGCGAGCTGCTGCTCGGCGCGATCGGCTACCAGGCCGGGCGATTCACGAGCCTGATCGTGTTCAGCGCGACGCATGCCGAGTTGGGGCCATTTTTCTGGCGCTCGCACTTTGAAAACCAGCTGCGCGTGCCGGGCGCGTGGTGGAACCGAGGCACGCTGTGGCTCGTAGCCAAGCTGCTCGTGTGTGGCGCGGGGACGGCGCTGATCGCCTATCATCGCGGGGCCCGGCCCAAGTACTCGAGCACCGACGTGAGCCTAGGGATCACGTCGACCGTGCTCTGGACCACGCTCTATGTGCTCGTGATGCATTTGCTCTTTGCGCTCGTCGAGTTCGAGCCGCTACGGTAGGCGACGCGAGGCATAACCCCAAGCCGGCGACTTTGTCGCCGAATGTCCGGCGGCCGAGCCGCCGGCTTGGAAGATCAGCGCTGAGCGACGAGCACCATGTCAACTGACAAAAGCGAGTTGCTCGTAGGAGTCACTCCCGGCAATCCATTACGAGCAACCCATGCATCGATCCGTGAGGGATTAAAACGCTCGGAGTCGCTGAGACGCGCGGCCTCAGCGACTCCCGAGCGATCGTGGCGCCGTGATTACGAACAACCCATGCTGTTACCACAGTTGTGGCACAGGTAGCAATTGCCGTTGCGAACCGTGATCGAACCGCAGCCGTCACAGGTCGGGGCATCGACCTGGAACTGAGCAAACTGCGTACTGCGGCTCGTGGGACCGTTCTTGACGGCCACACCGGCGCGCTCGAGTCGAGCAATCACGGCATTGGCCTCGTTCTTGGCACTGGAATCACTCGCGGCTTTGGCGGCGCCGTTGGTCTTGTGACCATTCGTCTTGGCCGAACCGTTCGTGTGCGATCCATTCGCGCCGTTGAGCCCGCCAGCCTTCATGGCGGCGGGCTTAGCTCCCCCCGACGATTCATCCTCGTCGCCGCCGCTGCGAGACTCCGTCGGGATATTGGCCATCGCCTCGCGGTAGCCGGGTATGAACTCGATGCCCAACCAGCGGAAGATGTAGTCGACAATGCTCTTGGCGATACGAATCTCGGGGTTGGTCGTGTAGCCCATCGGCTCGAATCGCGTATGCGAGAACTTGTTGACGAACACCTCGAGCGGCACGCCGTACTGTAGGCCCATCGAGATCGCGGTGCCGAAGCAGTCCATGATGCCGCCGATGGTACTCCCTTCCTTGGCCATGGTGATGAACACCTCGCCCGGCCGGCGATCGTCGTAAAGCCCGACGGTGATATAGCCTTCGTGCCCAGCCAGATTGAACTTGTGTGTCAAGCTTTGACGGGTGTCGGGGAGCCGCTCGCGTCGCGGGACCGCCTTGGCCTTGTCGGCCGTCTTGTCCCCCTCGGTGCTCGTGTTGAGCGGTTGGCTCTCCTTGCTGCCATCGCGATAGACGGCCAAGGCCTTGAGACCGAGCCGCCAACCTTCCATATACGCGCTGGCAATGTCCTCGGGGGTCGACTCGCGCGGCATGTTGACCGTCTTCGAGATCGCTCCCGAAAGGAACGGCTGCGCGGCGGCCATCATTCGCACGTGGGCCGGCCAAGCGATCGAACGCTGACCGTTACGCGGCGTAAAGGCACAGTCGAACACGCTCAGGTGCTCGCTCTTGAGGTCCGGCGAACCTTCGATCGTGTCCTGCTTGTCGATATAGGCGGTGATCGCCTCGATCGTCGGCTGGTCGTACCCGAGCGTCTTGAGCGCGGCGGGGACGGTGTTGTTGACGATCTTGAGCATGCCGCCGCCAGCGAGTTGCTTGTACTTGACGAGCGCGATATCGGGCTCGATGCCCGTCGTGTCGCAGTCCATCAAGAAGCTAATCGTACCGGTCGGAGCCAAGACCGTGGCCTGAGCGTTGCGGAACCCGTGCTGTCGTCCTTCGACGAGCACTTCGTCCCACAAGTCGCGAGCGGCGTTCTTGAGATACGCCGGGCACTGGTCGTCGATCTGCTCGACAGCGTCGCGATGCATCTTCATAACCTTGAGCATTGGCTCGCGGTTGGAGTCGAAGCCGTCGAAGGTGCCGACGGCCGTGGCGAGTTCGGCGCTGGTCAGGTTGGCCGTGCCATGCAGCAGCGCGGTGAGCGCTCCGCAGAGGCCCAGCGCGCCGGGGCTATCGTAAGCCAAGCCGCTGCTCATGATGAGGCTGCCGAGATTCGAGTAGCCCAAGCCCAACGGCCGGTAGCGATGGCTGTTCTCGGCGATCCGCTTGGTCGGGTAGCTCGCGTGATCGACCAGAATTTCCTGGGCGATAAAGAACACGCGGCAGGCCGACTTGAAGCCCTCGAAGTCGAACGTGCCGTCCTCTTGGCGGAACTTCATCAGATTGATGCTCGCCAAGTTGCAGGCCGTGTTGTCGAGGAACATGTACTCGCTGCACGGATTGCTGGCGTTGATGCGACCCGAGTTGGGGCAGGTGTGCCAGGTGTTGATGGTCGTGTCGTACTGCACGCCCGGGTCGCCGCAGAACCAGGCCCCTTCGGCCATTTTCTGCATCAGCTCGCGGGCCTTGTAGGTCGGCCCCGGCCGCGACTCATTGGTAACCCAATGCGTGGTCCAGTCGCCGTCCTTTTCGACCGCTTGCATGAAGTCGTCGGTCACACGAACCGACAGGTTCGCGTTCTGGAACAGAATCGAGCTGTACGCCTCGCCATTGAAGTTCGAGTCGTAGCCGTTCTGAATCAGAATGCGGGCCTTCTTCTCTTCCTTGGCCTTGCACTCGATGAAGTCGAGGATATCGGGGTGCCAAATCTTCAGCGACTGCATCTTGGCCGCGCGACGCGTCTTGCCGCCGCTCTTCACCACGGCCGCAATCTGGTCGTACACGCGCATAAACGAGAGCGGGCCGCTCGGCTTGCCGCCGCCGCTCAGCTTCTCGCGATGCGAACGCAGGGTCGACAGGTCGGTCCCCGTGCCCGAGCCAAACTTGAACAACATGGCCTCGCTACGGGCGAGCTCCATGATCTCTTCCATGTTGTCGCCAACGCTCTGAATAAAGCAGGCCGAGCCTTGCGGATACTCGTACGGGTTCTCCGGCTGCTTGACCGTTTGCGATTCGAGATCGAAGTGCCAGTTGCACTGCGCACCCTTGACGCCGTACTGATGGTACAGGCCGACGTTGAACCACACCGGCGAATTGAACGCGCCGTGCTGATGCAGGCAGAGCCACGTAAGCTCGCGATAGAAGTTCTCACCATCCTCGGCCGAGGCAAAGTAGCCGTCTTGCAGCCCCCAATCGCTAATCGTGCGGGTCACGCGATGGATCAACTGCTTGATGCTGTATTCGCGCTGCGGGGTGCCAACCTCGCCGTAGAAATACTTGCTACAGACGACGTTCGTGGCCAGTTGGCTCCAGAACGTGGGGACCTCGCAATTGTCTTGCTCGAAGAGGACCTCGCCCCCTTCGCCTTTGATGGCCGCGGTACGCACGATGTAGTCGACCGTATCGAACGGGTCAGCCGCCTCGACCGGACAGAAACGGGGCTCGACGACGAGGCCTTTATTTTCACGACGTGAGCTTTTGGGCTTCATACGTTCGGCAACGACAGCCGTTCCCGTGGCGCGATTTCCTACCTTAGCCATGGTTTTATTTCCTGATGGGTCAGAGAGTGACGGGCATCCATTCCAGTGTAGTGTACATAAGATCACATACCAGTATCAGTCGGCGTTTAGGGGCTGGATACCGCAAAAAACTGCCCACGAATGCTATCAATTCCCCCGGATTGGGCAGATTTATGGCATCGCCGACCAAGATACCGCTATATATTGTAGATCGTCATTTTTGATCCACAACATACAGAGGCGAGGTGAGAGTGTATTCGTTGGCCAAGGATCGTCAACCAAATTTTTGGATTCGCCAAAAAGGCTTGGCCCATCTTCGGTTAAGGAAACGCGGCCTGCTAGCTAGCCGATCGTGAGGTTTCTAACCATCCGCCGCAAGCCGATTCAGGACAGTTAGTTGCGATGAATCAGCCGACGACGGACCAACCGCCTTCGCAAAGGGGATCTTTTTGAGAAAAATTCTCGTTTGCTGGTAAACAAGAAAAAAGGCACGACCTGGGTAGGCCGTGCCTTGGTAATTTACGATGAATCGATCAAATGCGTTAGACGGAGATCTTTTCGATCCGCACGCGGGTATGCAACTGGCGGTGACCTGTCTTGCGGCGCGAGTTCTTACGGCGGCGGAACTTTTGCACCACCAACTTCGGACCGTGAACGAGGCCAAGCACCTCGGCACTGACCGAAGCACCGGCAACTTGCGGCGTTCCAAGGGTCAAGCCGGCATCGGTTGCCACGGCCAAAACCTTATCAAACGAAAGCTTTTGACCCGGTTGCAGGTCAGCTCGCTCGTTAATGATGAGTTCCTGACCCTCTTCGACCTTCAATTGACGAGTACCGTCTTGGATAATCGCGTACATGGCGTAACTCGAATACCGATGAATAGTTACATAAATGTTGAGTATTTTGCCCAGCAGTCGCTGAGCAAAATTAAGTCCTGTAAGATACCCGATGTTCCCTGGCTGGTCGAGAGGCCGCCGCGCATTTTATTGCCGTTTATCGAGATACGCCGCGCATCGACAGCCGAGCCGCCGGCTTGGGATGTAAACAGAAAACTGAAAACCGAGAACTTTCTCCCCATGCCTCTCGATTGGATCGACGATCAACTCGGCGAACTCGAACGAGCCCATTTGCTCCGGCCACTCCGCGAGCGGCAGGGGGCCAGCGCGGCGCGGATCGTTGTCGAGGGGCGCGAGCTCGTTAACTTCGCCGCGAACGATTACCTCGGCTTGGCCAACGACCCGCGACTGACCAACGCGGTGCAACAGTCACTCGCTCACAGCGGCTGGGGTGCCGGTGCGAGCCCGTTGGTCGTCGGCCGTAGCGATGCACACGCACAGCTCGAACGAGCACTGGCAACCTTCGAACAAGCTGAGGCGGCGTTGCTGTTCACTTCCGGTTTTTCCGCCAACATCGGCGCCATCACCGCGCTCGTTGGCCCCGGCGATGTCGTGTTCAGCGACGAGCTCAACCACGCCAGCATCGTCGATGGCTGCCGACTCTCGCGCGCTGCGGTCTGCATCTATCCGCATCGCGACACCGCCACGCTCGAGCAGATGCTCGCGCAAAGCGAGGCCCGACGGCGATTGATCGTAACCGACACGCTGTTCAGCATGGATGGCGACCTTGCGCCACTCGACGTGCTCGCCGAATTGGCCACGCGGTCTGGCGCAATGCTCATGATCGACGAGGCGCACGCGACCGGCGTGTTCGGCGCGCAAGGTCGCGGCGTGAGCGAAACCTTCGGCCCGGCCGTCGAGCAACGCATTGACATTAAAGTCGGTACGCTCAGCAAAGCGCTCGGCAGCAGCGGCGGTTTTATCACGGGCACGCAGGCGCTCATCACGTGGTTGGCCAATCGAGCCCGAGCGTATGTGTTCTCGACGGCCGCACCGGCTGCGACGGCGACCGCCGCCCGCGCGGCCCTGTCGATCGTGCAGAGCGAACCCGAGCGACGACAGGAGCTGCTCCAACGTGCCACGAAACTGCGAGAAACCCTGTCCGCACGTGGCTGGGACGTGGGACCGTCGACGAGCCAGATCATTCCGGTGCTGATCGGCGATCCACAACAGGCCGTCACACTCTCGCAGCGATTGTTCGCGGCCGGCTTGTTTGTGCCGGCGATTCGCCCCCCCAGCGTACCGTCAGGGCGCTCGCTCTTACGCATCTCGCTCGGTTATGCTCACACGCCCGAAATGGTCGACCGGCTGGTTCGAGCGCTCGAGGAGCATCGCCCGTGAGTGATTTGCAACGTGTCCGATTGATGCTGGTCGGTTGTGGCGTGGTGGCCCGGCGGCATGTCGAGTCCCTGCGCGATGATTCGCGCGTCGAGTGGGTCTGTTTTTGCGATCCTCGGCCCGAAGCAGCCCGCGCGCTGGCCAATGAGTTCGCACCAAAGGCCGCGATCGCCAGCGACTACCTGACGGCCCTCGACGCGCATCGCAGCGACGGAGTGATTCTCTGCTCACCTAACGCGGCCCACTACGAGCAGACTTGCGCGGCGCTCGAGCGTGGCTGCCACGTCCTATGTGAAAAGCCGCTGGCGATCCGCCGCGAGCACATTATCGACATCATCGCGAGGCAGCGGGCAAGTCAAAGGATCGTGAGCGTCGCGCATCAGCGGCGCTACATGTCGGTGTACGTGACCGCGCGACGCGAACTGCTGCAAAACGCCGCGTGCTACGGTCCCGTGCGGCACGTGCATATCTATGCGAGCGAGCCCTGGTCGCCGGGCATTGTCGGCACATGGCGTAATGACCCCACGCAGAACTTGGGCTACTGCGGCGACGCGGGCATTCATCAGATCGACATCGCGCAGTTCATCACCGGCTCGCGGCCTCTCAAGTTGCAGGCCGTCAGCGACCGCCGCGATCGGCAAGTCGAGATCGTCACCCGCATCTGGGCCGAGTTCTCGAACGATATCGGCTGCGCAGCTCATTACGTGGGAGACGCTCATTTTTGGAGCGAGGACATTCACATACACTGCCGCGACGCGGACTTGGTACTGCGCGATGGTCGATTGCTGCGTGGTCGTGACAACCGGCTCGAGCCCATCACCGACATGGAGCCCGAAGGCAATCCGGCGAGTGCGTTTATCGACACGATTCACAGCGGAGGCGCGACGGTCTCGCCGCCAGCAGTTGCGCTGCCGATATTTGCCTGGAACGAGGCCGTGTCTCGTTCGCTGCGCGACGGTGGTTGGGTCACGCTGGTGTTGTAAGCTAGCACTCCCGGAAGCGATCTTCTCTTGATAGCTGGCTTTTTGGTACGGTGCGCGTGGGTCACCCGCTAGGGTCGCGTCCGGAGCCGCTGATCGTGTCGCTGTTACTGCGTATTGTCTATGCCGCCGCTGCCTCGAGCACGCATCGCCGCGTCGCGCTCGATGCTCTCGGCCAATTGCATGGACCCGATATGCGAGACTGGGGGCGACTGTTCCTGAAACATCATGAGGTCTATCTGGCCGGGGCGACTGCGCCAGACGATCAGTTCCGCGACTACGCCAATCATGTGCTCTACCCGCGCGATGAGTATTGGGGCGGCGTCGTGCCGGCTGCGAAGGGTTGGTACGCGCGGCTGGTCGGCGCGCTGCGGCACAGGCGGTGGCGCGAAGCGGCTTTTGCCGCCGGCGTGCTCAGCCATTACCTGAGCGACGTGCTGCAACCACTCCACACCGCGCAGAGCGATGCGTCGTTGGCCATCGTGCGTCCCTTGGAGCGGAGCGTCGAGTGCGCGTACGACGAGTTGCTCGGGCTCTGCCTGGACGACGCCGGCGAGTGGCCGCGGGTCGAGCTGGCGCGCGACGACGATTGGCTAATGGAATTGCTCGTCGAGAGCGCGGAACTGGCGCGCACGCATTACGAAACGCTCGTCGAGCATTACAGCCTTGAACTCGCGGCGCGAGACCCTCGGTCGGCGCTCGACACGACGTGCCAAGATATTTTAGCCGCGCTGCTCGGTCGAGCGATTGTGACGACAGCGCGCGTACTGGAGAGGGCGATCCGCGAGGCCCGCGCCGTGCCCCCGGCCGTGTATCACGTCGAAGAAACCATGCTGGCGATCATGCAGATTCCGCTGGATTGGGTTCGCACACAACTCCACGACTTGCAGCAACGCGCCGTTGTCGAGGCGATTTACCAAGAGGTTCGGCTCAAGGGGAAAGCGATCGTTACGCTCGGGCTCTCCGAGCAGCAGGTGCGCCGACAATACGCCATCGAGGTATTGCACGTGCCGCTCGATGAACTGGACGTGCAAGCGGTCGCGCCGACAGGACAACATTATCGGCGAGTCGATCCGCGCGTCGTCTCGCCTCCAAAAACGTCTGCGAGCCGGGCCGCCGCGCCTCCTCCACCGCCGTCTAAGCCCGTGCATAGCGACCCGAACGATCCGGAGCTTGCGCCTCCGCGCGATGCGGCGTCCCGCCGCTCAACAATGCAGTGGATCAAGGATCGCCTGCGGCGTGACAAAGCCGTGTCCGAGCCGAGCGTAGCGGCCCCCCCTGCCCTGCCGGGCGAGACGCCTCGCCTGCGTTTGATCAATTGGGTCAACCGTCGGCTGAAACGATTCCGTAGTTCCGAGGAAGATCCTGACGCACCGAGTTCGCCACCACCGCCCGCGACCAAAGCGACTCCGTCCAAAGCTCCACCGGTCGAGTCGACCGATCCGGAGTTGCGAGTTCCGTCGGACGAGAAGACCGGCCGGCGTTGGATGAAGTGGATCGGCAGCGGTCTGCGTCGCGACAAATCCCCGGCCGACGAGAGTGCGGCACCGAGTGCGCCCCCTCCGCCACCGCAAGCGCCTCCGCCCGCTCCGATGAGCATGAAAAAATCGACAGCCGACGCCGCCTCAAAATTCGAGCTCGAATTGACGAGCCCGATCGAGTCGGCGCCGTCGGTCAGTCGCAAGATCGCCGAGAAGCTGCAAGCGATCGGCGTGGAGACGATCGACGATCTGCTCAACTTGGAGCCGGCCGATGCGGTGCGGCAACTCAAGCTGCAATGGCTCGACGAGGTGCGGTTGCGTAGCTGGCAGGATCAATCACGCTTGATGTGCAGCGTACCGGAGTTGTCGGCACACGCGGCTCAGGTGTTGACCGGTGCGGGCATTTACGATGCTGAGATGCTGCGCGACGCCGAGGCGGACGAGCTCTTGAACTCGATCGAGGATTTTCTCGGTTCGAGCGAGGGGCAACGGTTCGCCCGTACCGGGCCGACACCCGATCGCGCCGCGGTCGTCGAGTGGATCGACCGCGCGAGTCGGCCAAGGTCGTTGAATCGCGCGTAAACACGGGAGCTTCAGATCAGTTAACCACAGAGGCTCGGAGGACACCGAGGGGAACCAGAACAGGGACTGGGAAATAAGAGTCTCGTGGTTAGCAGAGGAGCATAGGGGCCGAGAAGTGGAGGAGAACGACACTTTCGTGCGACTACACTTCCCCTTCCCATCATCTTGTCTTTACTAGCCTCTCATCCCTAGTCTCTCCTCCTCTTTCTTCTCTGTGTCCTCGGAGCCTCTGTGGTTGATTTCTCCGCAGCGGAGCGCGGCTAACATTGGGTTACCGATGTGGGGCTTGTCGTGCTAGCAGCGACAGCGTTGATTTCAGCTTGGTCATTCCGAAGCCGCTTGTCATAATGACGCCGCGTAGTACGCGCCGCCGTCGAGCCATATTGACCCACTCGACGCGCATGAACCGGTCGAAGGAATGACCATGCCGCCGCATTTTGCTCTTTCGCGCATCGCAACACCGAGTGTTGACGAGGCCGCGACGCAGTCGTTGGGCCCGGTCGAGCTGTCGATCGTCATTCCCGTGTATCGCGGCGCGAACACGATCAGTCCGCTGATCGATAAGCTCGGCGAGTTTTTACAGGGTCGCTACCGCTTCGAGGTGGTGCTGGTCAACGACGGCAGCCCAGATAACTCGGCGCAGGTGTGTCGACGGCTGGCGAGTGCATTGCCCTGGGTGCGATTTGTGAACCTGTCGCGCAATTTCAGCGAACACAACGCGGTCATGGCAGGTTTGAATCATGCCCGCGGCGAGCATGTCGTCATCATGGATGACGATTTTCAGAACCCGCCCAGCGAGGTGCTCAAACTCCTCGACGAACTCAAGCAGGGCTACGACGTGGTCTTTTCGTACTACGCGCTCAAGCAGCACGCTTGGTATCGCAACCTGGGCAGCCGCTTCAACAACCTCGTGGCCAGCATCTTGCTCGACAAGCCACGCGAGTTGTATCTGTCGAGCTTCAAAGCCCTGAATCGGTTTGTCGTGCAAGAGATCATCAAGTACGACGGACCGTATCCGTACATCGACGGGCTGGTGCTTCGCGTTACCCGCAACTACTCGCGGGTGCTCGTCGAACACGACTCGCGACAGGAGGGAAAGAGCGGCTACACGCTGCGCAAGCTCGTGTCGCTATGGTTGAACATGTTCACGAGCTTCTCGGTGTTGCCGCTGCGGCTCGCGTCGTGCGCGGGGTTCGTGTGCTCGCTGCTGGGCCTGGCCTTTGCCACGTATTTGATCGTCGCCAAGATTCTCAACCCGGACGAGCCCGCCGGCTGGGCCAGCGTCATTGTCTCGATCTTCATCATCGGGGGCGTGCAACTATTTGCCCTGGGGATGATCGGCGAGTACCTCGGGCGATTGTTTCTCAAGCAGAACGGCCGGCCGCAGTTCGTCGTTCGCGAACGCCTCAACTGCCCGCCTCAACACGAGCAGGTGCGCGGATGAGTCTGGCCGACAAGTTTCATGGTCGCAACGTGTTGATCACCGGCGGGCTGGGCTTCATCGGCTCGAATCTCGCGATCAAATTGGTGCAGTACGGGGCTCATGTCACGCTGCTCGACTCGCTGATCCCACAATTTGGCGGCAACTTTTTTAACATTGCGCCGATCCGCAATCAGGCGCGGGTCAACATTGCCGACATGCGCGATCCGAACTCGCTCGACATTCTGGTGCAGGGACAGGATTACATCTTCAATTTGGCCGGGCAGGTCAGTCACGGCGACAGCATGCGCGACCCGCAGCTCGACCTGGGCGTGAATTGCGTCTCGACGATGAACCTGGTCGAGGCCTGTCGCAAACACAACCCGGAAGTGCGGATGCTGTACAGCTCGACGCGGCAGGTCTACGGTCGTCCGCAGACGTTGCCCGTCACGGAAGATCATCCCACCGTGCCAATTGACGTGAACGGGATCAACAAGCTCGCAGCAGAGTATTATCATCTGCTGTATCACTCGACGTACGGCGTTCGCTCGACAGTCTTGCGGCTCACGAACACGTTTGGTCCCCGCCAGCAGATTCGCAGCAATCGACAGGGTTTCTGCGGCATCTTTCTGCGTTTGGCGCTGCAAGGGGCCAAGATCAGTCTGTTTGGCGGCGGCGCTCAGCAACGCGATTTCAACTACGTGGACGACGTCGTCTCGGCGATGCTTCGCGCGGTGGTGACCGACGAATGCTTTGGCAAGTTCTACAACCTTGGCTCGGCCCGGGCTTACTCGCTGCTCGATTTCGTCGAGATTCTGCGGAAGCACTGCACGTTCGAGATCGAGAACGTGCCGTTTCCTGACGACAAGCGGATCATCGATATCGGCGACTATTACGGCGACTTCTCGCGATTTCGCGCGGCGACCCAGTGGATGCCCGAGGTCGACCTGGCCGAAGGCATCGAGCGTTCATTGTCGTTCTTTCGTGAGCACAGCGAGGTGTACTGGAAATGAGTTCTGCGCAGGCCGCACCTCCGGCGGTGAAGATGTTCGACTATCGTGTGCAACTGGCGGCGATCCGCGCCGAGGTGCTGCAAGCGGTTGCCGACGTGCTCGACTCGGGACAACTCATCCTCGGCCCACGGGTCGAGCAGTTCGAGCGTAACTTCGCGCGGTGGATCGGCGAGGGGGTTCACTCGGTCGGCGTGGCCAACGGCACCGACGCACTGGCGATCGCGTTGCGGGCGATGAACATCGGACAGGGGGACGAAGTGCTCACCGTGGCGAACACAGCCATCCCCACGGTCAGCGCCATTCGCATGGTCGGCGCGACTCCGGTGTTTTGCGACGTCGAAGCAGACACGC
Organism: uncultured Planctomycetaceae bacterium; assembly: GCA_964387325.1. Taxonomy (GTDB): domain Bacteria; phylum Planctomycetota; class Planctomycetia; order Pirellulales; family PNKZ01; genus CAZZBK01. The sequence continues at coordinate 13,376 of CAYLYE010000141.1, forward strand.
TGCTCATCGATCTCGACGACGCCGAGCGGAAAGTCACTCCTCGCACCAAGGCGATCATCCCGGTCCACCTGTTCGGCAACGCGGTCGACATGCCGGCCGTGCTCGATCTGGCCCAGCGACACGGCCTACGGGTGATCGAAGACTGCGCCCAATCGACCGGCACGCGCATCGACGGTCGCCACACAGGCACCTTCGGCGACGTGGGGACCTTCTCGTTCTACCCGACCAAGAACCTCGGCGCGTATGGTGACGGCGGGATGTGCATCGCCCGCGACAGCAACCTTGCCGAGACCATGCGACGCATCCGGATGTACGGCTGTGGGAAGACGTATTACGCCGAGCAGGAAGGGATCAACAGCCGGCTCGATGAACTGCACGCCGCCATCCTGGACGTGAAATTGCGGCATCTGGACCAGTGGATCGCCCGACGACGCACGCTGGCGGCGATTTATGATCAGACGCTCGAAGGGATCGTCGAACGACCGCAGGTCCGCCCGGGAGTCACGGCCAGCTACCATCTATATGTCATTGCGGTCGAGCAGCGAACCGCGCTGATCGAGCAACTGAAGCAGAGCGGCATCGCCACGGGGATCCATTACCCGCACCCGATCCATTTGATGCGCGGGTACGCGTTCCTCGGTTACCAAGCAGGGTCGTTGCCGGTCACCGAGCGGGCGGCAGAGCGGATCGTGTCGCTCCCTTGTTACCCTGAACTGAGCGACGAGGCGGCCGAGCGTGTCGCGGCGGTGATATGCGATGCACGCCAAGCTGGCTAGTCTGCGCCGGCTGGCGCTCTTTGCCCTGGTTGGCCTCACGAACACAGCACTCATTTACGTGCTGTTTGTGGCCTTGCTCTACCTGGGGATGGGCTACAATCTGGCCGTGGTCGTCGATTACGCGGTGGGAATGACCCTCGGCTACGCCCTACAGCGGCGGAGCACGTTTCGCGATCGGCAACCGTCACGCGGGGCGTTCGCCAAGTATGTCGTGACCAACGTCCTGGCGTTCGGCATCGATCTGGGTACACTCAATGTGCTCGTCGAGGTCGCCTTGTGGCCTCCAGCCGCCGCTCGAGTCGCCTCGCTCGGCCTGATGGCGATGGTGAGCTTTGGTTTGCAGTTGGCTTGGGTGTTCGCGCAAGGGCAGCTAGCAGCCCCGAAAGGGGAAGATGACCAAAAATCCACGCTCCCAGCCCCCCACACCCCGCAACGCCAATTTAGCACTCAAACCATTGATCCATAATGACTTGAGTCAACAACGATCGACTCCGGTCGTGTCGATTATCCGGATCGGCTGGGGTTTCCCGGTCGGGGGGAGTAGGCACCTCCGGAAAAAAACCTATGATATCCGGACATGGCAGGCTTTGACTGCTATGAGAAATCCATGAAGTTTTCCAGCAAAGGTAGATCAGGATGAAGACGTTTGTAACCTTGGCCATCGCGCTGAGCTTGGGTATGGCAACGGCCTTCGGTATGACCGGTTGCACCGGCAGCAAGACCGAGAGCAAGGCACCGGCCAAGGCCGAAGCCGCCAAGGAAGCTCCCGCCATGTCGGGTCCTCCGGCCAAGACCGAAGCTGCTGCTCCTAAAGCCGAAGAGAAGGCTGCTCCGAAGGCTGAAGACAAGGCCGCTGCTCCTAAAGCAGAGGAAAAGACTGCTGCTCCGAAGGCTGAAGAGAAGAAGTAGTCGACTCGCGTCGCATCGCTGACTACGGTTGGTTTATATCGCTCGGGGGTGCATCGCCAATAGGCGCTGTACCCCCGAGTTTTTTTGTGCGCGGACAAGCCAATTCCCCACCGGTACGTTAGCCGCGACGCGGAGCGGAGCGCGTTAAGCTGGCCTAGCGGCAAGGCGATCGTTACGCGCTCCGCTCCGCGTCGCGGCTAATGTACTATTTGCAGACGAACGATCCTTACAGCCGGCGCGATCGGCCCTCGACCGGAGCTGTAGTAGCTGCGTAAATACTGCGCACACGTTTCGCTTATCTCGCTAGGGCGACCTAGAGTTGTGTGACGATTCGCCCCCCTCACGCAACCTTAACGCACGCGCGGGACTGCCCCTATGTTGACGCACGCCTCTTCTGCTACATTTGCCACCAGCACGCACCCCTGGGTCCCATTCACCCGAGCGAGTCGCCAGACCGTGATGAACCACATTCAACCGCAGCGTGCTCGTACCAAGATCGTCGCCACGGTGGGCCCCGCCTGCCGCGAAGAAGACATGCTGGGCAAACTCGTCGATGCCGGGGTCGACGTGTTCCGCCTGAACATGGCCCACGGCGACATCGCCACCCATAGCGAGGTCGTCGCCCGCATCCGCCGCGTCAGCGAGCAGAAGGGGCGCCCGATCGCCATCCTCGCCGACCTAGCGGGTCCCAAAATCCGCCTTGGCGAATTGCCCGATGGGCAAATCACCTGCAAGAGCGGCGACTTCCTGACGTTCGTCCGGGGCGATCATCCCAGCGAGCCCGGCCAGCTCACCACGAACTACGAGAAACTGGTCGACGAACTGCAAATCGGCGATCGCGTGATGCTCGTCGACGGCACGATCCGCCTGGAAGTGGTCGAAAAAGTCCGTGACGGCATCCGCTGCGTCGTGCAACAGGCCGGGCTGATCCGCAGCCGCCAAGGGGTCAATTTGCCCGGCGCCAAGATCAGCCTCCCTGCGATGAGCGAGACCGACTGCGAACACGCGGTCTGGGCGGCCAAGAACGGCATCGACTTTGTCAGCCTCAGCTTTGTTCGCTCGCCCAAAGAGGTAAGCGAGCTCAAGTGGCTGCTCGGGTACCACAAGAGCCCGGCCCATGTGATTGCCAAGATCGAGAAACAAGAAGCGCTCGATCAACTCGAAGCGATCATCCAAGCGACCGACGGCATCATGGTGGCCCGCGGCGATTTGGGGGTCGAGATTGACATCACCCAGATCCCGGTCGTGCAAAAGCGGATCGTCGCGATGTGCAACCGCTACGACAAGCCGGTGATCATCGCCACGCAAATGCTCGACAGCATGCAACACTCGCGGCAGCCCACCCGGGCCGAAGTGACCGACGTGGCCAACGCCATCCTCGATGGCTGCGACGCCTGCATGCTCTCGGGCGAAACGGCCGTGGGCGAGTTCCCGGTCGAGGCGGTCGAGGTTATGAATCGCGTGGCGCTCAACACGGAGCGAACGTTCGTTGATCGCCCCGCCTCGCCGCCGCCGGTCGTGCTCAGCGAGAATCTCAAGCCGGTCACTCAAGGCGTGGTCTTTGGCGCGGTCCACATCGCCCAACAGCTCAAGGCCGAGATG
>CAYLYE010000142.1:0-16639 GCA_964387325.1 uncultured Planctomycetaceae bacterium
ACACATGGATGCGCGACTTTTCGGCGTACCGCAACGCTTCCCAGGCGCGATCAATATCCTGTTCGTTGCAGCGGGCCAAGCCGCAGATCGTCGAGCCGCGGACGTTCTGCGCGATGGCGCGGACCGCCTCGAAATCGCCTGGCGAGGCGATCGGGAACCCGGCCTCGATGATGTCGACGCCCAACTCGACCAGAGCCTGCGCGATCTCCAGCTTCTCGTCGATATTCATGCTGGCGCCGGGCGATTGCTCGCCGTCGCGCAACGTGGTGTCGAAGATGCGGATGATGCGATCGTCGGCCATGATGAGCTCCAGAAAAAGTAGGCAGTAGACAGAGGGCAGTAGGTAGTTAAGGGCAACGGATAATTCAGTTCAGGCAATAAAAAAACCCTAGGGCCAGTTCAGGGACCCTAGGGTTCGTGTTGTTCGTGCAGATTTTGGCAGACGAACCCTAGGTCCTGCGGAGCGTAAGGCCCAGCAGGTCACCGCACAACAGCAGCAGCGGTAACAGGTTCATCGACATCGTTCATCCACCTCAATGGTATCGTCGGCCGAGACACTCGGCCAACATTAGGACTCTATCCAACGATTTTGCCCAGGTCAAGCGTAACCGAGCCAAAAGCGGAAAGCGGAGAGCGAAAAACATACAATGTCGCCGTTTTCCAATCTTTCTGCTCTCCGTTTTGATCGACCTGGAATAACCACTTATCTTGTAACCCAACGACACTCATCAGCGACAGGTTCCTGGACCGTTCCCCTGATTGATCCTTTTTTCTTGGAGCACGCACCATGAGCCATACGATCACTCGCCGCACGGTGTTGATTGGCAGCTTGAGCACTCTAGCGCTCGGACGAACCAGCTCCGCGCAGAGCGACAAACCCGTCGGGGTTCCGTACTTACCAACGAAATGGGGCCGCGTCGAGGTTTTTCCGTCCGACAACCCCTGGAACCAACCGGTCGACGCCTTGCCCGTACACAAGAATTCGCAGCAGTTCGTCGCTTCGATGGGGCTCAACAAGCCGCTGCATCCTGACTTTGGTACCGTCTACAACGGCGCGCCCAATGGAATTCCCTACGTCGTCGTGTCGGGCCAGCAGGCTCGCGTGCCGGTGAGCTTTCAGTATGCTGACGAGAGTGATCCCGGCCCGTACCCGGTTCCTAGCGACGCGCCGATCGAAGGGGGTTCGCAAGGCAAGGGAGATCGACACATCCTGGTCGTCGATGCCGAAAATAAAAAACTGTACGAGCTTTACCACTGTTATCCGCAAGACGGCGGCGGCTGGCGTTGCGGCTCCGGGGCGATCTTCGATCTGACATCGAACACGCTTCGCCCGCGCGGTTGGACCTCGGCCGATGCCGCGGGCTTGCCGATCTTCCCTGGTCTGGCGCGCTACGACGAGGCGGTCGAACAAGGCGAGATCCGTCATGCGCTCCGCTTCACCGTCGCCAAGACGCAACGGGGTTACATTCTGCCCGCCACGCATTTCGCCAGCCGCTCGAATGACCCGAACCTGCCGCCGATGGGTTTGCGTGTGCGTCTACGGGCCGACTACGACGCGAGCCGCTTGCCTCCCACGGCGCAGGTCATTGTACGGGCGTTGAAAAAGTACGGCATGCTGCTCGCCGATAACGGCAGCGACTGGTTCGTGAGCGGGGCCCCCGACCCGCGCTGGAACGACGAGCATCTGAGCACGCTCAAGCGGATCAAGGGCCGTGACTTCGAAGTGGTCGACACCGGAGCAATTATCACGCGATAGAATTGGCTGTATCGCTTGAGGTATGAGCTAAAGTCAATTCGACTTGCATTCTCACACGGACTGGCCGATGATGAATTGCTGCCTGCCGTGCATTGCTTTGCATCCCCTGCCCCACCTCGTTGCGAGATCCTCTATCATGCGATTACTGCGTCGCGTCTGCCTCACCGTGCTGATTGCCTCCCTCTTCATGCCCACGCTCGCCGCAGCGGTCGATGTAGCCGAGGGGTTCGTCTCGATGTTCAATGGCAAAGACTTCACCGGCTGGCGTTTTGGCGAAGAGACCCCCACGCCCGCCACGCTACCGGCCAACTGGAAGGTCGAGGACGGCGTGATCAAGCTCTCCGGAGGCGGCAGCCCGCACTTGGCGAGCATGAAAGACTACGGCGATTTCGAGATGACGTTCGAGTGGCGCAGCGCCAAGGCCGGTGGCTATAACAGCGGCTTCTACATCCGTAGCAATCGCAAGGTGGGTAATAATCAGATCAACTTGGCCAAGGGGAACGAAGGAAACTTCATCGGCGGCAAAGTCATGGGCGCCAAGCCTGTTCCCGACTTGCAAAAGCCGGCCACTGAGTGGAACACCTGGCGCGTGCGAGCCGTCGGCGACAAAGTGTCCTTCTGGTGTAATGATAAGCTGGCCTGGGAAGCGACGGGCCTCACGCCTGCGCGCGGCTACATCGGCCTGCAAGCCGAAGGGGCCGCGATGGAGTATCGCAACTTTCAGATTAAAGAGTTGGACTCAGCCGCCAAGTAAAGGGGAGAGTCATGCCCGATCCCAAAACGTCGGCTCCGCCAGCACCGCAAGAGTGGACCGTCATCAAGACCGAGCGGCAAATGTCGCTTGTGCGTTTTAGCCCCTGCGGTCATTTCATCGCCGCCTCGGGGCGCGATGGCGAGATCCACCGCTGGGAGTTGATCGCTCCCCCCTCGCCGCCGATGGAAGACCCCGTCGTGGCGGCCGATGTCAAGAGCAAGCCCAAGAAGCCGCCGGCCAAACCCGTGCCGCCGACGCTGCCCGAGCTGCCCGTCATGAAAGGGCACAACGGCTGGGTGACGAATATCGTCTTTTTGTCTCACGCCCCGCAACTCGTCTCCTGCGACAGTTACGGCGAGATCGTCTGCTGGCCCTATCTCGACAAGGAGCCCAAGCCGGCTTGGAAAATTTCGCCAGCTCACGACGGCTGGATTCGTCAACTCGCCCTGAGTCCCGACGGCAAAACGCTCGCCAGTTGCGGCCGAGATCAGAAGGTCTGCCTCTGGTCGACCACCGACGGCAAAAAACTCGGCGAACTTGTTGGTCACAATGAAGACGTCCACAGCGTGGCCTTTCATCCCGACGGCAAGTCGTTGGTCTCGGGCGATCTGCGTGGCGTGGTCAAACAATGGGACCTAACGACGAAAAAATCGACGCGCGAGTTCGACGCTGGTGTGATGTTCAAGCTCGATCGGCTGCAAGATGTCGGCGGCGTGCGCGTGTTGCGGTTCGATGCCGCAGGCAAGATATTGGCGATCGGTGGCGCACGACCCGAGGGGGGCGGCTTCGTCACCGGGGTCCCTGTGCTGATGCTGGTCGATTGGGCCAGTGGCAAGGCGGCCGCGCCACTCGAAGTAGGTACGAAGCAGGACGTTTACCTGCTCGATCTGGTGTATCACCGTGACGGCTACTTCATCGGTGTCACGAGCGGTCAGCCCGGCAACGGGCAGTTGCTCTTTCTCCGCCCAGACGAGGCGCAGCCGTTCTTCACGAAGAAGCTGGCCAACTGCCACAGCATCGACATTCACCCCAACGGCAATCGCTTCGCGGTGATCGCCAACGCCGGAGTGTTTGGCCAAGGGGAACAAAACAACGCCCGCAAGAACGGCTACCCCGGCAACTACTCGCCGATTCACATCTACGATCTAGAGGCAGCGGTGACCTAACTCTGGTCAGCGATTACCGGCATGATTAAGCCGTCGGCGGCTCAGGCGGCGTTTCGTCGCGAGGTGCGAGGGGCACGCCATTCGCATCGCTTTGCAAGGTCGGCAACGTGTACTCTTGTGGCGGCTTGTCGAAGTAAATCTGATCGAGTTCCGCACCGTCGGCATCGCGCCGCAGGAGCAAATAGATCGCCGTCGAAGCGGTCCAGAAATAGCTCATCCCAAAACCGAGTGCGACGACCCGCACGCAACCATTCCAAAACGCGATCCCCTTCACGGCCAATGGCGCTGAGCCACTGGGCCACACGCCCCCGGCATGCAACTCACCGAAGATCCGTTCGTTGCCCGCCCCCCAACTGACGATCCAAGCGGTGAGAAACACAACCGCCTGGGCAAAGTAACTCACCAGAATCGCGCCGAGCGCGCTAATCAACGTGGCCACAACGGCGTAGAGCAGATAGTGCAACGGCCTCTGATGGACATACGAGTACGCCCGGCTCACGGCATCGAAGCTATCGGTTCCCTCGCTGCTAATGGCGGGGGCCATGAGTGGCCAACCGAACAGCAAGCCGAGCAAGAACAGTGTGCCGAGCAGTCCGAAGCCGAGCGCGAGGGGCCAGGCGATCGCCACGACGGTTGCGCCCGCGTCGCTACGCATGACTGCGCCGGCGATGACGAGTGGGATCGAGATAAACGCCAGCGCGATGAGCGGAAAGAGCGGAGCGGCCAAGTAGCTGCCGAAGCGTTGACGTGTGAACCGCAGCGCGTCGCGCACGCCGATCGACTCCTCGCGCCCCAAGTTCATGGCGGCCATGCGCGTGAGCGCGCCCCCAAAGACGGCTGAGATCAATACGCCCCAAATCGTGCAGGCGAGCAGGAACAAGAAACGGAAGCCACTCACCCCTTCGGTGAACATCTGTCGTACCGGCGCGCTCAATTGCTCCCAGAGCGTCACGTAAGGCCAAGTGGCCTCACGAGCCAAGTGAGGCCCCAGGCCCGTACCGGTCAACAGCCCGGCAGGGTTCGAGGTCGGGTCCCCTTTCCAAGGGCAACTCTGATAGGCGGCCACGAGCGGTCGCACATCGGGATGATTCGAAAACAACGACGCGATCAGCCACCATCCGAACATCAGCGCCAGCCAGCCGACCGTGCCCAGCAATAACATGCGGACGCGCAAAGCCAGTCGTAGCGTGGCCATCAATCGCCAGGCCGGAAACACATCGCGCCAGGCAACCTCGCGCAGTGTCAAACGTTCTTGGTTCGTGGGTTCACTCATGCGAGAGAGTATAGCGAGCCGCTTTCAAAGCCGAAAGCTCTTTGCCCAAGCCGTCGGCTCTGTCGACGGTTCCGCTCACCGTTTTGGCCGCGGCACACGTGCCCCGCCCTGCGGCGCGCGCCCCTTGCGCTTGCCTCGGCCCGACGACGCTTTCGCGTCCGCTTCGTTGACCGATTTGCCGATCTGACCCTTGAGCTGCTCGATGCGGTCCCGCAAACCGGCGGCTCGTTCGAACTCGAGCGAGTCGGCGGCGGCGAGCATTTCCTGCTCCAGTTCCATCAGGTACTCTTCGGTCACATACTGTGTTTCATCCTGACGGCCGACGGCGCGGTTTGCCTCCTGATGCGCCGCCGCCAGCGACTCGATCCCGGCGCGAATTCCTTTGCGGATCGTCTCGGGAGTGATGTTGTGCTCAATGTTGTACGCCTCTTGAATCTTGCGGCGGCGGTGGGTCTCGTCGATGGCGCGCTGCATCGAATCGGTCGTGCGATCGGCGTAGAGAATTACCTTGGCATTGACATTACGAGCCGAGCGGCCGATCGTCTGCATGAGCGACGTCTCGCTGCGCAAGAATCCTTCCTTGTCGGCATCCATGATCGCCACGAGCGATACCTCGGGCAGGTCGAGCCCTTCGCGCAGCAGGTTGACTCCGACCAGGGCGTCGAACCGCCCTTCGCGCAGATCGCGCAGCAGATCGACCCGCTCGAAGGCGTCCAGTTCGCTGTGTAGCCATTTGCACTTTACGCCCTGTTCGCTCAAGAAGAACGACAGGTCCTCGGCTAGCCGCTTGGTCAGCGCCGTCACCAGCACACGATCACCGGCGCGAGCCCGTTCGCGGATCTGCTCAAGTAAGTGCGGCACCTGCCCACGCGCGGGGACCACTTCGATCACGGGGTCCAGTAGCCCGGTGGGGCGAATGACCTGCTCGACAACCTCGCCGCCGGTCCGCTCGATCTCGTAAGGAGCAGGGGTCGCCGAAACGTAAATCGCCTGGTTGATCTTTTTGTCGAACTCTTCGAACGTCAACGGACGATTATCGAGCGCGCTGGGCAAACGAAAGCCGTGCTCAACAAGCGTTGTCTTGCGGCTGCGGTCCCCCGCATACATGCCTCGTACCTGAGGCAATGTCACGTGCGACTCGTCGACGATGAGCAAAAAGTCTTTCGGGAAATAGTCGTATAACGTGTCGGGAGTTGAGCCCGCCGGACGACCACTGAGCGGACGGCTGTAGTTTTCGATCCCCGGACAGTAGCCCACCTCGAGCATCATCTCGATATCGAATCGCGTTCGGGCGTTGAGTCGCTGTGCCTCGAGCAGCTTGGCCGTGTCGCGCAATTGGGTGAGCCGATCTTCCAATTCCTGCTTGATCGAGTCGATCGCTTTTGCGATCCGTTCCTCGGGCAACACGAAGTGTTTGGCCGGATAAATATACAGCTCGTCGAATTGTTGGACAGCCTCGCCGCTGGTGGGATTGATGATCGAGAGCCGCTCGACTTCGTCACCAAAGAACTCGATGCGGTAGGCGAACTCTTCGTAGCTGGGCCAGACCTCGACGCTGTCGCCCCGGACGCGAAACTTGCTCCGCTCGAACTCGATGTCGTTGCGCTGATACTGTACATCGACCAGCTTGAGCAGCACCTCGTCACGGTCGACGGTCTGTCCCTTCTTCAGGCCGATGACCATCGCGCGGTAGTCCTCGGGCGAGCCCAAGCCGTAGATGCACGACACGCTCGCGATGATGATCACGTCTTTGCGGCTGACCAACGAGCTCGTCGCGGCCAAGCGGAGCCGATCGATATTCGGGTTCACCGAGGCGTCTTTCTCGATGTAAATATCGCGCTGCGGAATATATGCTTCGGGCTGGTAATAGTCGTAATAGCTGACAAAGTAATGCACGGCGTTGTGCGGGAAGAACTCCTTGAACTCGCTGTACAATTGCGCGGCGAGGGTTTTGTTGTGCGATAGCACGAGCGTCGGGCGATCGTAGGCCTGGATGACGTTAGCCATCGTGAAGGTTTTGCCCGACCCGGTGACGCCCATCAACACCTGTTCGCGTTTGCCGCTGCGCAGTCCCTCAATGAGCGAGGCAATGGCCTTGGGCTGATCGCCTGCCGGAGGGAAAGGGCTCACCAATTGAAACGCTGACATGACAAACTCCGCGCCGCGGGAACTATTAGCTTCCTTAGCGTAGCGAGCCGAGCCGCGGAAGCAAATGACAAGTGGGAGGAGAGATGCTGGACTGCCTACCCAAAGGAACGGGGGACGCGTTCAGAGCCGGTCCGTCTCGTACCGGTTGGAAATACAGTTCAACTTTGCACGCCCAAAACAACGCAGCCTGTTATGAAACAATCTCAGTGAGACGTAGAAATCTCAATGATCCTGAATACGGTTCGCTTTTTTGACAGGATAGTCTGCATGAAAGATCGGCATAGGTTTCATGGCTCTGGAATGCCGAGATCAACACAGATCTTCCGGGCGAGCGGATCGGGAATCTCTGTGTGGCGAGGCACTGCGGAGCGGCTGTTATTCGCCGGATTGCCCCACCACGAATGTCGCCGGCCTTCACGAATTAGGAGACAACCGTACTGTCGAAGGTGGCGAATCAAGTCATGCCGTTTCACGACGCCAGACTCACTTCTTCGTAATTGCCAGTGGCTGCGGCACGGGCCTCGGCTCGGTTCATCTCCAGCGCCTCCTCCAGGGCGTCGCGAAGGTTGTCGAGCAACTCTTCTCGTGTCGCACCCTGGGAATTGACGCCGGGAATCTCTTCCACCCAACCGATCCACCACTCGCCGGATTGCTGGATAACTGCGGTATAAGTCACGGGCATTGATTTCCCCTCCAACGATGGTTCAAACTGACTATGGTTATCATAGCATGCGATGGTCGGGAAGTCACATTTTGGCAACCCACCAATCAGATTGCATGTCTGCCAGGAAACGCATGCATCATCTCTGTAACACGACGTGAACTTCTTCGTGGGGTGGCCAAAACAAAACGTCCTACCGACGACGCAGCTGGTAGTCCGGGTACATGCCGATCACACAACCATTCATGTAACTCTCCTTCGATCCAGCAGCCAACAGTTCTCGATAGACCTTGCGTGGCACGTTTTGATAACGCCAGACAGCGCCGCTGGAGAAGACGACTTCCAGTTCCTTGGCATTGGCATCACAACCGGCCGCCATGATCATGCTCGATTCAACCGGCACAAGCTTCATGCTGGAATTCCAATGGTAAGCGATGAACGGTACTCTTCATACTTCCGGTTCACCATGTTGATCGTCACGGCCAAATCAAGGTTGCTCGAATGGGACTATCGACGCCAACTATTCTTTACGATCGCGAATGACTGGCGCATACCTCTCGTCAGGTTGGTCGTAGCTTTCCGTGTCGATTAACCGTATTGCTACCTCGTCGCCAATTGCCAGCGCCGGCGTCTTCCAGGCGGAGTGTTGCGTGGGATCGTCGGAAGCGACCCCGCCGATATTAAACCGTAGTCGATCATGTGCCCAATCGATAGCCACGCCAACTACGCAATGCGTCAATGTTGAAGCGGTGCAAATATGCTTTCCGTTGACGGAGACCTCAAAGGCCAACATACTTGCCTCCACATTACATAGTTATTAGTTTTGTCTCGCAGTCATGGTAACACTCCACGAATGAGCGGCCAAGCGATGACTGCAATTGTCTGGCGATTGTCGGCTCTCGCTCCGCGAGAGCGTGTTTGCGGTACAGGCCGACCCACGGAGAACCTCTCGCGGAGCGAGAGGCGACAATCATCTCCACGACTTCAAACGAGTGGATGGGTAACGATGTGGCGAGTCGCGTTTAGTATTTACCGTCGCGGGTCTCGAAGTGCGTGGGCTTGCCGAGACTCGGGCCGCCACGCATCACCCACGCGGCGATCCAGTTGATGAGCTGGTCAATGGATACGCGCGGGTAACCGTAGCGATGCAAGGCACGCTGGCCGTTGCTTAGCAAGGCATTGCCGGCCTCTTGCGATACGAACGTCACGCTTTTATTCATCCGGGCCGCGAGTTGCTGGCAGACGCGGCGCATGCTCAGCGTCTCAGGGCCGGCGAGGTTGAACGTCCACGGTGGCGCTGCGACGTCGGCGAGCGCGGCGAGCGACATGGCGTTGGCGTCCCCTTGCCAGATGGCGTTGAAATTGCCCATCGTCACGTCGATCGGTTGATCCGACCAAATCTGTTGCGCCATGTCGACGATCACGCCGTAGCGCAGTTCGTGCGCGTAGTTGAGCCGCACGAGCGCCATGGGCGTTCCCTGCGTGCGGCTAAAGTGCTCGTACATCCGCTCGCGGCCGAGACAACTCATGGCGTATTCGCCGATCGGGCCGACCGGGTCTTCCTCGCGCGAGCCGCCGAGCGTGACACTTGTGAGCGGATAGATATTGCCGGTCGAGAACGCGACGATGCGGCTGCGTGCGAAGCGTTGCGAGATCATCCCCGCCACGTAAGCGTTCATGGCCCAGGTGAGCGACGGGTTGCCGCTCGACCCAAACTTCATGCCGGTCATGGCGATGACGTTGGGGCACTCGGGCAGATCGGCGAGTTGCCGCGCGTCGAGCAGGTCGGCGCGAATGGTTTCGATGCCCCAGGCGTTGAGCTGCTGGGGCAAGTCGCTCTGACTGAAGCGTGCGACGCCGATGACCCGACGCCGCACGCCGGCCGCTTGCGAGGCGCGAACCGCCATGCGAGCCAGCGATGGCCCCATCTTGCCGCCAACGCCGAGAACCAGCACGTCCCCCTCGACCTTGCCAAGCGCCTCGATCGCCGCGGGGCTTGGTTCGCTCAGCAGGTCTTCGAGTTGGTCGAGTGTGTCGACCGTCGCAGGGTAGGCGCTCATGGATGGCGGTGCTCAACGAAGGCGGATGGTTTCGTGACGGCTGTTTCTCCGCGCGACTATTTCTTCTCCTTCAACCAAATATTGCGGAAGCGGACAGGGTTGCCGTGGTTTTGTAGATAGAGCGGCCCCGCCTCGGGGCCTTCCTTGACCGGCGCGGCGCGCGTGGCCTTGGGGACCTCGACGTTGTCTTGTACAACGACGCCGTTATGACGCACGGTGAGCCGCGCGTTTTGCGTCTTGGTGCCACTCGCATCATAGCGGGCGGCCGTGTACTCGACGTCGTAAGTTTGCCAGCTCAGCGGCGGCAAGCACATATTGATCGCCGGGTCGCTCGTCTCGTAAATGCCGCCGGCCTCATTGTTCTTGCCAACCAAGCCGAACGAGTCGAGCACCTGGACCTCGTAGCGTCCTTGCAGGTAGCAGCCGCTATTGCCGCGCCCCTGGCCCGACGCCTCGGGCTGAAACGGTGTGCGGAACTCCAAGTGCAGCGTGCAGTCGCCAAAAGTTTGGTTCGTGGTGCTCCCTTCCATCAACCAACCTTCGGGACTGACTTTGCCCCCTTTGAAGGCATCGGCGTTCGAGCCGTCGAACAGCACGACCGCGCCAGTCGGGGGCTTGAGTCCCAGCGTGGGGCTCGCGCGTTCGATGCGAGTGAGCTTGCCGAGCGATTTGCCGCTGGAGTCTTCGACCTGGGCGACGCCCGCCTTGATTTTGTACGTGAGCTTCTCGCCTTTGACGACCAGCGTACCATCGACGGTCTCACCGTTGGCTTCGCTGCGCGAGGCTTTGTCGGCCCCCGCGCCTGGCAGACCGCCCGAGTACGTTGTCGCGAGGAACTTCCCCTTGCCGCGGGCAACGACCTGCAAGCCGAGCGACGCATTGTCGTCGAGCTTGCCGGTGTATTCGCCTTGTAGGGCAAAGTCGGGACCGGCCTCGGCCGGATCGGTGAACACATTACTGCCGGGGGCCGCGAGCAGAGCGCTGCTCAGGCCCAGGGAAATCATCAACGAGGCAACGATCAGACGCATGATGCACATCTCTCAGAAGGAAGTTATTTCGATGCGGAATAACGAATGCCGGTGGTCTTGGTCATTCGGCGGAATATTTTGTCGCCGGCGGTCACATAAAGTGTATCGAGTTTCGGGCCTGCGAACACGACGTTCGACAGGGGGCCCTGCTGCGGCTTGAGGATCACGCCCCCCATGCGTCCCGTGGGGTCGAACATCTGTAACCCTACGCTGCTCGCGCAGTACAATCGCCCGGCCGAGTCGACGGTCATACCGTCGGCGCTGCTGCGGGTCAGGCCATTAGGGGTCCGCATGAAGTAATACGGCGACTTGTACTTAAGCGAGCCGTCCTTTTCGATTCGAAACACCCAGAGTCGATCGCCGGCACTGTCGGCGACGACGAGCGAATGCTGATCGGGCCAGAGGATGATGCCGTTGGGTCGCTCGATCCCCTCGTCGACTACGCGTGGCTGGCCTCCGGCGGGAATGAACCACACGCGCTGGTTGGCCGGGTCGGTGAAGTAAATGTTGCCGTGACGGTCGACCACGAGATCGTTCGAGGCCACGTCCGAGGCGATGGTCTTGGCTTGACCTTGTGCGTCGTAGGCCACGACCTTTTTCTGGCCATTCTGACAGCCGTACAGCAGGCCGTCGGGGCCAAACATCAGTCCGTTCGTCGCAGAACTCTGTTCGACAAATACACTGACCTTGAGTGTCGCGACGTCGAGCTTATGGATCTTGTTGTTGGGAATGTCGGTGAAGTAGACATTGCCCTGAACGTCGACGGCCGGCCCTTCGGTAAATTTGTATCCCGAGGCGACCAGCTCCCAGTTTTCGCCTGGGATGAGCACCTGATTGAGCGCCATGTCCTGGGCGTGGAGCACGGCGGGAAGGAAGAGCAACGCGAGTAGTGCAACGATACGAGTCATAGGTGGAGGGGTAGATGAGTAAAGGAGGTGTGGGTGGTCGTTCGCCGCTGACACGCAGCGGAACAAGTGACGTAGCAAGCGTAAATTGCTTACTTCGTTCCTTCAGTCCGCCAGAGCCATTTGAGCGACTCGGGCAGGATCGCGCCGCCTTGCTTGCCGTTATGGCCACCGTCGCCGAACACGAATTGGTAGTCGTACTGAGCAAACTTCAACGCGGCAGCCATCTCTTGATTGGCCAACGGCCAGTTGCCATGCAAGTTGTCGAGGTCACCCGAGCCGTCTTGCAAGAAAATTCGCAGCGGCTTTTTTTCCGTCTTGCGAATGAGCGCGTGGTAGACGTGTCCGCCGCGGATGTTGGTGAAGCTGCCAACGTGACTGAGCACCTTGCGAAATGCGTCGGGCCGCTCCCAGGCCACGGTGAAGGCGCAGATGCCACCGGAGCTAATGCCGCAGATGGCTCGCTGGTTCGGATCGTCAGTGAGTTTGTAGGTCTTGCTGACCTCGGGAAGAATTTCTTCGAGCAGAAATCGCGCGTATTGATCGCTGAGCGTGTCGTACTCGAAGCTGCGGTTGCTCCGTCCCTTGGCCGAGGGATCCGAGGCCGGCACATTACCCGGATTGAGGAAGATGCCGATCGTCACGGGCATGTCACCGCGATGGATCAGGTTGTCGAACACGATCGGCGCGCGGAACTGCCCTTTGTCGTTTTGGTAACTACCGCCGTCCTGAAACACCATGACCGCCGCGGCTTTGCTGCCATCGTACTGGGCCGGGACGTAGATCCAGTAGTCACGCTCGGTCCCCTCGAAGATTTTGCTCGACCACTTGTGCTGGGTCACCTTGCCTTGCGGCACGTTCGGTTGCCGCTCGGAGTCGGGCCCCAGCTTGTAGTCATCGGCCGCGAACAAGGCGGATGTCGTGGCGAGCAAGAGAGCGCACAGGAAGCAGCGACGCAGCATGAGAGGAAACTCCACGGTGGGCAGGCGATTCGTCGAGGAAAAGTGACAGCAGTAAACTAATTGAGCCGCCGCGAGAACGCAAGCAAGGCGAGGGGCTTGAGGCGCGCGACGTTATCCTCGACCTGACGGTCGGGGCTCGGTGGGGCGAGATTCTGGCACGCGGCGCCGTCTCACCACGAGCGTGGCAATCAGCGGCAGTGCGATCGACGCGGCGAGAGCAAGCGGAAGCTGCCCGAAGGCCACGGCATAGGCTCCGAGCACGGCGTAGGCCAAGGCCAGCCCCAGATTGGCGAGCACGAGCGGCCAAGCAAGCGAGCGCCACGAGACGCCGACACTCCCGAGCACGAGCACCGTGGCCTCGGCGAGCACCGGCAACGCGCGGGTCAACACGATCAAATATGTCCCATGCCGCTGGGCGAGCCGGTTCAGTTGGTCACGGTCGCCCGAGCGTGTCCAGCGATGGACAAGGGGTCGGCCGCAGGTGCGTGCCAATGCGAAGGCCGCAGCGCTGCCGAGCATCATGCCCAGCCAGCAGGCGAGTGTCGCCGCGGCGATTCCCAATCGCGCGCCAGCCAGTGTGTTCACGAAGCTCGATGGCACGGGCAACAACACGTCGACCGCAAGCACGCCGATCGTGAGCAGAGTGAAATGCACCGGCGAGATGCTTGCATCGAACCAGCCGAGCACGTGTTGCTCGAAGCGTTCCCCCAGCACGACGAAGGGGACGATCGGGATGGCGAGCGCGAGCGTGACGATCAGGAGCCACGAGACGATCGGCCGCGCGGTGCGTTCCATGAGCGGCGCTCGACGACGCTTAGCGACGGTGGAAGAGTTGGAGGTGGTGCCCGGTTTGGACCGGCGGCTGTGGTTTGCCTTTGGTGCCGAGCGCCATACCAATCCAGCCGTCGCGAATGTCGCACTGCACGACTTCGACGTTGGCCATGCCTGGCCGTTGCTCGATAATTTTGTCGGGCCAGAGTTTGAAGGTACGGCTGGGCGGGAAGGCTTTGGAGAACACGCCGCGGAGAATGATCTGCGAGCCCAGGTTGAGCCGCGAGCCGGCCAATTGCACGTTACCGTCGCGAACGAGTGGCGCGCCGTGTCGCGAGATGTCTGGCTTATAGTGGACCCTGACGACGAAGTTTTTCCAGCTCTGATTCCCTTTTTGCAGCTTGGCAATGGCTAGGCACAACTCGGCGCGGCCGTCCTGACAGCGGAGCCGCACGGCGTTCTCGGGCGCGAACGAGATGAACAGGTCTTCGAGGTTGTCCTCGTCTTGCATGGCGAGCTCGGTTTTCAGCTGGGCCGCGAGTTGATCGCGTAGTTGCAGCACCGAGAAGGTCTTTCCTTCCCAGTCGAGTTGCTGACAAACGTTGTTCAGCGCCGACTCATGAATTTGCATGCTGGCCAAACAGCCGGCCGGGGCGCGTGGTCGGGGGCCATGTCCGGCCAGCTGCGCTTCGCTGCTCAGGCGGACACGCATCGTGATCCGATCCTCGGTCGTTTGCGACTCGATGAGTTGCGGCGCGAGCCCGAGCTCGACCAGCGGCTCGATCAGCCGGCCGCGTAAGGTTCCGTTTGTGTGTTGCAGCTTTTGCACCATATCCTGATCGAGCTGGGTACGCACCTCGCGCTTGATCCGCTTGCTGGCCTCGGCTTGCGCCTTGGGCTCGTTGTCTTCGTACTCGCTCTTGGCCACGCCGCGCACTAACGATCGCACCAATGGCACGAAGTCGAGCGACGACTGGATCTTTTTCAAGCGCGGGAACGTCGCGGCCTCGACCTCGGTCGGCTCGGTGTTCAGCCCGTCCATATCGAGCCGAAACTCCTTGGCGGCCACGAACTCACCATCGCTGTCGACGAACGCCGTGATCGGACCGCTCACGGTATAGGTTTGGGCAAAAATTTTGCCCCGGGCCTCGAGCGCCATGCGAATGCGATTCGGGTCAGGAATGAACTTCACATGCACATTCGTCTGCGTTGTGCTCCAGCCGCGCGTGGGGTGCCCCAGCACGACGTCGTTGACCGGCGCGCTGCGAGAGTCTTGCGCGGGCATCATGCGGTTGATGAGTTCTGGTGTGAAGGTGACCCGCAGGTTCGAGTTGCGATAGTGAGTTTCGAGTCCTCGGGCAATTTGCTGCTCAAGCTCGATCGGCGAGTGGATTAGGTGATGCAAGTGATAGGCCACGTGCCGCGCGTCGCTGGGCAAGCCCGAGTGCTCGTACTTCTCGATTTGCCACAGCAGCGACTGGATGTCGGTGGGCTCGTGGACCCAGCGGCGCAATTCTTGCCGCAGGTTGTCGAGCGCCGTCGCCGAGGCAAACTGCCGATGCCAGGCGTTCATGCCACCGCGCTCGAGTCGTTGCAACAACTTGAGCATGATCTCTTGTTGTTCTTCGGCGGTCTGATGTTTGGTCCCATGCAACGCGGCCCGCATGGGGTCGATGAGCAGATAGTCGCGCCATTGTGCGCCCTGGGCGCTGGCCTGCGTGGCGTTACGTACTTCGTTCAAGCACACTTCCAGCCGCTGCTGGTTGGGCTCAATCCGGGCGGTTGCCGTCGGAGCGCTGAACTGCGCCGGCACGAGTGCCCAGAGGTCGAGTCGCCGGGTCAAAGCGAAACCGGTACGGCGAATTTGATCCGCGACCGTGGTCTCGCCCAGCTTGGGGAGCGCTTGGTTCAAATCCATCACGAGCTCATGTAGCTGGTTGAGCAATTGCTCGGCGCGTGCCGTGCGCGGACCGTATTGTCGCGAGAGTTCGACGACCCGTTCTCGTACTTTGGCTGCCCAGGCGGCCGCCGGAGTCGTCTTCAGGCTTTCGAGCTGTCGGATCAAATCTTCCGGATACGGCCACCATGCTTGGGGCTCGACTGGTCTCGGGCGTTCGACCGGCGCAAGTTGTAACGTGTCAGGGGCCGGGGCGACTCGCGGCATCGATTCGTCGAGCTTGGGACGTGTCAGTTTGGCCACCTCAGCCACCGCGGGCTCGGCTGCCTCGGGAGTGACTGGAGTCTGCGCGACAGGCGTTTCGACCACGGGCAGAGCCGGCATCGGCACAATGCTCGCCGTAGGAGGAGGCACCGGTTCCACGATGCTTAATGCGGGCAACGCGGGGAGCGCGGGCAATTCAACTTCAACCGTCGGTTTTTCTACTGGTGGTAACGAGGGGAGCCGTGGCACAACCGGCGAAGCGACAACCTGTGAGAATCGTTCGACCAGCACTGGGGCCGGGGGGAGCGTGGGGGCCGTTTCAGACGGCTTGACTGGTGCCGCGGTCTCGACATATTGATTGGCCACCCGGGGCTGCGGCGCGACAAGTTGGGGCGATGCGAGTGGCGGTCGGTTCTCGAAGACCGGCAGCGTTTCGATCTCGCTGGGCAAATCCCCTGCCGCGATACGGATCTCCGCGGGAGCTGCCACTTGGGGCGACTCGTCGGTCGTGCTGAGGGGGCTCCAACTCAACGGAGCCGTGATCGTGGCGGCGAAGAGCGCAGCCAAGATCAATATAAACGGCCACGAAGCGCTTGAGCGGCGAAGATGACTCATAACGTCTTGCTTGTCGTCACAGCGGACCAAAACTACGGTGGCCCGTTGGGTGGACGGGCTTGCCTCAACTCTGTGCGGTGCATGGGTCGTAGCATCCTACGGAAGCTCAGTGCCTTCCGGCGGTGTGTTGTTCGCCACGGCTCATTCGGGTCGCGCAGTACACAATAAATCGGTTGCAAAAGGCCTGTAGGTAAAGCGAGTTGGGGCGAGAATACAGAAGCCCGCGTCAAACCACGCTCAAAACTGGCCGGACAAGCCGCATTAGGCTCCCAAACGACCAAAATGCGCCAGCGGCGATAGATACGTTAATTTGCCTCTAGCTGGTAGAGGAGTTGCCCAACCTCTGCTAAGTGGCCTGCTGGCGCCAGCAGGCCACTTA
>CAYLYE010000143.1:0-16545 GCA_964387325.1 uncultured Planctomycetaceae bacterium
GGCCGACATTGAATATGCGTTTCCGTTCTTGCCCGAGGGCGAGTTTGGCGAGTTGGAGGGGATTGCCCATCGGGGCGATTTCGACCTCCGCAGCCACATGGAAGGGAAGCTCGATCCGAAGACGCGACCGTTGCAGGTCGAACTCGGCGCGGACGGTAAACCCAAGCATCGCGGCAGCGGCAAGGATCTGTCGTACTTCAACGATCAGACGCGCGAACGGTACATCCCGCACGTCATCGAGCCGTCGGCCGGCGCCGACCGGGCCACGCTCGCGTTCTTGTGCGAAGCTTACAACGAAGACAAAGTGCCAGACGAGAACGGCAATCCGCGCGAGCGCGTGTTCTTGAAGCTGCACCCGCGAATTGCCCCGATCAAGGCGGCCATCTTCCCGTTGGTCAAAAAAGATGGCATGCCAGAGAAAGCCCAGGCTTTGTATCGCGAGCTGAAGCAAAGCTTCAACGTGTTCTACGACGAGAAGGGGGCGATCGGCCGTCGCTACGCGCGGCAAGACGAAGTCGGCACGCCGTACTGCATCACGATCGATGGCGAAACGATGAAGAACGACGTCGTCACGATCCGCGACCGCGACACACTCAAGCAACAGAGCGTGCCGATCGGCGAGTGCGTCGCGCTGCTCAGTAAGTTACTCAAACCGAACCATTAATAATGCAAAGTGCTGAGTGCAAATTGCAAAATGAGGAGGAGCTTGTTGCCTTCCTTCATTTATCACTTAGCACTTTGCACTCAGCACTTCCCTATGACTCCTACGCTGGCCCAGGTTTGTTCGCTGCATTCGCCTTTTGAGAAGGACGTGGAAGAGTACGCGGCCGGTGCGTGTCGCTCGCTGGAGGTGTGGCTCGGCAAGCTGGAGACCTATCTGGAATCGCATTCGGTCGACGAGGTGCGGCAATTGCTCGACGAGCACGAGATGAGCGTTCCGGTGGCCAGTTTTCAGGGAGGATTGTTGACCAGCCAGGGTGACGCGCGGCGCGAGCATTGGAGTCATTTCGAGCGCCGACTGGCGTTGCTTCGGTCGCTCGGCGTGCAAACGTTGGTCGTGGCCGGCGACTTGGTTGGGCCACTCACTCAAGAAGATATCGAGCGGGCGCACGTATCGCTGACTCAAGCGGCTCAGGCGGCGGAACAGTCCGGTGTGCGGTTGGCACTCGAGTTCCAGGCCCGCGCGTCGCTGGCGAACAATATCCCCTCGGCCGCAGCGCTCGTGGCGCAGGTCGGTTCTCCGGCGTTGGGCTTGTGCCTCGACGTGTTCCATTACTACACGGGCCCCAGCAAGTTCGAGGACCTCGCGTATCTGTCGAACGCCAACTTGTTTCATGTGCAGTTGTGCGACCTGTTGGGTATGCCGCGCGAGTTGGCCAGCGACGCCGATCGCATCTTGCCCGGCGATGGCGACTTTCAACTCGAGCCGATCGTCGATTATCTACGACAGATCGAGTATCGCGGCGCGGTCAGCATCGAACTGATGAACCCGCAGATCTGGCGAGTGAATCCGCGCAGCTTCGGCGAGGTGGCGATGACCGCGTTGCGAAAACTATTGGGCCAGGCCCGGATGAGTTGAGCCGCGCAGGCGATAGCCGATCGCCCGATAAAATTGCAGCGCTGCTCCCCAGGCCATGTGGGTCTCGAGCACGATGTCGCATTCACCACGCTGCCAGCAGGTGCGTTCGAGGGCATTGAGCAAGATGGTCGCGATGCCGCGGCGCCGATAGCGTGGATGGACCATCAACCAATGCACGGCCGGGCGTAATGTACCGCGCTCCGCCAGAGTCACGCTCCCGACGAGTTGTTCGCCGTCGCAAGCGAACCACATCCGCTCGGGCGACCACCAGGACTTATCGAGAAACTCGCGCTCGAAGTCGGTGACGGACCAGAGATTGAGCGCCAATTTTTCGCGTGCAAAGGCGAGTTGCCGCAGTTGTAGCCACGCGGCAATGTCGGCTTGGCCCGTGTAGTGACGCAGCGCGAATTCGCTTGTCGGACACGGGGATGGCTCGGCGTCGAGATGCTTACCGAGTTGGACAACAGCAGCCATAGGGGCTGATTGTGGCAGGTTCAGCAGCTCGGCCCAAGCCCTTTTGCTAGCAGGCTCGTCATCCACCGTGGAAGATATCTTCCACAGCGAAGAGGGCACAATTCGAGCGTTAATTCGCAATGAAATTGACAAACAATGCCTAGATAACGACTTACGGCAAAATTTTGTGTGAATGAAATATTTCATGTAATTGACTGATAGTGCTTGATATCATCCATTATGTGTGGAATAATTTGGAAGTAACGATTCGCACGCTATTTTGCCGCATCACCATGCTCGCCGAAGAACGACGCACTCGCGTGTTGGAAATGGTTCGGGCCAAGGGCTTCGCCGCCCTGCCGGACTTGGCGAATGAATTGCGCGTCAGCGAGTCGACGATCCGCCGCGACTTGGATCACCTTGAAGAATTGGGCGAAGCGCGACGCACCCACGGCGGTGTATTTTACACCGGTGGGTCGCCGCAGCTGCCGCACTTCGAGGAGCGTGAGCCGGCCCATTGGGATAAAAAGCGCGCCATCGCCGCGGCGGCCGTCAAGTTGATCCAAGATCACGACACGGTGCTGCTCGACGGCGGCTCGACGACCTACGAGGTTGCGCGGTTGCTGGTTGGTCGGCCTTTGCAGATTGTGACGAATTCGCTGCCTGTGGCTAATTTGTTCGCCAGTAGCAGTAATACCGACTTGGTGTTGCTCGGTGGCTATGTTTACCCACGTACCGGCGTCTCGTTAGGCCCCTACGCCAACCAGATGCTACGGTCGATTAGTGTCCGCCGGACGGTTTTGAGCGTTGCCGCCATAAATGACCGCGGCTGTTACAACAGCAACCTATTGTTGGTGGAGACCGAGCAGGCCATGTTGCACTCGGCCGAGGAGGTGATTGTCGTCGCCGACAGCACCAAGTTCGGTCACCAGAGTTTGGCCCAAATGTGCCCGCTCGCGGAGATAGATCACCTGGTAGTCGATGACGGCTTGCCGAGCGAGTGGCGGCCGAAGATCGAACAAGCCGGCGTGACCCTCCACCTTGCACCCCCATCCGCCCCTCGCCCTATAGCGACTCAGCCATGAGCACAGCCACATTAGATCGAGCCACGATCGAGAAAATTGTCCGCGAGATCGTGACCGCGCGAATGCCCAGCTCGACGGCGCCGAGCGCCGAGCCGGACCTGATCGTCAGCGTTTCGGCGCGACACGTGCATCTGACCGACGAGCACGTCGAGACCCTGTTCGGCAAAGGTCACAAGCTGACGCCGATGAAAGATCTGTATCAGGAGGGGTTCTTCGCCGCGGAAGAGACCGTGATGGTCGTCGGCCCGAACAAGCGGCGGATGTTGCCGACGGTGCGCGTGCTTGGCCCGACGCGCCCGGCCAGCCAGGTCGAGCTCGCGTTTACCGACAGTATCAGCCTGGGGCTCGACATTCCGGTCCGAGCCAGCGGCAAGATCAGCGGCACACCCGGCTGCATCCTCGTCGGCCCGCAAGGGGTTGTCGAGTTGAAAGAGGGGGTGATTCGTGCCGAGCGACACGTCCACATGAACTTCAAGGACGCCGAGTACTACGGCGTCAAGAATGGCGATCGCATGCAGCTCCGCATCGAGTCGGACTGCGCGATCGTGTTTGAAGACCTGCTCGTGCGGGCCGATGCGACCAGCAAGCTGGAAGTGCACATCGACACCGACGAAGGGAATGCCGCCAACCTCGACCGCGCCAAGCGTTGCGAGTTGATCAAGTAACGGCGGAAGCGTACTAGCGAGTGTGTTTGTTTTTGCTTTGTTGTTTTCTTGGGAGTTATCACCATGGCTAAGGCGTTAGAAGCGCTCGGCATGATCGAGACCAAGGGGTTTGTGACCCTGGTCGAGGCGACCGATGCGATGATCAAGGCCGCGAACGTTACGTTCCTCGGCTGGGACAAAGTTGGTAGCGGTATTGTGACGGCGTTCGTCACGGGCGACGTGGCGGCTGTCAAGGCTGCGACCGACGCGGGAGCGGCCGCAGCAGGCCGATTGGGCGAAGTGCTCGCCGTGCAGGTTATTCCTCGTCCGCACGAAGATCTGGGCATCGTGTTGCCCTCGTTCGGCACGGCCAAGCGTGGCGCGGCTGAGTAGTTTTCATCGCAACCATCCCACAGCACATTTGAACTGACCATAGAAAGGTTGAGTAACGAACATGCAAGACGCCATTGGAATGCTCGAAACGAAGGGCTTGATCGCCCTGGTCGAAGCGACCGACGCGATGGCCAAGGCGGCCAACGTCAAGATTGTGAAGAAGATTGCCATCGGCGGCGGTCTCGTGACCACCGTCGTGCAAGGTGATGTTGGCAGCGTACGCGCTGCGGTCGAGGCGGGCGCCGCCGCGGCTCAGCAAGTTGGCGACCTGGTTGCCAGCCACATCATCCCACGCCCTTCGGAAGGACTTGTGAAGGCTTACTTGGCTTGAATCACGGACGAAGACTGCCGCGACACGGTGTCGCGCGCGGTCGTGCTCAGGAGTGAGTGCATGAAGATTTTGGTAGCGAATCTCGGCTCGACCAGCTTCAAGTATCGGCTGTTCGACATGACCGACGAGCGGCAGTTGGCCCGCGGCGGGACCGAACGCATCGGTTCCCCCGAGAGCCAGTGTTTCGTCGAGATTGACGGACAACGGCGCGAACAGACCCTGCGCGTGAGCGATCATGCCGTGGCGGTTCGCACCTGCTTGGAGCAATTGACCGATCCGCACTCCGGCTGCCTGAAAGATGCCAGCGAGGTGTCGGCAATTGGGTTCAAGGCGGTCCACGGTGGTCGTTACAGCGGCGTGCAGCGCGTCAATGCGGACGTGCTCGCGGCGATGGAAGCGATGCGCGATGTGGCGCCGGCCCATAATCCGCCGTACATCGCGGCCATGCGATTGCTCAACGAGAAGCTGCCCGAGATCCCGTTGGTTGCCGCGTTCGAGACCGGCTTCCACCAGACTATCCCTGCGCGGAACAAATACTACGCGGCTCCATTCGAGTGGGCCGAGCAGTACCAGATCCAGCGTTGGGGATTCCACGGCGCGAGTCACCGCTACATCGCCACCCGCACGGCTCAACTGCTCGGGCGCAGCGATCTGCGGATCATCTCGTGTCACCTGGGAGGAAGCAATTCGTTGTGCGCCATCCGTAACGGACAAAGCCAGGCGAACAGCCTAGGAATGAGTCCACAGACCGGCTTGTTGCACAACAACCGGGTCGGCGACTTCGACCCGTTTGCGTTGCCCGTGTTGTTGGAACAAACCGGCAAGACCTTGCCGCAGTTGTTACACACACTGGCCGAGCAAGGCGGGTTGCTCGGTTTGAGCGGATTGAGCGGCGACGTCCGCGATCTGGAGCAAGCCGCGGCTCAAGGACACGAGCGAGCCCGGTTGGCGCTCGAGGTGTTTGTCGGCTCGATTCGCCAATACCTGGGCTCGTACCTGGTTGAACTCGGTGGCGCCGACGTGATCGTGTTCACGGGCGGCATTGGCGAGAACGGCGTGAACATTCGCCGCGCAGTCTGTCGCGATCTGAGCGCGTTGGGCATCGTGCTCGACGACGCCAAGAACACCCAGGCCAAGGGAGAGTGTTCATTCCACGCGGCCGAGAGCCGCACGCAGTTGTGGGTCGTCCCGACGAACGAAGAGTTGATCGTTGCCAGACAAGCGAAAGCGTTGCTAACGGAGGGACTAGGGGCTAGAGGCTAGGGACTAGTTAAGTCCTTGCGTCTCCTGTTTTCCATCCCTCACCCCACATCCCTCACCCCTACCCCCTACTACCATGTTTGTCGCGAAAGTTACCGGCAGTGTGGTTGCCACGCAAAAAGCGGCTTCGATGGTCGGTCATAAATTGCTGATCGTCGAACCGTATCGCATCGACGGCAAGAATCGCGACACACTCGTGACGACCGGCCGCACGTTTGTTGCGGTCGATACGGTCGGCGCGGGGCTCAACGAGTTCGTGCTGATCGTGCAAGGGAGCAGTGCCCGACTGACCCCCGAGACCAAGAACTTGCCGGTCGACGCGACCATCATCGGCATCGTCGACACGGTGCATGTTGATAATAAAAGCGTATTTAATAGAGAGGCTAGTGGCTAGGGACTAGAGGCTAGAGTGAGATATTTCACTCCAGTCTCACGTCTCCGGTCTCCAGTCTTTCCCTAGCCCCTACCAACTAGCCCCTAGCCCCTGAATTTCCCCCATGCAAGCCACCGAACAACTGATCCGCAGCGTCGTTCAGGAAGTGCTGTCGAAGATGGGCACGGTCGCCCCACCGACTCCGTCGCGCAGCCTCGTCGGCCGTCGCGGCATCTTCACCTGCGTGAACGAAGCCGTCGCCGCCGCCACCGACGCGTTCGAGCAACTCTCGGAGCGTCCGATCGCCGACCGCAAGCGGATCATCGATCATATTCGCCGCATCTCGATCGACGACTGTGTCGAGTTGGGGACGGCCGAGATGAACGAGACGAAAATCGGCCGGCTCGAACACAAGATCGCCAAGCTCAAAACGCTGGGCGAACGCACGCCGGGGGTCGAGTTCCTGCGCAGCGAGGTGTTCAGCGGCGATCACGGTCTGGCGGTCATCGAGCATGCTCCGTTCGGCGTCATTGGCTGCATTACGCCGGTGACCCACAGCTTGCCAACGATCACCGGCAACGCGGTGAGCATGATCGCCGGCGGCAACACGCTGGTCGTCAACCCGCACCCGAGCGGCAAGAAGATCGCGGCCGAAGGGGTGCGTCGCTTCAACGAGGCGATATTCCGCGACGTGGGGATCGACAATTTGATCTGTCTGATCGCCGAGCCGACGTTGGAATCAGCCGAGCAGATCTTCAAGCATCGCGGCATCAAGATGATCTGCGTCACGGGTGGCCCGGCCGTGGCTCGCGCGGCGCTCAACAGCGGCAAGCGAGCCGTCGTGGCCGGCCCAGGCAACCCGCCCGTGGTGGTCGACGAGACGGCCGACCTCGACCGCGCCGCACGTTGTATTATCGAAGGGGGCTCGTTCGACAACAACCTGCTCTGCATCGCCGAGAAGGAAGTGTTCGTCGTCGCCAGTGTGTTCGACGACCTGATGCGGGCGATGGAGCGTGCCGGCGCCGTAAAGTTGAACAGCCGCGAGATCGATGCCCTGACCGCGAAAGCAATCTCGACCGTCGGCGATAAGGATCACAAACACGATGTCGCCACCAAGGAATTCATCGGCCAGGATGCAGCCTTTTTGGCCGCCGCGATCGGCAAGAAGATCGATCCCAAGGTCGAGTTGATCTTCGGCGAGACCGACGAGCACAACAAGTTCGTGCCGGTCGAGCAGATGATGCCGTTCGTGCCGTTTGTCCGCTGCCGCGACGTTGACGAGTGCATCGCGAAAGCCAAGTTCTATGAGCATGGCTTCCGGCACACGAGCATCATCCACAGCAAGAACGTGCGGAACATGACCAAGATGGGGCGCGCGATGGACACGACGCTGTTCGTCAAGAACGGCCCGTGCATGGCCGCGCTCGGCTTGGGTGGCGAAGGCTACTTGTCGTTCTCGATCGCCACGCCGACCGGCGAAGGAGTGACGACGCCACTGACATTCACCCGCGAACGCCGCTGCTCGATGATCGACGAGTTGCGGATCGTCGGAAAACCGTAAGGGAGAGACTGGAGACTGGAGTAAATAGAAAACTGCTTTCACTCCGGTCTCTCGTCTGCGGTCTCCAGTCTTCCCCAACCCCGAACTGAAAACCAAAAACCGAAAACGTTGCTCCCATGCAAACCGGCCTTGTAGTTGGCACAGCGACCGCGACGGTGAAACATCCGTCGCTCGAACGGCAGAAACTGCTCATCGTGCAGTTTCTCGCCGCCGATGGTCGCTCGCCCGACGGCGAGCCGGTGTTGGCGGTCGATACGCTCGGGGCGGGCATTGGTGAGACGGTCATGCTCACCAGCGATGGCAAGAGCACACGTGAACAATTGCAGAACAAGAACACGCCGGTTCGCTGGTGTGTGCTGGCTCTGCCCGACGCGTAAGAGATTTATTCAGGTCAACCATCATGCGAATCGGCAAAGTCATCGGCACGGTCACGCTCAACCGAGCGCATCCGAGTTTGTTAGCCGGGCGGTTCAAGCTGGCGGTCCCCCTATCGCTCGACAACCTCAACGGATCGAGCGACGTCGAGGCCGAGGCCTTGGTCGTGTACGACGACCTGGGTGCCGGACTTGGCAGCCTGATCGCGATTAGCGAAGGGGGCGAGGCGGCGCAGCCGTTCGAGCCCGAGATGAAACCCATTGATGCGTACAACGCAGCATTGCTTGATGAAATCAACGTCAAACCGAAAACTGAAAACCGAAAACGAAAGTAACCAGC
This sequence comes from uncultured Planctomycetaceae bacterium, assembly GCA_964387325.1. Classification (GTDB taxonomy): domain Bacteria; phylum Planctomycetota; class Planctomycetia; order Pirellulales; family PNKZ01; genus CAZZBK01. Next base: position 8,394 of record CAYLYE010000143.1, read on the forward strand.
GACACTATCATGCCCAACGTCAACCTGCATAAGATCAAGCAAGAAATGTGCGAGATCGGTCGCCGCCTCTACAACAAGGGCTTTGCGGCCGGCAACGACGGTAACATCACCTATCGCGTGAGCGAGAACGAGGTGCTCTGCACGCCGACGATGATCAGCAAGGGGTTTATGACCCCCGATGATATTTGCCTCGTCGACATGGACGGCAACCAACTCGCCGGTCGTCGCAAGCGCACGAGTGAAGTGCTGTTGCATCTGACGATCATGAAAGAACGGCCCGAGATCAAGAGCTGCGTGCATTGCCATCCGCCGCACGCCACCGCCTTTGCCGTGGCCCGCGAGGCGATTCCGCAATGCATTCTGCCCGAGATCGAGGTGTTCTTGGGCGACGTGCCGATCACGCGTTACGAGACGCCGGGCGGACAGAAGTTCGCCGACACGGTGTTGCCGTTCGTCAAGAAAACGAACGTGATGATTCTGGCCAATCACGGCACGGTGAGTTACGGCGACACGGTCGAAAAGGCCTACTGGTGGACCGAGATCCTCGACGCCTACTGTCGCATATTGTTGATGGCCCGCGACCTGGGGAAGGTCAACTACTTCAATCCGAATGAAGAGCGCGAACTGCTCGACCTAAAGTCGAAATGGGGTTGGACCGACCCGCGCAATACCGAAGAGCTCAAGAACTGCGATATGTGCGCCAACGACGTGTTCCGCGAGAGTTGGGCTCACACAGGTGTCGATCGCCGTGCGTTTCCTGCGCCGCCGGTGGCCCCGCGAGTCGAGACAGCCGCCGCCAAGTCGAGCGCCCCGGCTGCCAGTGGCGCGATCGATCAAGAAGCCCTCGTGCAGGCCATTACCGAACGGGTCATGGCGGCGCTCGGCAGTCGTTAATCAAAACCAACCCACGCGACCACCGGTCGCGCTTTCTGAACTCACCCCACACCCCTAACCACTCACCCATCCCATGAAAGTCTCGATCATCGGCGGCGCAGGCCTGGTTGGCTCATGCACCGCGTTCGCATTACAAACCGGCAAAGTGGTCCGTGAGCTCGCGCTGCTCGACGTCAATGCCGAAGCGGTCGGTGGCCAGGCACTCGATCTGCTCCACGGCGCTAGTCTGATGGCCGATCAAACGATCACCTCAGGCGGCTATGAGCACATCCCCACGAGCGACGTGATTTGCATCACGGCCGGTCTGCGTCGTAAACCCGACGAGAGTCGGCTCGACTTGATCAATCGCAACGTCGATCTGTTCGTCGGCATCCTCGATGAGATCGTCAAAGTGGGCTGCAAGAAAGACGCCGTCGTGGTCGTCGTCAGCAATCCGGTCGATGCCTTGACGTATCTGGCGGCCGCCCGGCTGGGATTGCCCAAGTCGCAGGTCATCGGTCTGGGGACAGTCCTCGATACGGTCCGCTTCCGCAGTCTGATCGCAGAAAAACTCACGCTGCCGCCGACGCAAGTCGACGCACTCATTCTCGGCGAACATGGCGACAGCATGGTACCGATCTGGTCGAGCGCCACGGTCGGCGGCTTACCGCTCGATAAATTTCCGCTCTGGAACGCCAAGCTCGCCGACGAGCTGTTCACACGCACGAAAGGCTCGGGGGCCGAGGTCATTAAGAAGAAAGGGGGCGCGGGCTTTGCCGTCGGCCTCTCGATTCAAGAGGTCATCGAGTCGATCGCCCTCGATCGTCGCCGCATTCTGCCGGTTAGCAGCGTGCAGCAAGGCTGTTACGGATTGCGTGACGTGGCGCTCAGTGTCCCCACGGTGGTCGGTCGTCAGGGTGTGGTCGCCACGCACGAGATCGAACTCTGGCCCAAAGAGGTACAAGGTCTAAAAAAGAGCGCCAGCGTGTTGCGCGAGACGATCGATAACGTGATGGCGAGAGTGAAGAAGTAGATCGGATATTTCCCCAAGCCGGCGACTTTGTCGCCGATCGACCGGCGGCAAAGCCGCCGGCTTGGGTGTCCTTACGACACAAGATTTAAACCATGATATCCACGGCTTCTCATACTCAACCCGCCCCTAAGTCGCTCGACGCCAAGCTCGCTGCGATCCACGCCGACCCGAGTGGCTGCCGCGAGTTTATCCTGGCCGACGCCAAAGACGCCGACATGGCGTTTGGCATCGGCGCGCCGGGTCGCAGCCCCGAGATGCACGCCGGCGAGGTGCGTATGCGCACCCTGGCCGAGTATCGCGAACAGATGCAGCAGATCGTGCGACAAGGTCTGGTCGACATCATGCTCATGTCGGCCAGCAGCAACGACGTGCTCGCACATCGCGACCGGCTCTTCGATTCGAGCCATGTCACTCCTGCGGCACGAGCCAACGACGCGACCGATATTTTTGTCGTTCGCGGCAATAACTACGTGCAGGAACCCTCGCGGCCGTTCCGAACCGCCTCGATCGATCATATCCAGTGCGGACACCTCGACTGCGAACCAGACGAGCGGCAACGCGGCACGAATCTCGGGCTCTACAGTATCACATTCAACAACCGACTCAGCGAAGATCTACGCAGCCTCGAAGAATACAATCGCTTCCGCGAAGAAGCGGAACGGAAGGGATTTCATCACTTCCTCGAAGTCTTCGACCCCAACGCACCCCAGGGGATCGGGCCAAGCGAGATTCCCAAGTTCGTCAACGACGCGATCGCACGCACGCTGGCCGGGGTCGCTCAGGCCGGTCGACCGTTGTTCCTCAAGGTCGTCTATCACGGCCCAAAAATGATGGAGGAACTCGTCACCTACGATCCGCATTTGGTGGTTGGCATCCTCGGTGGCGGCGCGGGCACCACTTACGACGCGTTCAAGTTGCTTGCCGAGGCCCAAAAGTACGGCGCCCGAGTCGCCCTGTTCGGTCGCAAAATCAACAGCGCTGAAAATCAATTGGCGTTCGTCGAGTTTCTGCGGCTGATCGTCGACGGCGCGATCTCGCCCGAGGAGGCCGTGAAAGCCTATCACGCGGTGCTCGCCAAGTTGAACGTCACTCCGACGCGCAAGTTGGCCGACGACCTGCAACTGCAAACCGGCGTGATGAGTTACTCGGGCTCGACGGTCAACGTGCCCGCGGCGATTCCCTCGTCCGAAGGCTCAGCCAAGGCCGACGCGCATCACGACTGCGGCTGTGGTGGGCACTCGAAAGCAACGTGCGCCTGCGAGACGAAACCCACGGCGAAGGTGGCCAGCGAGTGGCCCGACTTCAGCAAGATGAGCGTGGCCGACAAGCTGGCCTGGAATAAAGCGAAGCGCGACCGCATCTTCGGTTAGGTTGCACGCTCGGGTGCCTTTAGGTTGCGCGTTCGGGTGCCATGGCCACGTCCGCGTGGCCATGGAGAGCGCATGCCCACGCCAAGCCGTGGTCATGGCACACATCATCGCAGCAAGAAAGTCATTAGGGCGCGGGCAACTCGCTGACCTCGCGGTTCGTGATGCCTTGCGGCGTCACCCGGGTCGTGCTCGTCGTCACGCCAAACACCCCTTCAAGCTCCTTCGCGCTCGGGATGAGTTGCCGCAGAGATTCGAGCAACTGCTGCTCATCGCCGGGCACTCCGCTGGGCAAATGCGCCAACAGGTTGGTCCACTCTTCGAGCACGGTGCCGTAGCGACTGCCGTCGGTCACGGTGTACGACAGGCCAGGCTCGTTCGGGATGAGTTCTTGAGCGCGACGCAGCGCAGCCGAGCCGCGGAGCGACGCCTCGCCCTGAGGCGGGTTGCGCAGACTGTTCAGCGTTCCTTCGATGATCTCGCTCCCCAGGCCAATGACCAGATGCCCACGGCCCACGAACGCGCCGGCCGCAAATGTGCCGGTGGAACGGACTCCCTCGAAGCCTTGTTCCTCGACCGCCTTGGCGCCCACGAGCGGCCCGACCGCCTGCAACACCCGTTTCCAAAGTGCCTCGTCTTTCAATTGCCAGACAAGGGCCACGCGCTGCTCGGCCGCCATCGTGCTGTGTGGATCGTTGGCATCGTCGGGCTTGGCCAACTTGGGGACCAGGCTCAGCAGCATGTGCTTCGTGCCCAACGACCCCAGCAAAGTCTCGGGATCGGTCTGTAAAAAGAGCTGCAACTGGGCTTCGAGCGCCGCGAAACCTTGCCGGGCGCGATCGCCAAGCTGCGCCGATGAGATTTGCTTGGCCGTCTTGTAAAGCTGCACCAGATCAAAACTCAGGTGCGAGTAGCTGACGACGTTGCTCGACACCCACTCCGGCGGCTCGTTGGGCAGCGGCGGCTGATCGACCAGTGCGAGCAATCCCTTGCGCGGGGCGGGGATCGAAGCGAACGCACCGATGTGCAGTTGATTGTCGATCAGTGCGCTACGCAGTGCTAGCGGGCCGATCCCTTCGAGCCCCAGCGACTTGAGCGTTTTGAGCACGTCCTCCGGCGCGGTGTCGATAGCTAACTTCCATAGAGGTGCGGGATGAATCAGCAGTTCGTAGATGCCAATGCCCTCGGGCAAGGCAGCGCGGAGGCCCGGTGTTTCGAGCCAGCGTTGAGCGCCTTTCGTTTCGTTCGAGACATGTGTGGCGAGAAAGCGAGCGAACACGCCGGTGGCCTGTTCGAGATTGGTGAGCGCGTCGAAATCGGTTTTGGCGTCGGGGTCGAACGCGCCCGGCTCGGCGAACGTGGTGGCCATGAGCAGCCGGCCGCCGAGCCGCGCGAGAAATACATTCTGCTGGCTCGTTTGAATCTTCTTGGCCTGGGCGAGTTGCGCGTCGCGCTTTTCCCGCCAGGCTTTGCGCTCAGCCGGGGTGAGCTGTCCCTCGGGGGGCGTGAGATCAAGCGACGTCGGGTCTTCATACTCGGTGCGCGGCACTTTGAAGAGCATAACCTTGTGGTCGGCCAATTCGAGATCGACTCGCTTGATCGGATGCGACTCGTCCTTCGTAGCCTCTTCGGCTTTGCCGAGTGCTTCAAACAACCGCGTGGCAACGTCTTCGCCCGGCTCGATCCAGGCCAACAACACGACCAGCGGATCGTTGTCTTTCTCCTGGCGTGGGACAATCTGTAGCGCCATGCCGGCCTCGCCCGCAAGCAACTCGGGGAGGTCGGTCAGTTTGAGTTGATATTCGGCCAGCCGCCGCTCGAATTTCTCGACGCCGCCGTCGGATGCTTGGCGGACGAGTTGCTGCAACTTGTCGATCCGCTCGCTCTGGAGCATGACCGCGCCGAGCTTGGTGCGCGAGCGGAGCGCCTCGTAGGCTTGTTTCGGCTGCGGAATTCGCAGCACGGCGACCGTCTCGTCGCCGAGACATTCCCAACTGGGGCGCAACTCAGCCGCCCGGACACAAACCGCGAGGCCCAGCCAGACCGACAGGCAAGCAACCCAGGGGACCGCTGGTCGCTGCCGCGACTTGGTTTCCGGGAAGATCTGCGGCCCAGAAGCGATCGCGACAACACCGTCGGTCATAACTATTTTCCTTTGCTCACGGGGGGCGATTGTGTCGCGGTGGCGGGGTCTATCGTGGCCTGGTTCAACAAGCCGTCGCGCTTAAACGGCGGCGGCAAATAGGTCACCCCGTTCAACGGCTGCGATGGATCATACAGATACGTCTCGCGATGCACCAGGAAATCGATCAATTCGCTGGCCGGGATACCAAAGGCCAGGCCGTCGAACATGGTTGCCCCCGCACAGGCGATCGCCACCACTTCGCCCCGGGCATTGAACATCGGCCCGCCACTGTTGCCCGGATTGATCGAGGCGTCGGTCTGGATCAACCGTAGTTGGCCGACTTTACGCTTATTGCTGCTCACGATCCCTTGGGTCACCGAGCGTTCGAGCCCCAGCGGATTGCCGATGGCAAATACCAAGTCGCCGACACGCAGGTCGTCGCGATCGTTGATCACAACCGGCTGCGGGAGCGGGCCTCCCACCTCGTCCACGTCCAACTGGAGCAACGCGACGTCGCGAAGCGGCTGCAAGGCGAGGATTTTCACCTTTTTCAGCTCAGTCTTTTCATACCCCTGGGCATGACGCCGAAACAGCGTGACCTGCACACGGGTCTGTCCTTCGACGACATGGTAGTTGGTGATCAGGTGCCCCGCGCGGCTAATGATGAAGCCGCTCCCAAGTCCACCGGCATTGCGAACCAGCACGACCGCGTCGCCGTAGCGTTTGACTAGTTCGGGGGTGTCGAGTGCTTCGAGACGACCGGTCGTGAAGATGTCACGTTGCCGCGTGGCATCAGCCTGCGCGGCGTCGCTAGGCTTGCTGACATTGAGCACCCGCTTGGCACTAAAGTGCAGCACTTCGACCCCCAGATCGAGCACCACTCCCTCGTCGTTCTCGCGGAGCAAGGTACCCGTGACCTTCGCGCCACCAACGAGCGTGACGGTCACCTGTTCGGCGGCCGACAGCGAAGCCGTGGCGGTGAGCAGAGCCCAAACCATCCAACATACACGCCGCATTTTAGGGCTCCCGCGCGATATAAATGAGCAGCCGATCATGACAGAGCATGGCCATGTCGCGCACGGCATCGCCATCTGCGTTGAAGGAGATGATCCGCCGGGGCTCTTCGACCAGCCGCGGGCCAGTCTCGTCGCCGTACGGATACTTCGAGTCGTCGAACACGGGCCACGAGGCGAGCGACTTGAGACCGTCGGCCTTGCGCTCGACGAGCGTGAGCTGATGGCGTCGAAAGTCGGCCAACAAAATCTCGTCGGTCGCATCGCCGATCAGATCGAGCGCGAACAGATGATGGATCGTGTTCTCGCGCAAACCGCTGGGGCGACCCGCGCGGCCGTCGAGGCTGTCGATCAGCTTCAGTTCCCAAGGCGCGCCGCGCGACAATCGCACGAGCCGGTCTTGATCGACGAGCAGCACGCCCAGCACGGGATCGACGCGCAGCGCCGAACCTTGAGGCGGCTTGAGGCTGTCGATCACGCGCGACACGCCTGAGGCGTCGGGCTTGAGTCGATGGATGAACGCGCTCCCTTGCTCGAAGGCCCAGGCCTCGCCCTGCTCGAGCGGCACGTAGGAGGCGAGCTTTTGGCCGTCGCCGAGCATGATCTGGTCGGTCGCGTGCAGATCATCGCCCAACCATTGCAAGACCCCTTCGGTCAGGCGAGCGCTCCGCAACTTATGGCCTTCGTTCACGAGGACGAACTCGGCCAGATCGACCTTGGCTAGATGGGCTGGCTCGGTGATAACAGACTTACCGTCCTTGAGCACGACCAGCTTCGTGGCGGTCGAGTACGCTTGCTGCACGAGCAGACGATCGTCCCCCAGCCAGACGACCTTGTCGCTCTTCGCGCCCACGTCCGGAAAGCGTTTTTGCTGTGGCTGTTTATCGTTGTTGCGCCACACGTACAGATCGAGATGTGCGCCCACGCGTTGCACCCACCAGACGGTCGAGTCAATCGTTTCGAGTGTGAGGATGCGACGATCGGCGACCTCGGCCGACTGGGGGAACGGTTGCGGATAGCTGAGCCGGCCGTGCTCCCAACGGCAGCGTTGCAAGTCGGCCGCGTCCTTCGTCCATAACAGGAGCGTCCCGCTTTGTGCGACCGGAGCGGCGAGCGTGCGCACGCCACCGAGCGTGGGAAAGGTTTGTTCGGGACCCCAGCCTTGTGTGGTCAGCGTATGCACCCGCAGACGAGGCTGGGCCGTGTCGAGGGCGACGATCGCGGGCTGTTTATCGAGCTGAATGCCACACCAAGCCGCTTTCGGGCCTGCGCTCATCGGCAACGCATCGTAGCGCCCCAGCTCGCTGGTCTCGCCGCGGGTGAGTTGATAGCGGCGTAAGAGCCCAACCTGCGTGCCTCCGAGCAGCAATAGCTCGGCGCTCGCGCTGCCGCGGCGCAACACGTCGAAACCCTCGACACCATGCTCGTGCAGTGTTTGGGCTGGCAACAGTTTGTGTTGTGCGTCGCACTCGTACCAGCGGATCGCCTGCCGAGGTTGCGCCGACCACTCGATCAGATCGTTGTCGCCGTCACCGTCGAAGTCAGCCAGTCGCCAGTCGAGCCGGCCGCGCGACTCTCGCGGCGACAGCCACGTGGGCCGCGCCCCCTTCTCGATCGCGAGCTGTTGAATGCCCTGCTCGCAACTGACGAGCAGCTCGTGCTTGCCCGCGCCGAGTGCTCGGATCAACATGAAGTTGCGATGCTTATTTGACAAGCCGCTCGACAGTAGATCCCAACTCAG
>CAYLYE010000144.1:0-16539 GCA_964387325.1 uncultured Planctomycetaceae bacterium
CCATGTGTTCCTCGCCACCAGCGCGATCCATCGCGAGTTCAAACTCAAGATGGACAAAAGCGAGATCGTTCGCCGGGCCGTGGCCGGAGTCAAACGCGCGGCGGGCTACACGAGCGACATCGAGTTCTCGCCCGAGGACGCGGCCCGCACCGAGCCTGACTTCTTATGCGAGGTCGTCGAGGCAGCCATCGCCGCCGGCGCGACGACGGTCAACATTCCTGACACGGTCGGCTATGCCACGCCGGCTCACATGGGGCGCGTCATTCGCACCCTGCGCGAACGGGTCTCGAATATCAATCAGGCGGTCATCAGCATCCATTGCCATAACGACCTCGGGCTCGCCGTCGCCAACAGCCTCGCGGCGGTCGAAGAAGGAGCCGGCCAGATCGAATGCACGATCAACGGCATCGGCGAACGAGCTGGCAACTGCTCGCTCGAAGAAGTGGTCATGGCCATGCGGACCCGCAACGACTACTACCATGTCGATACGCGGATCAACACCCAGCGGCTCGTACCGGTCAGTCGACTCGTGCAAAACGTCACCGGCTTGCAGGTCCAACGCAACAAGGCAATCGTCGGCCGCAATGCCTTCGCCCACGAGGCGGGCATTCATCAGGATGGCATGCTCAAGGAGCGGACCACCTACGAGATTATGCGCCCCGAGGACGTCGGCTGGGCCAAGACCGACCTCGTACTGGGCAAGCACAGCGGCCGCGCCGCGTTGGGCGATCGTTGCAAGGCGCTCGGACATGACCTGACCCCCGAGCAGTTGCACACGGTGTTCGAGCAGTTCAAAAAACTGGCCGACAAGAAAAAGGAAGTGTACGACGCCGACATCGTCGCCCTGATCGAGGAAGAGAACCGCGCGACCGACGAGACCTGGACGCTCGTCAAGTACCGGCTCATCGGCCTCACGGGCGAGGTCCCCAGCGTGCGGCTCACGTTGTGCCGCGGCGATGCTGAGCAGACCGTCGATGTGAACGCCGGCGACGGCCCCTTCGATGCGCTGTTCTGGGGCATCGAGGAGATCACCGGCATCCAAGCCACCTGCCGCGAGTTCAACGTGCATAGCGTCACCGTTGGCAAAGACGCCCAGGGAGAAGTCACCGTCGAACTCGAGTACCAAGGACAACTGTATCGCGGGCGGGGCGTGTCGACCGATTCGATCGAAGCCAGTGCCAAGGCGTTTCTGAACGCGATCAACCGCATCGCCGCGACCGCCGGTCGCCCCGCGCAGCGCGTCAGTCCGTTCTCGAGTGAGCAACCGAAGTCCACGCCCGCGAAAGCGTGACGGCGAAACAGGTGGAGGAGCAGAGGGGCTGAGGAGTAACGCTGACGCGATAGATTTTAGCTCGTCCGCCCCTTCACTCCCCCGCTCCTCCACTAGCCTCTAGCCCCTCACAACCTCCCCCATGCACAACCTCACACAACGTGTCGCACTCGTCACCGGCGCCGGAGTCGGTATCGGTCGCGCTTCGGCTGTCGCACTCGCCCAGTGTGGCGCAAGCATTGGCATCCACTACAACACGAGCGAGGCCGAGGCCCGCGAGACGTTGCACCTCGTCGAGCAGGCCGGGGCGCGCGGCGTGCTTTTGCAAGCTGATCTGACCGACGAAGCGGCCGCTAACAGCATCGTCGACCGCTTGCACAGCGCCTTCGGCCGGATCGATATTCTGTTCAACAACGCCGGCGCGCCGCTTGAGCGCATGAGCATCGAGCATTGCACGACCGATCATTGGCGCAAGGCGTTCGAGGTCAACGCGACCAGCGCGTTCTTCGTCACGCGCCGGGCCATCCCGCATCTACGTGCCTCGGGCCACGGCAGCATCATCAATAACCTGTCCCTCTCGGTGCAGACCGGCGGGGCAGGGGGCGCCGGTGCCTACGCGGCCGCCAAAGGGGCCTTGCTGGTCATGACGCGCACGTTGTCACGCGAACTTGCTCCGCACGTCCGGGCCAACGCGATCATGCCCGGCGTGGTCGAGACCCGGCACCACGAGGTCTTTAGCACGCCCGAGCGGATGGAAGACTATCGCCGCCAGACTCCGCTGGCACGCAACAGCACCGCCGACGAAGTGGCCCAGGCGGTCGTGTTCCTGGCGAGTGACGCCGCGAGCTTTATGACCGGCTCGATCATCGACATCAACGGCGGCCGGTATATGCGGTAGTGAGAAGGGTTGAGGGGCGTGGGGCGTGGGGTGAGTTCGATCCGGTGTTTCGTGTTGCGAATCGATCTTGAGACTTCGGCGAGTCGATGGGGGAACGCGCCGCGCCTTGCACCATCGCGCAGCTTGCTTGAACACGCCCCTCAAAAGCATTCCGTACCGGGCAACTTCGCGGCTTGTCGAATCCAATTGGCCACAATTTTCTCGTCGAGTTGGTCCCCCTCGTGGATGTGCAGATAGCGCACGTCCGGTTGCTTGGACTCGATGGGCGGGAGAGGCCGCAACGACTTGCCCTGAAAGAATGCCACCTTGACGTATTTGGTGAGGCAATGGATACCCAAAAACCAGCCTTGGCCCTCAATGCCGTAAAAGGGAGAGTTCCATCGCACGGCTTTACGCACGTGTGGCACACAACGCCCGATAAGCGCGTCGAGGCGTTGGCCAATGTCGCGTTTCCAGAGCGGCATGGCCGCAATGTAGGCCTGCACGGGAGCATCGCCGTCGGCTTTAGCAATCTGCGGGTTACCGCCCGAGAGGAGCTTCACCGATTGGGCCTTGGTGACGGCCTTAGGCGGCAACTTCGACGTACTGGCCGACGTGCGAGGCTTGCTCGTGCGCAAAGAACCCTTGGCCTTCGCTGGCGACTTCTTCTCGGTCATCATTCGCTCCTGGGCGTTCAAGGTTTATCGAGAGTTCCACGCCGATTACAACGCTACAAAGTGCCGAACCCAATGGCTACGGACTGCTCATGAGAGCAACACTCTATCGCAGGCGGCTTAGCGATCACACTCGCAGCGGCGGATCATGTCCCAAGCCTCGCTCGCGGTCTCGGCATAGGTGATGAGCCGTAAATGCTCGTCGCTGATGACGCCCGAGTCGGCGAGGAACTCGAAATCAATCACTTGCCGCCAGTATTGCCGGCCGATCATGATGATCGGAATGTCTTGCAAGCGTTGCGTCTGGCGCAAGGTCAGAATCTCGAACAACTCGTCGAGGGTACCGAACCCGCCGGGAAACACGACCAGCGCCTTGGCGCGAAGCACGAAATGAAATTTCCGCATCGCAAAATAGCGGAACTGCAAACAAAGCTCGGGCGAGATATACCGATTGGGCGTCTGTTCGGAAGGCAGCGCGATGTTGAGCCCCACGCTCTTGGCGTTCATGTCGTGGGCGCCGCGGTTGCCCGCCTCCATGATACCGGGCCCACCACCGGTCACGACCACATAATCACAATCGCCATCGTTTTGCCCGGCGGCCGAAACGAGCCGAGCGAACTCGCGTGCTTCGTCGTAGTAGGGACTCAACTTCAACAACCGCTCGCTGCGCGACACTTCGCGCAGTAATCTGGCGTCCTGCGGCGCGGCGGCAAGCGCCGTGACCGCGCGTTCCAAACGCGTCTCGGCCCGTTCACGGTCGACAATCTGCGTGCCACCAAACACCACCACCGTCGAGCGAATCCGCTGCTCCTGAAAGAGCAGTTCGGGCTTCAAGAGCTCAAGCAGCATGCGGACAGGCCGCAAGTCGGGGCGATCAAGAAACTCGGTGTCTTGATAGGCGAGCCGGTAGCTGGCCGCACTCAGCAGGGCCTGCACGTCGGCGTCGTCCGCGGGCTTGTCGATCATCGGCAATCACTCCAGTTCAAAGGACTCGGCCATCCGCGGCACGACCGTGTTCCAGCCGCGCGTGGCGTACAGTTCGTCGGCCATCGCCTGGGCGCAGACCTGCTCGCCATGCGTAAAAAAAGCCTTCTTCGGCTTGGCGAGTGGCGCGAGCCAGCGAATCAGCTCCGAGTGTCCGGCATGGCCGCTCAATTCCGAGATGCTCTCGATCGCCGCGCGAACGCTCACATCTTGTCCGTGAATGCGAATGAAGCGGGCCCCTTCTTGCAGCGCGCGGCCACGTGTCCCCGCGGCCTGATACCCGCCGAGCAGCACGGTGTTGCGCGAGTCACCTAGCCGTTGTCGCAGATGGTGCAACACGCGGCCACCGGTCATCATGCCGCTACTGGCGATGATCACGGCATGATCGCGCACGCTATTAATGGCTTTCGATTCCTGCACAGTCGACACAAGGTGAACGTTCTTGGCGGAGAGCCCATTGCCGGCTCGACTCTGCGCGGCTTCTACCAGGTCTTGTTCCTGACAGTGCTGGATGTAGACCTGATTGGCTTTGACCGACATCGGGCTATCAAGATAAATATCCAGCGGCGGAATGCGCCCCTGACCGATCAACACGTGCAGCAGATACATGAGTTGCTGCGCGCGGCCGACGGCGAACGCCGGCACGAGCATGACGCCGCCACGCTCGATCGCGCGATGCACGCTCCGGGCCAGAGCCTCGAAGGCGTCCCCCTCGGGATGTTCGCGATTGCCATAGGTGCTTTCGCAGATCAAATAGTCGCACGGCGGCGGTGGCTGCGGATCGTGATAGAGCGGCGCGTTGTAGCGTCCCACGTCGCCCGAAAAGAGCACGCGCAGCGGCTTGGGGCGGTTGCGAATCTCGACCTCGATCATCGCCGAGCCCAGCAGATGGCCGGCATCATGAAAGCGACACCAGATCGGCCCGGCAGCCTGAAACCACTGCTCGCGCACGACCGGCCGCAGCAACTTGAGCGTCCGGGTCACATCATCAGCGTCGTACAAAGCCAAGGCCGGATGATGCTTCGAGAAATGCTTGCGATTGGCATACTCGGCATCATCCTCCTGATTACGGGCCGAGTCGTACAACATGATCTCGGCCAAGTCGACCGTCGCCGGCGTAGCGAACACCGAGCTGCGAAAGCCGTATTTGACGACGCGCGGCAAAAAGCCCAGGTGATCGATATGGGCATGCGTGAGCACGACGGCGTCGAGCGCGCGGGGATCGAAAGGCAATCGGTCCCAATTGCGGAGCCGCAGTTCTTTGAGCCCCTGAAACAACCCGCAATCGATCAGCACGCGGGCGCTGTCAGCTTCCAAGAGATACTTTGAGCCGGTGACGGTCTCGGCCGCGCCATGAAACGTGAGGGTTGCCATAATCGCTACGCACCTCGACCACGAAAGAGCCACGCAAACACGGCTGCGAACAGCACGATGCCACCGCAGATACCCATGATACGCCAGTCGGCCGCACGGCTCAGATGCGGCCAACGATCGGCGATATACGACCACAGGGCGATCCAGACGAGCGTGCAGAGCCAAACACACCCCGCGAACGAGACACGCGCGAGCAGCTTGAAGCCCAGCCGATACATGACCGAGATCGTGAACAGCACCGCGGCACAAGCGCCGACGACGGCCGCGGCTTGCCAGCCGAGAAACATGCCGACCCAGCCGAGCGTGATCATGCCAGTGACTCGACCCGCGAGGCCGCTACGCCCTTCGCCCGTGGCGGGCCCCGCCAGTGCTCCCAGCGACGCGCCGAAAATGATTCCGATCCAACTATTAAACAGCACGATGATGCCCGGCCGCCCGTGAAATTGATCGAGCAAGCGAGAAAAGGCGCTGATCGGCAACAATTCGCCAAACAACATCGGCGCAAACGCGCCGATGATCGTCACCCAGGCCACGAACCCACGTGGCAATGCGAAGCCGTCGTACTCGATCAGCGCCGCAGCGAGCAACCCGCTAAGCAACGCGATGTGATATAGCACGATCGCCCAATGACTGGGAATCTGACCACTGAGCCAACCGCTCGTGAGCGAGGCGATCGGGACGTTCACGGCGAATTGCCCAACCTCTAATAACCCGATCGCGCCAATCGACACGGCGCTAATAAACTCGACCGACGGATAGCGAGCGGCGATGGGCTCGTGGCAGTCGTAGCAGCGTCCGCCGAGCAGAAACCAACCCAGCACCGGCACGTTATGTCGATGACGAATAGCATGGCCACACTTGGGACACCGCGAAGCAGGATGAACAATGCTCTGACCATGCGGCAATCGATACACAACCACGTTCAGAAAACTGCCAATGCAGCCGCCGATCACGAGGAAGAAAAGTAGCCACAGTGTCTCGGCAGTTCCTAGTGACATCGTCGATCCGACCCGGAGAGCCGCGTGAGCGAGGAGCGATAGAGCCGCGGCGAGAATCACCACGGCCGAGGTCCCTAATATAATCGGCCGACCTGATTGCGGCGAGGCGTTTTCGCTCGCAGGGCAATGCCTGCCGTGTCGCTCACTCGATCGGCAAGCCAGTTACCGCTTGAATTGGTACTTCGGATTGGCCGTGTCGAAGTCCAGGTCGGTAAAGTTGTTGTTGAACGAGATGTTCTGGTACGTGTACTCTTCGTACAGCACTGGGGCGCCGCCGCTCTGAGCAGGCCAGTCATACGCCTCGTAACGGACCGGTATGTTCAACTGGCTATCGACGAACACCCGCGCCATGTGGAATTGAAATTCCTTGCGTGGGACCGGATGCACGATTTCGTAACAGGTACATAGCCGATTCTCGATCTTGGCCCCTTCGAGCGTCTTCACCGTGCATTCGCCGTAACGCATGTCGTGCGTGCCCACCTCGACGAGCCGATCGGTCAAGCGCTTCAGACCCAACTCGGTGACCGGATAACGCTGCCCCATCATGGCCAGCGGTCCGTCGGGCTTGAGTGACAACGTGCCGACGAGTGTCCCTTTCACGCCATTGGGTCGAGCCCATAATTGACCGTTGTTCTTGCCGGCCACGTACAAGCACTCTTGTCCCTTCACATCGGCCGGGTGCAGAAAGTAAATGTAGACGCTGAACGGTTGATGACGCACTTTAATGAACAGGTACTCGTGGTCTTTCAGCTTACCGTCGATCCGTTCGCGCTTGACGAGCGTCGCCGAGTAATCTTGGATTTTGGCAATTTGTTCTTGTGCGAAGCGAGCCCGATTGATCGCCGGCGCGAGCGGATGCTCCATCGGCTGCACGATCATGGGTTGCGTCGGAGCTTGCGACTGCACGCCAGGCAGTGCCGGGCCGGTCGTGGGGACCACCGAGGGTTGATTGAACGGCGGTTGCGGCCGAGCCGCGGTGGGCAACGTCTGCGACGGGAGTTGCGCCCACGTGACGGTCGAGGAGCCGCACAGCGCGACGATCGCGAGCCATGATTTCCAACTTCGATTCACAACGCGCAGCATGGCTTCTTCCTCAGCCTGATTAGGGTCGCTCCGCCGACCACGGCAGAGCGACGCGATTCATGACCTTATACGCAGAGTGAATCTACCGGGTTCGACGAATGGCGCAAAGAGCGACCGCCGCGATAGCACTGCTGTCGCTAGTGTCTCGCAGTCATTCTACATTAATCGCGCTCCGCTGTGCGTCGCGACTAACGAAAAGGTCTGGAGCTAGTTATGAATCACGCGGCCGAGTGCGGCGAGGGCGGCTTCTTTGATCGGTTCGGCTAATGTCGGATGGGCGTGACAGGTGCGGGCGATGTCCTCGGCGCTCGCGCCAAACTCCATTGCGGCGGTCGCCTCGGCGATCAGTTCGCCGGCGCGTGGCCCGATGATGTGTACGCCCAACACGCGATCGGTTTTCGCGTCGGCCAACAGCTTGACGAATCCGTCGGTCTCGCCGAGTGCTTTGGCGCGAGCGTTGTCGCGGAAGCGGAACAAGCCTTTACGATACTCGCGGCCAGCGGCCTTGAGTTGATCTTCAGTCTGGCCAACCGCGCCCACCTCGGGATGGGTGTAACAGACGGCGGGGATGGTGTCGTAATTGACATGCCCATAGCCGGTGGCAATGAACTCGGCGACGGCGACGCCTTCCTCCTCGGCTTTGTGCGCGAGCATCGGCCCCACGACACAGTCGCCAATCGCGTAGACGCCCGGTGACGAAGTGGCAAAATGCTCGCCGATCGGGATGCGCCCGCGCGGGTCGAGCTGAATGCCGAGATTTTCGACCCCCAGGTTCTCAGTGTTCGGCACACGCCCGACGCAGAGCAGCACACGATCGCAGCGGATCGACTCGGCCCCGGCGCATTCGACGAGCGCGCCGGCGCCGTCCTTTCTGGCCGAGATGACGCGCGTGCTGAGTCGAAATTCGAGTCCTTGTTTCTTGAATATCTTGAGCGCTTCGGCAGCGACTTCGCTGTCGGTACCGGGCATGATGCGGTCGAGATACTCGAGGACCGTGACATGCGAGCCGAGCCGACTCCAAACAGATCCCAACTCGAGGCCGATGTAGCCGGCGCCGATCACGACCAGATGGTTGGGCGCTTGCGGATAGGCGAGCGCTTCGGTGCTGGTGCCCACGACCTCGCCATCGACAACAACGCCCGGCAGCGACGCAACTTTACTCCCCACAGCGAGCACGATGTTCTTCGCCGAGACGAGTTGCTCGCCGCTCGAGTTGGTCAGCTTGACACGTCCAGGAGCATCGATGCGGCCGGTCCCCAAGAGGCGCGTGATTTTGTTTTTCTTAAGCAGACCTTCGACCCCACGTGCGAGCGACGTGACGATCGTGTCTTTGCGTTTGTGCATTACGGCCAGATCGGCCTTCACATTGCCGACGCTCACGCCGTGTTCGGCAAAGCGTTCCTTGGCGGCCGAGAGGAGCTCGGTCGACTCGAGCAGCGCCTTGCTGGGAATACAGCCCACGCGCAAGCAGGTGCCACCGAGCAGTGGCTCTTTCTCGATCACGGCGACCCGCAGCCCAAGCTGCGCCGCGCGAATTGCACACACGTAACCACCCGGCCCCGCGCCGATGACGACCAAATCAAACCCAGATTCTGTGGTGTCGGCCATCGACGCTAAACCTCCAAAAGCAAGCGGGCAGGTTGTTCAATACCTTCTTTGATGCGACGCAAGAATGTGACGGCTTCGCGACCGTCGACGATGCGGTGATCGTAGGTCAGCGCCGCGTACATCATCGGGCGGATGACGACTTGCCCCTCGCGGGCCACGGGGCGATCCTGAATGGCATGCAGGCCGAGAATACCGCTCTGCGGTGGATTGATGATCGGCGTCGAGAGCAATGACCCGAACACGCCGCCATTGCTGATCGTGAAGGTACCCCCTTCCAACTCGTCGAGCTTGATCTTGTTTTCGCGAGCCCGCTTGCCGAAGTCTTCGATCGTGACCTCGACTTCGGCAAAGCTCAGTCGCTCGGCGTTACGCATCACGGGGACGACAAGCCCTTTGGTGCTCGAAACGGCAATGCCGATATCGTAGTAGTTGTGGTACACGATCTCGTCGCCGCGAATTTGGGCGTTGAGCTGCGGAATGGCGCGGAGCGCGTCGATCACCGCCTTGACGAAGAACGACATGAAGCCGAGCTTGACGCCGTAGCGCTGCTGGAACGAGTCTTTGTGTTCGGCTCGCAAGGCCATCACGCCGCTCATGTCGATTTCGTTAAACGTTGTGAGCAGAGCGGCGCTGTGCTGCGCTTGGACCAATCGCTCGGCGATCCGCTTGCGAAGCGGGCTCATGGCAACCGATTCACTTTCGCGCCCTTCGTGGCCGACCATCGCCGTCGACGTTTTCTTGACGGCCGGCACACTAGCAGCCGGAGCCGCCGCCGGTTTGGCCGCATGCCGCTGCACGTCTTCTTTGAGCAGTCGGCCACCGGGCCCCGTCGCGGCAACTTGATCGCTCGACAGGCCACGCTCGGCCAGTTCGCGTCGCGCGGCGGGCATGACCGTCGCCGCCGCGGCTTTCGAGGCCGGGGTCGCTGCCGTCGGCGCGGAGGGGGCCGCCGCCGGGGCACTCGCCGCAACCGCTCCTTCTTCCATGTAGCCAATCACTTCGCCAATAGCTGCCTTCTCACCGGTTTTCTTGAGCACCTGAGTGATTTTGCCATCGACCGGAGCCGACACTTCGAGCGTCGCCTTGTCGCTTTCGATCTCGACCAGTTTGTCATCGCGACGGGCCGAATCACCCACCTGCTTCACCCAAACGCCAATTTGCACCTCGGTAATCGAATCGCCCACGGGGGGCACTTTCAGTTCAACAGGCATGATGATCTCACGGAGGAAACTATGCAGTAATCAATGATTTTAATCGCCGAGCGGGCAGGGCAGGGGGGTTATTTGCCCCCGAACGCCTTGGCGAGCAATTCTTTCTGTTCGCGTTTATGACCGGTCATGGAGCCGGTTGCAGGACTGGCCGCCGCGCGACGGTACACGCCCGAGAACGGCAAGCGGCCGAAAATCTTCTCGCCAAGTTTGACACGCAGATAGCGCCAGGCACCCATGTTTTCTGGCTCTTCCTGCACCCAGACCACGGGAGTGCCGTCGGGATACTTGGCCAGCGCGTGACGTAGTTCTTCTTCCGGCAGTGGGGCGAGCATCTCGATGCGCAAGATCGAGATATCGTCGCGCTGCATACTCTGACGCTGATCGACTAGGTCGTAGTAGACCTTGCCGCTGCACAGCAACACGCGATTGACCGTCCGCTGCTGGCGATCGTCATCGATCAGGCGTTGGAAACGGCCCGTGGCAAACTCGTCGAGAGCCGACTCCTCACGCCGCAGCAAATATTTAGGGGTCATCACAATCAGCGGCTTACGGGCTCGGCGCAGCACTTGTCGCCGCAGCAGGTGGAACATCTGCGCCGGGGTCGTGGGAACGGCGACCTGAATGTTATCGTTCGCACTGAGTTCCAAGAAACGTTCGAGCCGAGCGCTCGAGTGTTCGGGGCCAGCCCCTTCGAAGCCGTGAGGCAACAGCATGACGAGACCACTGAGCCGACGCCATTTTTCTTCGGCGCTGGCAATGAACTGATCGATGATCACCTGGGCCACGTTCACAAAGTCGCCGAACTGCGCCTCCCACATCACGAGCGCGTCGGGGTAGTCGAGACTGTAACCGTATTCGTAACCGAGAACGGCGACTTCGGAGAGGGGCGAGTTTTGCATCTCGATCGGCTTTTGATCCGCCGCGAGGTGCCGCAGACTGAGGAACGATTTGCCGTCGCGGACATCGTGCAGCACGGCGTGACGGTGGCTGAACGTGCCCCGCTCGCAATCCTGGCCCGTGATGCGGACCCGATGCCCTTCGGTAAGCAGAGTCGCATAGGCCAGCAACTCGGCAGCTCCCCAGTCGAATTTACGTTCGCCGTGGGCCATCTCCAATCGCTGCTTGAGCAGTTTTTCGATCTTGGCGTGCGGATGGAAATCGGCCGGCACCTTGCAAATCGTTTCGAGCAAATGCACCAATCGCGACTTGCTCGTGCCGGTGTCGACCTCTTCGATCTCGCGATCGCGGCCACCCAGGTATTGCTTCCAGACATTATTGGCCACCTCGGGACGAGGCTTGAAGTCCTCGCTACGGGCGACCGACAAATCCTGCTCCAGATTGGCGCGACGCTGCGCGGCGATCTTGTCCGCCTCTTCACGCGTGATGTCGCCGAGCTTCAGCAGGTGCTCGAGGTAGCTCTCGCGAATGCTCTTGCGCTTCTCGATCGCCTGATACAGCAGCGGCTGTGTGAAGGCGGGCTCGTCCCCTTCGTTATGTCCGTAGAGCCGATAGCAATACATATCGATGACAATGTCGCGCTGGAACTCTTGGCGGAAATCGAGCGCGAGCTGCATCACCGTAGCGACCGCCTCGGGATCTTCGCCGTTGACGTGAAAGATGGGCGCTTGCAGCATCTTGGCCACGTCGCTGCAATACGGGGTCGACCGCGCCTGCTCGGGCAAGGTCGTAAAACCGATCTGGTTATTGACGATCACGTGAATCGTGCCGCCGACGCTGTAAGCGTTCAGGCTGCATAGGTTGAGGGTCTCTTGAATCACCCCCTCGCCGGCGAACGCTGCGTCGCCGTGGATGAGCACGACCAGACCGCGGCGGTGCTCGTAGTCGCGCATCCGGTCTTGCTTGGCACGCATGCGACCCATCGCGACCGGGTTAATGAACTCGAGGTGGCTGGGGTTAAAGCACAACGACATGTGGACTTTCTTGCCGCTGGCGGTGGTCCAGTCATTGCTGTAGCCCATGTGATACTTGACGTCGCCGCCGCCGTTGTGGAACTCGGGAGCCGCGTCCTCGAACTCGCGGAAGATCAGCCGCGGGCTCTTACCCATGATGTTGGCCAACACGTTGAGCCGACCACGGTGGGCCATCGCGAGCACCACCTCGGCGACGCCCGACTCGCCCGCCTTCTCGATGGTCAGATCGAGCAGCGGAATCAAGCTCTCGGCCCCTTCGAGCGAGAAGCGTTTGACCCCGGTAAACTTTTTGTGAATGAACTCCTCGAAAATCGTGGCGTCGGTGAGCCGCGTGAAGATTCGCAGCTGCTCGGTCTTCGAGAGATTGATCCGGTTTTCGCTCCCCTCCATGCGATGCTGCAACCAGTTGCGAATCTTCATGTCGTCGATGTGCATGAACTGCACGCCGATCGAACGGCAGTACGTGTTGCGCAATCGCTCAAGCACGTTCCGCAACGGGAGCATGTCGGGACCAAAAATCGTCCGTGTCGAAAACGTCCGATCAAGGTCGGCCTCGGTCAGGCCATAAAAGTCGATCCCCAACTCGGGCGGAGTCGGTCGCGGTAGCCCCAACGGATCGAGCTTGGCAATCATGTGTCCGCGCACCCGATAGGCGCGGATCAACTGGTCGACTCGGTCTTGCAAGTTGGCGACATTGATCGACTTGGCGTCACGCAACGCGTTGCTCTGCTGCGCTCCATTCGGACCGGCGATCGCCATCGAACCGTGGCCATTGCCATTGCGCGACGCGCCGCCAGGATTGAACAACGAACCCGTACTGAACGACGGCCCAATCTGAAAATTTCGCGACGCGGCCTGGTCGCGCTCCATGTCACCAAAGTAGCGCTGCCACTCTGGATCGACCGACTGCGGATCTCTTAAGAACTCGGCGTACAACTCTTCGATAAAACCCAAACTCGAACTATGAAATTGCTCGGTGGAAGATTCCATGAGGCGTTCGGTTATCTCGGTGAGAAAAAAAGGAGGGGCGGCGATATCAGGGGGTGGCGTGCTACGGTGGCTTACGTGTGTTATCGACCAAACCAAGTCCAACGAACGAAGCCACGATAAACGGTACGCAGCACAGCGATGGCGCGACTTAGGTCGACAACGCCAGCCTCAGCGACTGAGACTGTCGCATAAACTCTTCGTCCGATAGCACAGCATCGACGCCGAGGGTGGGTAAACATTCGGCCAATTCTACCCAACTTCGGCACCCCGCAAAGTGCGGTTTATCGGCAAGCTCGACGGGCCGCTTGAGCTTGTAGACTCGAACCAGCAGGGCAAATAGCCCAGGTTCTCGGTACTCGAACCGCTCCTGAAGCGTCGACCGCGACCAAATATGCTGCCCCTCAAGTCGATCGATCAGACTTGACTGTTTGATGTGACACACCTGCACGACCTGACAGAGCAGGTCGATCGAAATCGCGATTGGATCGCAACCCTTTTCAGCAGTTTTACTTACGAAATCAGCACCCGCCGCAGAGAGCTGCTCCGCCGACTGATGGAACTGGGTTGGAAAGATCCAAAACAGGGGATGAGCCACGCGGAAGCCCTCGATCCCTTCGTGGATCCCCCCCTTGCGCAGGATCAGCGACTGTCGCCCCGCTCGCAGCGCCGCCGCGATCACGGCCCACTCCTTGAACGCAATCGCGCACGAGCTTTCCATGTTGTCATCTTGCTCCATAACGCGTTTTTTTGTCGACCGACTCTTGCTGGTCACGTTCGGCACGGTTCACTATCATCCCTGCGGTGCGATCGACATTCTAATCTGAGCGGCAATTATTATGGACCACTTCTTGCACGAGTTTAACTCGACGGTCAACGCGGCGGTCGGCACGCTGTGGGGTGTCCATACCTACTTCGCCTTGCTGGCCCTGGGGGTGCTGTTCACCGTCTGGAGCCGCTTTATTCAGTACCGCGCCCTGACGCACGGCGTGCAACTCGTCCGGGGCAAGTACGACGACCGCCGCGATCCCGGCGCAATCAATCACTTTCAGGCCTTGTCGACCGCGCTCTCGGGCACCGTCGGGCTCGGTAACATCGCGGGGGTCGCGATTGCCATCTCGGTCGGCGGGCCCGGCGCGCTCTTCTGGATGTGGATGACCGGCTTGTTCGGCATGGCCATTAAGGCGACCGAAGTCACCCTGACCATGATGTATCGCGACACGTCCGACGCCGACAACCCACACGGCGGCGCGATGTGGGTCATCACGCGCGGCTGGGGCGAGCCCCGCGGAGGAAACGCGCGATGGATCGCCCGCCTCATCGGATCACTCTTCGCCACCGCTTTGTTGCTCGCCACCTTCACTGGCGGCAACATGTTCCAAGCCTGGAACGTCGCCGATATCACCTACAACTACTTTGGCATTCCACAGGTCGCCTCTGGCATTATCATGGCAGCCGTCACGGCGATGGTCATCATCGGTGGTATCAAACGCATCGGCGACGTGACCGGCTGGCTCACGCCGCTGATGTGCGGCATCTACCTGCTCGCGGGCATTGTCGTACTGATCGTCGAGGCGGCGAACATCCCCGCCCTGCTGGCCTTGATCGTCCGTGAAGCGTTTGCCCCGACGACCGCACAAGGCGCGTTCCTGGGCGCGTCGGCGTGGTTCGGACTCACGACCGGTTTGCGACGCGCGCTGTTCAGCAACGAGGCAGGGCAGGGCTCCTCGCCCGTCGCCCATGCGGCTGCCAAGACCCGTGAGCCGGCCCGCGAGGGGATCGTCGCCGGCTTGGAACCGTTCGTCGACACCTGCGTCGTCTGCACCTTGACGGCCCTCGTGATCCTCTCAACCGGCACTTGGAACCGGGGCCCGATCGGCACGCTGCGGCAACCCATCGAGTTGGTCACGATCAACGACGGTGGCCGAGACGTTACGCGCGTCAGTGGGACTCACGATGTCTCGATCCTCCCCGAGTTAGGCGGCGACGAACGTTGGACCGAGGGGTACAGTTTGTTCCTGCTCGCCAAGCTTGCCGCGGCCGACGCCGACAGCGGTAGCGAGTTGGTGCGTGTCATTGGCGACGTGCGAATCGTCGACACCGTCAAGCGAACCACGCAGATCGTGTGGCGCGAGGTGAACGGCAACGCGACGCTCGTCGACGATCGGGTGTATCGCCACTTCGAAGGGGCCGCCCTGACCGGTCATGCCTTCGACCGCGCCATCCCCGGACTGGGTAAGTGGCTCGTCACGCTCACCTGCTGGCTGTTCGCCATCTCGACGCTCATCTCGTGGAGCTACTATGGCGAGCAGTCGACGACATTTCTGTTCGGCTCCTGGGCCGTGCCGTACTACAAGCTCGTGTTCTGCCTAGCCTGCGTGGCCGCGAGCGTGCGAAGCGTGATCCCCAACGACACGCAGATCGGTGCGATGGCCGACCTCGGCGCGGGCTGCATGCTCTTCACTAACGCGCCGATCATTTTGCTGCTGGCTCATCGCGCCATGGCCGAGCTCCGGTTGTATCGCTCGCGACTCGATCGCGGCGAGTTCCACCCGCACGCCGCGCCCAAGCTCGCCGACGTCATGGACGGCCGCGACGTCGAGTAGCCATCCTTTCCTTAGCCCCCGGCGATAGGACCGTAGGTCCTTACGCCGGGGGGACGTGTCTGCGATCGTGAATGACGCCGCGTTGCTGCTTACTTCTGATTCAGCAGCTTCAGCAGGACCGTGGGCAGAATGCCGCCGTTGCGGTAGTAGTCCCGCTCGACGGGCGAGTCGATCCGCACGGTGGCTTGGAACTCGTTCACCTTGCCGTCCGCGCTGGTGGCGCGAACGGTGATCTTGCTACGTGGCTGCAACGATTCATCAAGGCCGACGAGATCAAAGACCTCTTCGCCCGTGAGGCCTAACGATTGAGCATTTTGTCCGCTGAGAAATTCGAGCGGCAACACGCCCATGCCGACGAGATTACTGCGGTGAATCCGCTCGTAGCTCACGGCAATGACGGCCCGCACGCCGAGCAGTTGTGTCCCCTTGGCAGCCCAATCGCGGCTCGAGCCGGTGCCGTACTCCGCTCCGGCGAGCACGATCAATGGTACGTTCTCGGCCTGATACTTCATCGCGGCGTCGTAGATCGACATCCCCGCGCCGTCGGGCAGATGCCGGGTCACGCCCCCTTCGGTCCCCGGGGCGAGCAGGTTGCGGATGCGAATGTTCGCGAACGTGCCGCGCGTCATCACCCGATCGTTACCGCGACGGGCACCGTAGCTGTTAAAATCGACGGGCTGCACGCCGTTGGCGATCAGGAACTGACCGGCCGGGCTCTTCTGGCTAATCGAACCGGCGGGAGAAATGTGATCGGTCGTTACCGAGTCGCCGAGCACGGCCAGCACTCGGGCTTTTTGAATCGGCTGGATCGTTTTCTGTTCGGTGGTCAAGTTGGCTAGGAACGGAGGCTCTTGGATGTACGTGCTCTTGGCGTCCCATGTGTACAGTTCGCCGCCTGTAACCGGGATCATGTTCCAACGCTGGTTCGACTCGAAC
>CAYLYE010000145.1:0-16438 GCA_964387325.1 uncultured Planctomycetaceae bacterium
GGTACTTGGCGGGGAACTTGCTTCCGTAACCGAACGTGACCCCGACGGGCGAGCCTGGCCCGATGTTGACAGTCGCCGGCAGGCTGTCGACGTAATAGTCAGGCCAGCGCGCCGTGCCACTGCGCCAGCCCAGCTCACTGCCGCTGGGTGAGTGACTCACGCGCGTCGGCATATACCAGGGCATGCCATAGTCCCATTCCATGTCTGAGTCGTACACGAAGAGTTCGCCATCGGCATTGAACGCCATGTCGTACTGGTTGCGGTAGCCGACGCTGAACATCTCCCAGGTTTTGCCATCGGGGTCGGTTTTGGCAATCCAGCCGCCGGGGGCCAAAATGCCCGCCGCGTGACCGTTGCCATCCCACTGACGAGGCAACACGATATCTTCGTCCCAATTGGTGACAATGCGGCTCGTGCTATTTTCGGGCAACGAGGTACGGAGTTGTTGCGCTCGAATTCCCCCCATCGTTTGCGTGTCGCTGTTGCGAGTCACCTCGAACGGAGGCTTGGTGTGATTGCCACCAATTGCGAAAATGCTCTTGCCATCGGGCGAGAGCGCGAGGCCGTGGGGACCGTGTTCGCCGCCCCCTTGGAGATCTTTTAGCTTCACGACCTCGTCGAACTGGTCGTCGTTGTTCGTGTCGCGTAGCCGGTACAGACCACTGCCCGGTCCGCCGTTGCACATTACGTACAGGCTGTCGAAGGCGAACAAGAAACCTTGTACGCCCGAGATATTCGCGCCGTTGATTTTCACGTCCAGGCGTTCGATCTTCGAGGGTTCGCTGCTGCCGATTGGGCTCGGAGTGATGCGACAGAGACCTTGATTGCCCTGGTCGCTGGCGATGATTCGCCCCTTGGGGTCGACCGTGATATTGACCCACGAACCGAGTTGATCCTTGGGCACGGTGAAGAGGCGTTCGACCTTGAAGCCCGGCAGGACGTTGAACACATCGCGGACGACCGAGTCGGTGGGGGCGACGTTGCCATAGAACGCATCGCCCCAGGGCTTGATGCCCACGGCGCCGATGACGTTGACGGGCTTGGCGGTCGCTTCGGGAGCCACTTCCTTGGCGGTCCAAGAGGCGTCGGTGACGAGTTGTCGCTGGGTATTGTCGCGTGCCGACAACACGAGCTTGAGTGCGAGACCAGCAACGCCCCCTTCGTTCGTGGCTTCGACTTCAATGACGTTCTTGCCTGGCTTGATGAAGTCGGTCACGTCGGCGTCGGAGGGAACCTGCCAGTCGTTGTTCCGCGCGGCGATACGGTCATTGATTCGCACGAGGCATTGATTGTCGCACGAGACCCGGAGCTGGCCGAACTTGGCTGGCCCGTCGAATTCGGTTCGCAGGTAGTATTTCTTGTTGGGGTCAGCGCCCCAGATCCACTGCGGTGTCGCTCCTTGCTTCCAGACCGAGGTGTCGGCCGCCGCCTTGACAGGCTCGACTTTCGCCGGGCCGCCACGCTCCTGCGAGGGGGCAACCTCGGCGGCTTGGGTGTAGGTGCGGGGCGCGGTGTCTTGCCCCTGGACCGAGGCGACCATGAAACCAACGACAGCAGCGATCGACACGCCGCGAACGAACGAATACACAACGGCCATCGGAATGCATCTCCAGGTGGCAAGGCGAGGGGGGGAATGGCATCGGTGGGAGGGCGACAGCCCTGACTCTGTATAATCTAGCCAAAAGCTCGCCGAGTTGCGAATAGAATCGGGCTCGGCAAGCCGTCTGCAACTCGGATCCAATCCGTTTCGGAGTCTCCGATCGGAACGGCTTCGATCGTGGGCGCAACTTATTTAACAGCTGTAGGTTAGTGCCTTGTGAGCCATTTTTGGCTGGCCTGGACATGCCTCTGCGAAGTTGCGATGATAGAACCATGATGGTGAGCCCCACATTCCTCGATTCCGCCGTGCCTGCCCAGTGGCAGCTCGAGCGCCGCAGCGACGGTGCCGTGCTGGTGCGAGTGATTTCGTCGGGGAACAACGGCCAGCGGTTGCCCGACGCGGTGTTCGCGTTTCGCGAGGGGGATCCGCAATTCGCGCTCTGGAACGATCGTCTCGCACAGCAAGAGTCGCATCGACGCTGAGTGTCGCGCACCATCGGACCACGCGTGTCCTTTCCATCGTTCAATCAACAGTCGGCTCTATGACGACAGACCTGCCGAGCGAACCGGACTACGAAGCGCTCGACGAGGCGGGGCCCAAGCGCGAGGTGCGTTACGAGCACACGCAAGATTTTCTCGCGGTCCTCGAACAGTTGCAGTCATCGCTGTTGATCTCGACCTATCAGGCGGGCAAACTCGCGGTCGTGGGCACGTACCAGCACGAGCTCTCGTTGACGTTCCACAATTTCGAGCAGGCAATGGGCATTGCGGTCAGCCCACGTCGACTGGCCGTCGGCTCGCGCGGAGCGGTATGGGTCTTGCGTCAATCGCCCGATATCGCGCCGCGGCTCGATCCTGTCGGCAAATACGACGCCTGCTATTTGGCGCGCAGCGGATTTGTGACGGGCAAGGTTCATGGCCACGAACTGGCGTGGTCTGGTGACGAGTTATGGCTCGTGAACACATTGTTTTCGTGTCTGTGTACGCTCGATGATGTCCATAGCTTCACGCCGCGGTGGCGACCGCCGTTCATTTCGTCACTGGCGGCCGAGGATCGTTGCCATCTGAATGGGTTTGCCATGCAGGATGGAAAGCCCGCCTACGTGACCGTGATGGCCGAGACCGACACCCCCGGCGGCTGGCGTCCGACCAAGGCCACGAGCGGCTGCGTGCTTGAGGTCCCCAGCGGACGCGTCGTCGCGCGGGGGTTTGCGATGCCCCACTCACCGCGACTGCATCAGGGACGACTGTTCGTGCTCGACTCGGGCAAGGGCTTGCTCTGCACGATCGACCTGCGCAGCGGACAAGTGGGCGTGGTCGCGTCGCTGCCCGGTTATACCCGCGGGCTGGCATTTCATGGCCCGTATGCGTTCGTGGGGCTATCGAAGATTCGCGAGACGAGTACGTTCGGTGGCGTGCCGATCGCCGAGCAGCGCGAGGAACTCAAGTGCGGCGTGGGGATCATCCATCTGCCGACCGGTAAGCTAGCCGGTCGACTTGAGTTTCAGACCGGAGTCGAAGAGATTTTCGACATCCAGGTGTTGCCGAACATCCGTTGTCCCGCGCTGCAAGGCCCGCAGGCGCATCGTGACAATCAGCCGACGATTTGGAGTGTGCCGCTGAGCGCACGCCGCTCGGGGGACATGGATCGCGCCTCGACCGGCAACGCGGCGGCGGTACCGTGGCGCGCCGGGGGCAACGTGCCGCGGAGTCCATCGTGAGCGCCCCGATCGAAATTCGCGAAACGTTAACCGCAGCCGAGGAGCAATTCGAGCGGTGGCGTAAGCGACTGGGGCTGTTCATCGCGCCGTTGATCGCCATCGTGGTGTACATGCTGGACCTGCCCGGGCTTAAGCCCGAGGCCCACCGGCTCGCGGCGGTGATGTCGGCCGTGGTCGTACTGTGGATCACCGAAGGCTTGCCGATGCCGGTGACGGCGCTGCTCGGGGCGTGTGCCTGTGTCATGTTGGGAGTGGCGCCGGCCAGCAATGTCTTCGCGCCATTCGCCGAGCCGCTGATGTTTTTGTTCATCGGCTCGTTCATTCTGGCGCGGGCCATTTACATCCACCGGCTCGATCAGCGATTGGCCTTCGCCGTGCTGTCATTGCCGATCGTGGGAGCAAGGCCCGGCCGGATTCTGTTCGCGTTCGGTCTGGTGACCGCGACAATGTCGGCCTGGATGTCAAACACGGCCACCACGGCCATGATGTTCGCCATCGGCATGAGCATCCTCGGCTTTCTGTTCAGCCACGAGGCGACCCTCGGCAAAGTCGATCGCCGCTACGCCACGGGTCTGATGCTGATGACCTCGTTCTCGGCCAGCATCGGCGGCCTAGCCACGCCCGTGGGCTCGCCACCCAATCTGCTCGGCATTGGTTTCATTCGCAGTCAGTTGGATATCAATATCTCGTTCTTTCAGTGGATGATCATCGGCGTGCCGGTTGTCGCCGTGATGTACTTGTTTTTGTTTGGCTACTTGAACCTGCTTTGCCCATCGGGCTTGGGCGAGGTGCGCGGCAGTCACGAGATGCTGCTCAAGCAGCAGCAGGATCTCGGCCCTTGGAGCAGGGCGCAGCGCTCGACCGTGGTCGCTTTCCTCGTCACCGTTGCGATGTGGATCGTGCCGGGGCTCATTGGACTGTGCTGGGGCACGGACGACCCGCTCTATAAGCAGCTGCAAAAAATTCTGCCCGAGGCGGTCGCGGCGCTCTTTGGCGCGTGCTTGCTGTTTTTGTTGCCCGGCAACAAAGGTCAGCGGGCCATGACTTGGGACGAGGCGACCCAGATCGACTGGGGGGTCGTGCTGCTCTACGGTGGCGGGTTTGCGATGGGGGTGTTGATGCGCGACACGGGGCTGGCCAACGCGCTGGGCACGTGGATGACACGAGCCATTCCGCTCGAAGGCTCGTGGTCGATTCTGATCGTCGGCACGCTCGTCGCCGCGCTGGTTAGCGAGGTGACCTCGAACACGGCCAGCGCTAATATCGTTATTCCGGTCGTCATCAACTACGCGCAGCAGTCGGGGGGCGATCCACTCGAAGCGGCCCTCGGCGCGACCTTCGGCTGTAGCCTGGGTTTTATGTTGCCCGTCTCGACCCCCTGCAACGCCATTGTGTACGGCAGCGGCTACATCCCCATTGGTCGCATGATCCGCTACGGTCTGCTACTCGACGTGGTCGGCGTGGGCGTGATCGTTGTGCTCGTCAAGCTGCTCTTGCCGTGGGTACGAGGATATTGATCCTCAGGTCATCGCGTGAATACTCAGCTGTCACGTTGACCATGACCATAAACTCGCACAACAAGACAATTCAGATCAGTTAACCACAGAGCCACCGAAGACACTGAGAGGAAGATGAGAGGTTAGAGGCTGGTAAAGACAGGCTGAGGAGCCGAGGGGCGGGGGAGTGGAGGAGGTGCGCTGTCGCGAGAGCATTGTTCTCCTCAGCCCCTGCACTCCACCATTCGTCTCGATCAGCTTCTCTGTTTGTTCTCGGTGACCTCGGTGGCTCTGTGGTTCATCTCTCCGCCACTCGTACGGCATCATGTGAATATGACGAGGCTCAATTCAACGAACCAAGTGTTCATTGGATTTATTGAGGATCAAGATCGTGTCTCGCGGACTGTCCAGCGGAGTGGACTACCGAAGCTTGCGCAATTGCTTGAGCATCACTTGCAAGTCTTTCGGTAACGAGGCGCTGATCGTGAGTGGCTCGCCGGTCGTGGGATGATTGAGCGTGAGCTGAGCGGCATGCAACGCGAGGCGGTCGAGCAGCGGCCGTTCGCTCGTGCCGGTCGGTTTGTAGTTGCGTTTCAGACCTGAGAGCAGCACGGGCGTTCCGGACCCATACAGCGCGTCGACCACGATGGGCGAGCCGATCAGTGCCAGGTGAACGCGCAACTGATGCGTACGACCGGTCCGCGGACGTAGCTCGACCCAGGCAAAATGCGGGCGCAGCTTTTCGAGCACGATGTAGTCGGTTTGCGACGGCTTGCCATGTGCCGCGACACGCATGCGTCCCGGCTTGCGTTCATCATCGATCAGCGGGGCGTCGATCGTGCCTCGCTCGTCGGCCGGCGGCGGCTGCACCAGCGCCAAGTAAGTCTTTTGGACCTGCTGAAGCTCAAAGAGCTCGGTGACGTTGCGCAAAGCAGTCAAGTTTTTCGCCAGCAGCATGACGCCACTCGTTTCGCGATCAAGTCGATGCACGTTGGCCCAGTGCGGGTCGAGCTGGTCATGAACCAGTTGCATCAGATTGACGAGCCCGGCGTCCCAACGATCGGGAACGGCCAACAATCCGCTGGGCTTGTCGAAGGCGATCAGGTCGTCGTCCTCGTAAACGACGGTAGGTAATCGGGGGTGAGTAACGGCGCGGTGACGAGGAGCAGGTGCGGTCATACGATCCATCATCGGTCGCTGCGCCGCGGCGTCAAGGCTTGTACGGCTCGATTGACGCCCCAGGCTCGGCTCCGGAGAATAGGGTTTGTGTCCGTGAGCGAAAGACCTCCCTGGAGTCGACGACCATCATGCTATGTCAAACCGCGGCCCAACTCGTGGCGAAGAAATGTCTACCGTGCGAAGGAGGGCTTGAGCCTTACGGAGCGTCCGAGGCGGCCGAGCAACTCAAGACGCTCCAGGGCTGGTCGCTTGTGCATGACAACCACCGGATTCGCAAAGAATGGGTCGTGAAAAACTTTCTGGCAGCGATGGACTTCTTCAATCGGGTCGCCGCCTTGGCCGAGGCCGACGGCCATCATCCCGACTTGCATCTAGTCGGGTATCGCAACATGGCCATCGAGCTGTGGACGCACGCGATCAACGGCCTCTCGGAGAACGATTTCATTCTCGCGGCGAAGATCGACGAGCTGCCGGTCAAACTCAAGTCGACGAGCTAAGCGTTAGGCATCGAGTGAGAAGCCGCCGAGCGAGTCGATCGTGCTGAGCATTTCGGCCGGCGAGCGGATGTGCGGGGCCGGAGCGAGTGACTTGGGCGGTGGAGCTTGTGTGAACTGCTCGCAGACCAGCCGCCAGGTTTCGCGTTCGGTGTTGAGCAGCCCGAGCACTTCGTCGAGTAATTTGAGGTCGTAGGTAAAGCCAGCCATGGCGAGCCGCTCGCCCATAAAAGCGTAGAGCGCGACGACTCGATTCGTCAGCTCAGGCAATTGCGTTTGGTCGACGCTGCTGATCAGTTCATCGATCACGGCGCGAGCGCTCCCCAGCGCGTTGCAAGCCGGATCGCGTCGACCGGTGCGGAACTCCTGGCCGGCCAAGGTCACGAAGCGGATCGCGCCATCGATCAGCATGAGACGCAGCTTTTGCGGAGTCGACGAGCGCACGGCCGTTTCGAGATAGTCGTAGGTTTCCATACCGATCGTGTTTCCTGAGGTGGATATACTTATTAGCTTGAACTGGTGGTCGTACTGAACAGGTTTTGGATACCATTCAAGGCCGAGGACTGTGATTTTAGGGCGGCCAGTGCGGTTTCCATGGCATTGAACTGAGCCTGCAACAAGGCACGTCGCGCATCGAGCGAAGCGTTGAGCGTATCGAGCCGACGTTGGTAGTTGGCGACATTCTGATCGAGGCTTTCGGTTCGCTGGGCAATGATCCCGCTGAAACTGTCGGTTAGCCCGGTCAAACCGGTTTTAAAACGATCGGCGAGCCCGGTCGACGTGGTCTTGAAAAAGTCTTTGACTCCGCTCGGATTGCTGGCGAGGGCTAGATCGAGTTTCGCGGAATCGAACTGCAGCTTGCCATTCGCGTACGTGATGCCCAAGTCGGTGAGATTGTGGACCGATCCGGAACTGGGACCGTAGGTGCCGAGCATCAGGTTGTTGATGCGCGTTTGAATTTGCAGCGTCGTCGAGTCGTTGAACAAGGTCGCGGCACTGGTGGTCGTCGAATCGTAGGTGGTCGCGTTATCGATGGCATCGATGGTGAGATTGAACTTATCAACGACGCCTTGCAATGCGGTCGTGACGGCCGAGTTGTCTTGGCCGATGTTGACCGTGACGGCTTGCTTGCTCGATCCCAGGAGCGAGACACTGACGCCCGTGAGGACCTGCTGAAAGTTGTTATCACTGGAGGCGAAGAGCAGGGGAGTGCCCCCGGTACCGATCTGCAACAAGGAATCTTGACCGGCGGCGAGCGTCGAGAAGTTGAGCCCGGTTGAACCGGTGTCGATGAGCAGTCGGCCCGCCGCGCCGCTGCGTGTGCTGCCAATGATCAGGTGGTACGGATCGCTCGCCGAGCCGTCGTTGGTCAGCGAAGCGTTGATGGGAATATTGGGGGAATTGGCAATTTTGTTGAACAGCGATTGCAGCGTATCGTCGGTGGTGACGTCGATCGAGTACCGAAACGCGCCGTCGATGGTGCCCGAGCCACTGCCGAGCAGGTGCAAGTCAGCAGCGGTTCGGCCGCCATTTTCGTCGATGCGAGTCTGTCCACTGCCCCCAGCGGTGTCGGTGACGAGGATGCCGTCACCGGTCGCGTTGATGCTGGCGAGCACGCCGCCGCCGGAGCTATTGATGGCTTGAATGACGTCGCCAACCGTTTTCACACTTGAGCTGGTCAGGTCCACCACACGGGTTTGGCCAAGGCTATCGGTGATATTAAACTTACCGGCCTGGACACCGGCACCGCCATTGAGTGTGTCGAGCCGAGTGCTTAGGCCGATGTAGCGCGCGTTGAGGTCGCCGCTATTGACGCTGCTGACCGAGGCGTTGATGGCGATGTTCAGGTTGGTAGCCAGCGAGCCACTGGAATCATTGATGACGAGATTCGAGTTGGTGCTTCCGGTGGTGTCGGAGACTTGCAGCCCGTCGCCGGCCGAGTTGATCGAGGCCGACAGTCCGATGCCAGCCCCGTTGATCGCGGCGACCACATCGTCGAGCGAGGCCGCTGAACTGAGGTTGATCGTCGCGGACTGCCCGCTACGGTCTGTGAGTTGGATCGACCCAGCCGTACCGGAGCCTGAGCCGCCGTGTAGATTCGAGAGGAGGACGGAGTTGAGACCGGCTTGGGGTCGCTTGCCGGTCAGCACACCCGCGGCTTGTTCGTTGCCCAGAATGCCCAGGTCGGCGGCGGCGCTGGAGGCATTGAGCGCCGAGACGGCGAGCGTGCCTCCCGCACCGGTATTGTCGGTTAGTTTGAGGCTTTTACTATCGGCCGAGAGACTTGCGGTGACCTTGCCACCGTTCTCGGAATCGTTATTGATGGCGTTGAGAACATCTTGCACGGTCGAGGCGGAGCCGAGCGCGACATCGACCGTGGTGCCATCTTTGAGCGTGAGCCGAAAATCGCTGCTGCTCGAGTTGCGACGGACGCCGAGCCCGTCATTCAGATTGGCCAACTTGGTCGAACTGGCGAGCCGGACCACATCGCTGCCGGTGAGGGTCGTATCGCTGGCGTCGGTGTCGGTCGTTAAGCCGAGGGCAGCCGCGGTGGTGCTACCGAGTTCCGAGACGCGAATGTTCGATGCGGTCGAGCCGGTCGTATCGGTCAGAACGAACTGATCGCCGGAAACACTGGCGCGAACACCCACGTTAGGTGTCGAGTTGATCGCTGCGAGGACATCATCGGCGGTTTTGACCGCAGAGAGATCGACGACGATTTGGGCACCGGATCGGTTGGTGATTTGAATTTTGCCGAGCGGGACCCCGCTGCCGCCGTTGAGCGACCCGAGCGCGGTCGAGTTATTCACGAAGCCACCGAGTTTGATCGCGATCGTTCCGGCCGAGAGTTTGGTCGAGTCGGTGTCGGGATAGCCATTGCTGATCGTTTGCTGGGCTTGGGCTTGCCGCACGGCAACAAATTGGGTGGATCCGAGCACAGCGCCAGTGTCGGTTTTGACACTTAAGACGCTGGGATCCGAGACCGTGGCCTTGCGGGCACTGAAGGTTCGCTCTTGCCCCAGCGAGGCGGCGGCCCCTTGCAGGCCGAGGAGTTGGGCGGACAGGCTGAGCAGGGCGGTTTTTTTGGCCTTGTCGCTATCGATTTTGGCTTGCGCCAAGTCGCGCGGCTTGGCATCGAGCGCGATCAACTTATCGATCAGCGAACCGGAGTCGATGCCGCTGATGAGGCCTACGCCCGTCGTGACCGATCCAGCTGAGACAGATGCCATGGTTCGGTTCCTCGTTCCGGATGCGATCCGGTGGACCACTCACACCGAACATGATCGCCTTGGCAGGATCGACCGCGAGCCATTCGACGACACCGGCTCGTTAGCGGTCAGGCTTGACCGCGTCGTCCCGCACTGACAGATTTATCGACCAGTTAAAGATTGCGGGTTACGAAAAACAAAAAGCCGGCCGGTGACGATGCTGTCACCGGCCGGCGAATGCTAGCGTCGTGGTTTAGCCATTCCGGAGCAGGGCCAACACTTGTTGCGGAGCCGAGTTGGCAATCGCCAAGACCGACGTACCGGCTTGCACCAGGATCTGCGAACGGGTGAGGTTGGCGGTTTCCGAAGCGAAGTCAGCGTCTTGGATCTGGCTTTGAGCACTCGTCACCTGAGCGTAGCTGGCTTGCAGGCTGGAGATGTTGCTCTCGAAGACGTTCTTCTGCAAGGCACCGAGCTGACCGCGGAGGGTCGAAATCTCACTGATCGCTTGATCGACCAACTTGGCCGCATCGCCCAGGTCGGAACTGCTGAGTTGATCGGTACCGCCGGTGGCCAGGGCGCTCAGGGCCTTGGTGCCGGTGGTGTTTACATTGCGACCGAGCAGGTTGGTATCGACCGCGTCGATGCTGATGTTGACTTGGTTCGAGAACTTGACCTCGGGTCCGATCTGGAACAACGCACCACCGGTAACATCGAAGCTGGAGGTGGCTGACGCCGGAGCGTTCAGTCCTGGGTTGGTCGAGGTTTGCGTGGCCGCGTTGTTGAAAATGGTTACGTCGCCGGCTTGGGTCGCCGCGGTGGCCGTAATCGAGGCCGCGCCGCTCGAACCTGGCGTGGTGGACTCGATAATGATGCTGGCACCGGCGTTCGACACAGCGTTGGGATCAATCTTGGCCTTCACACCGCTCGTGACCGAGATCTTGTTGATCGCGTCGACGAGCACTCGGCTATCGGCTTTCAGAGCGGCCGCGTTGACGCTAATCGAATTTGAGGTCGATGCGCCGCTGGCATAGCCGGTCAACTGGAAGGTGATCGTATCGCTTTGAGTGCCGGTGAGGTTATTGAGGCCCGCGCCGGCTCCTGCCGTACCGACGACGGTCGTGGTCGCACTCGTCGGCGAGGTGACCGAAGCGGCGGTATCCGCGATAAAGCTGATGGCCGTATCGGTGTAGTTGATCTGGGCACCACTGCCAGTGAAGCTCGCGGTTCCCTTGGTCGTCGAGACGGTTCCTTTCACGTCCGAGCCAGCCGTGGTGGTTTGCGTGCTGGTTCCGTTGAGGAGCGTGACATCGGCCGCGCTGGTGGCCGAGATCGCGGTGAAGCTCAACACGGCGTCGGCACCGTAGTTTTGGCTGCTCAAGCTGAGGTTGGCCAGATTGCCACCAGAGGTCGAGGCCGTGACGCCCGTCTGTGCCGTAACACGATTGATCGCATCGGCCAGCGATTGGGTGTCATTAATCACGTCATCATTATTGACGGTGAGCGTGGCCGAACCGAGGTCACCGACGATCTTGAAGGTGGTCTGATTCGAGGTGCCGTTGACGCCGGTGGCCGTCGTGACCGTGCCGGTCGTTGAGAACAGCGTGTCGTCGCTGGCCGTGCTCGTCGTATTGCCAGAGGCGTAATCGATCGAGGCCAACGAGGTCGAGCCGACGCCACCGCTGGTCAACACAATGTTGTTGGAACCGTTGATGGCCGCCTTGACGCCGGTCGAACCGATCCGCGAGTTGATCAATCCGATCAGGGCATTGACGCCGGTTTGATCGCTCGACGGATTGTAGTTGAGCAACACGTCGTTGCCTTTGGTGCTGTAACCGTCGTTGAGCGCGCCGAGGTCGATATTGGCGGTTCCCTTGTTGCCGGTGATCGTCAGCTTGGTCGAGTGCGTGCTGGTGGTCCCGTTGGTTTGCGAACCGACGATCGAGTTGAAGTTGCTCAGGGCCGTGGCGTTGGTGATGCCGACGCTGCTCGTCGAGGCACCCAAGGTATTCGTCAGAACGGTCTGATTGGGGGCCGTGGTTGTGCCACCCACGTTGCCGACGGTAATTGCCGTGGCACTATTGGCCGCGGCAGTGATGGTGATATTGCCGTCTGAGTCAGCCGTCGCAGTCGCCCCGGTATTGGTGTTTTGCGCCGTGATTTGGGACGCAATGTAGGCACCCCGCAGAGCGTTCGTGCCACCCGCGGCGATCAGGTTGTCAATGCTGACAGTGATCGTGTCGGTATTCGCACCTTGGACAACGTCAAACGTGACGTTCTTACCGGCGTCGGCGACGATATCGTCGAAATCGCTGCCACCTCCCGTGGCGGTGATCGTCCGGGTCGACTTGGTACCGGTCGCCGAAGTGGCTTGCAGGTTAATGTTGTAGGTCGAACCGAAGAAGCTCGACTTCAGGGTCACGTTGCCGTTGCTCTCGACCGTGGCTGTGACACCGGTGGTCGTGGTTTGGCCATTGACCGCATCGGCCAAGGCATTACTGCCGGCATAACCGGGACCGGCGTTGCTCTTGAGCGTGGCGGTGTTGATCGCCGACAACGTGTGGGTCGTGGCGGTGCCTTGCACGTCCTTACCGGTAATTTGCAACGTCACCGTACCGTCGGCGCTGCCGGTGTTAGCCAAAGCGGCCAAGTCGGCTTGGGTAATGGTCCGCGAAGCCTTGGTCGAGTCGGTCGACAAGCCGCTGAACAGCGCCGAGGTCGACAGGGTCGACGTGGTGCGCGTGCTTTGTCCGAGCGACAGGTTACGCAGGCTGCTGGCACCACCCACCACTTGGCTATCGCCCACGACATCGACGGTCTTCTTGGTCGCACCTTGCGTGAGATTGACGGTCACGTCGTTGCCGGCAGCCGCACGAGCGGCCGAGGGATCGAACGAGCTGACCTTGATGTCGACCGTGCTGGCGAACACGCCGCTGACCGTGCCGGTGGCGTTGAAGGCCTTGTTGCCGTTGAGCAACTGCTCGCCACCGAACACCGTGGTTTGACCGATACGGGTGATGCTCTGGAGAGCCGAGTCGACCTGCACTTGGTTAGCGGCGACTTCGGCCGAGGAAATCGCGCCTTTGTTGGCGGACGATTGCACCAGCCCGCGGATATCGTTGAGGAGCGAACTCACCTGCGCCAAGGCCGAGTCGGCGGTCGAGATGATGTTGTTCGCCCGTTGGCTGTTTTGGATCGAGGCGTTGATCGAAGTGAGTTCCGAGCCGAGCACCTGACTGGCGATCAGGCCGCTGGGGTCGTCCTTGCCCGAGTTGATGCGTAAACCGGTCGACAAACGGGTCAAGGCTGTCTGCAACGTGCTCTGATTCCGGCTCAAAATGTTCTGGCCGATAATCGAACTGAGGTTGGTGTTAATACGCGTCATTGAAGACACCCTTCACTAGATTGTTGGTTCTTGGGTCGCGAGCGGCGGGAATGCCTAGCTTCGAGAGCCCGGACAAATTGTTTCCACACGGGTCGTTAAACTACGTTAGGTCACGAATTCCACCGGAGTGAAATTTCGGGCCAAAATGTCACAACAAGTTTTGGGCGAGTTGTCTGTTAGCAAGCCGCCTGCCGCTTGATAGCATTCCTACACGTTACATCGTCTGCACTTATCGCGGGATTAACAGAAAACAGGGGATCTTTAACCTTTACGCGGAGCGATCGCCGATACATTCGGATCACTCGCTACACTCGTCACGGAATCGTCGTTTTGCCGCATGGCCTCGGGTGCTCCACAGCTCGCTGATGAGGGGGATTAGACCGATCCTCGCGGATTTTCCTGCTGCACACGACGCTTGGCCTCGACGCTTCGGCCGGGCCGCATGGGCGGCGCCTGGCCAATCGAGCGCGTCTCCTGAGGATCCAGCTGCGCCGCTTTGAGATTCTCGCGTTGGATGGCTTCGTACACTTCTTGCCGATGCACGGGGACCTCGGTCGGGGCATTGATCCCCAGCCGAACCTTATCGCCTCGGATATCAACGATGGTGATCACGATGTTGTCACCGATCATGATGCTTTCGTCGCGCTGTCTCGACAACACAAGCATCTCACGAACTCCTATTTGGGCGGCTCACGCCGCAATCCATGCTGTTGGTTTGAGCAGTTAAGTAGGGGGCTAAGCGGTCTTTCGCAATGCCGTCGAGGGCTTACCTAGCACGTGCTGTAAAGGAAGCTCGCCGTTGGCCACCACCTGACGACCCAATCGCCGCTCCAGGTTAATTACCAATGGCGCTTTAAGGTTGATTGTCAAATCGTTCTCTTGACGGCTGACAATCACCAACACTTGAGCGTCCTGCGCGCGGGCCAACTCGAGCGGCACCAACTCGCTGCGAAAGACACGAAATTGATAGTCACTCACAAAACGGCGCGGGCTAACCACCGCTAAGGCGACTTCCGGCCGATCGGTCGATTGCAACCATCCCAATGCGTCGTTCTCTGCGTCGGAGAGCAACACCCAGTGGCGCGAGCTCTCGAGTCCGAGAACTCCGCTGGGGAATGTCAGTATGTCGGTGGACTCAATGTCCACCCAACCGAAGCGCGTGGTCCGAATTCGCATACACTCCTACCTTCCGTGGCGGCGATGGCGATAGCGTCTCGAGCCCGCTCGATCAACGCTTGCAAGGTTGATCGACCAGCGGGGGTGCAAGTCCCCAGCGATTTGATTACCCCCCTCGTAATCCGCACCGTTTAACAACTCCCGAATGCAAAGCACGGCGCTGGAAGCATGCACGCTAGCCGCGAGAAATAACGCGACGATAAGCCGGGTAGAACTGGAGGTCTTTAACGCGCGGGGATGACGTGATCGTGACTAGATAAAGCTGAGTAGAGACAGCTTTGATAGCGCGCCAGCAGCGCGCAGGGCGGCTTCGTAACTCGTCTGCAACGAGAGAAGGTTCGTAATCGCTTCGGTCAGATCGGTGTCGAGAAAATCGCTCGAGGCCTTGGTCAGAATGGCGTTTTGATCCTGCCAGTGCGCTTTCAGATCGTCGAGGTCCTGACCGCGGATACCGAGCGACGCTTGCGTGGGACTCACGCGCGTTTGCGTTGTTTCGTCGAGCAGCTCGATGGCGCGTTGAATCGCTTTCGGATCGTTGGCCTGCACGGCATCACGCAACCGCAACACGGCATTAAACAAACCGCGCACCTCTTGAGGGTTTGTGTCCGCGCCCGAGAGAATCTGGCTGCCGCCGCTCGTGGTCGGTGTTCCGCTGCTGGTTGACCCCGGAGCGATCAGTCCCAAGTCGACCGCGGTGTTGGATGAAGTCCCGGCCGTGACGGTGAGTGAGCCTGCTCCTGACGAATTGTCGACCAGTTGAATGCCGTTGCCCACCGAATTGAGTTGAGCAACGATCGCGGTGCCGCTGCTTAAGTTTGTCGGATCATTGTTGATGATGTTCAACACGTCACCGATCGTCAGCGCTGAGCTGCGGCCTCCTGCGAAACTCGTTGGGCCATTCGCTGCGAGGTTGCTTGAACCGGTGTTGCCAGAATCGGTCGATGTGTCGAGGCGGGCGGCAAAACTGCTGGCGAGCGGGCTGGCACCGAGCAGAGCAACGGCGTTGTTGGCGGTGAAGCCCGCCGCGACATCGACCGAGAACGTCAGTGTATTGCCGACGAGCGCCACGCTGTTCGTGCTGCCCGATCCGCCGTCAACGATCTGCACCGAGAAGGTGTTTCCGCTGGTTCCTTGCGACTTGCTGCTAAATATCAGCGCATCGTTTGCGCCACTGCCGTTGAGAGTTGCGGTGGCATAGGTGCCGGCGTCGAGATTGATATCGAAGCCCACGCCATCGCGACGTGTGATACGAAAGTCAGTACCGCCCGTGCGCTCGACTCCGCTATCGTGATTCAACCCGCTGAGGGCAGTCGTTTCATTATAACTGCGAATCCCGAGTTGGGTCGCGGTCGTGCCGCCATTCTCGCCGATCGAAAAGTCGGTGCCACTTAAGTTGGATTGAATGTTGATGCCGTTGCCTTGAGCGTTGATCGATGCAACGACCCCCGCACCGGCGCCGTTGATCGCGTTGAGCAAGTCGTCGACGGTCTTAGCGCCTTGTAGCGCGATGGTGTAAGTTTTGCCGCCGTTAACGATCTGAATTCCTGACGTGAGATCAAGATTCGCGCCGGTGCCTCCGGCGAGTGTGCCCGTGGCCGTTGGTTCGTTGAACGTATCAATGACGGTACCTTGACCGGTATTTCCCATTTCACTCTGATCGAGCGCGGCCTGAAACGTTCCGGTGGCATTGATCGCGTCGATGACCTGTAGGGCCGTGGAACTGCCGGGCGCGATCCGGACGACGAGCGTGTTGGGATCGCTAGCCGTGTTGAAGGTGTTGCCGATGTTGGTGCCCACGCCGGAGGCGGGGACCGTGGCCGTGGGGTTGAGATTGATGTCGGGACCCGACGTGTCGCGGGCAGCGGTGAAGACCCCCGAGTTGTTGATGACGCTGATCAGCGTGCTGACTTGCGTGGCCCCCGAGCCATCGATGGTCAGCGTAAACTTCTTGGGAGACCCCGGGCTGTACACGGCCGTGGCCGTATCGCCGATGCTGCCACCATTGACGAGGTCGATTTGCACATCGTTATAGGCCGAGCCCGGCGTGACGGCAGTCAATTTCAGGTCATTATCGGCTCCCTGCAAATGCAGCGCCGCGATGGCAGACGTCGCCGAAGCGCTATAGGAGGCCACCTCTCCACCCGCCAAGACCCCAGGGCCGACCTGAAAATAAGCGTCA
>CAYLYE010000146.1:0-16236 GCA_964387325.1 uncultured Planctomycetaceae bacterium
CATCGTGATCGCGGAGCCGCAGCCGCTCGCCGGCCAGGCCCAACTCAAGGTACCAGCGATAGCGACGATCGCGCCAATACTGGTACCAGCTTTTCGACTCTGACGGATGACAGAAGAACTCGATCTCCATCTGCTCGAACTCACGTGAGCGGAAGGTGAAGTTGCGCGGCGTGATCTCGTTGCGAAAGCTCTTGCCCATCTGGGCAATGCCGAACGGGATCGAGACCCGCGAGCTATCGAGCACGTTTTTGAAATTGACGAAGATACCTTGCGCCGTCTCCGGGCGGAGAAATGCTGCCCCTTCTTCACCACTGAGTGCGCCGACATAGGTCTTGAACATCAAATTGAATTCGCGGGGATCGGTGAGCGTGCCGAGCGATTTCGCGTCGGGACCCAAGACCTGCGAGAAGTCGGTCACCGTGGTCAGACTTTGCAACGGGCTGACCCACGCGAGTTGCTCAGCATCTTTGGCTCGAAGGTTAAAAAACTTGAGGGCCTTGTGTTCGACATCGGCCTGCTCTTCCTCCACCGT
Organism: uncultured Planctomycetaceae bacterium; assembly: GCA_964387325.1. Lineage (GTDB taxonomy): Bacteria > Planctomycetota > Planctomycetia > Pirellulales > PNKZ01 > CAZZBK01. Next base: position 533 of record CAYLYE010000146.1, read on the forward strand.
GGCTTGTGTGCAAGCAAAGATTTTCTGCTCCCGAAAACTGACCCAACGGCCGCGCACCTGATCGTGACGGTAACGCTTCTTCGACTCTTTGCAGTCGACCATGTAATCGTGGAACAGATCGTAATGGCCTGAGCATTTCCAGACCTGCGGGTGCATGATGATCGTGCAGTCGATGCCGGTCATCTCGTAGGTGCTGGGCGCGCCGCTCTGGACGGTCAGTTCGTCGTGACCCGTGACCATGTCGCGCCACCAGGCTTCCTTGATGTTCCGCTTGAGCTCGACCCCGAGCGGACCGTAGTCCCAAAAGCCGTTGAGCCCGCCGTAGATTTCGCTCGACTGAAACAGAATGCCGCGGCGCTTGCAGAGCGAAACGAGTTTGTCCATGTCCATGGTGAGAAGGGGCTAGGGGTTAGGGCGAGGGACTAGAGAAGAAATGTTTTGGCGATCGCAAAGTATAGAACAATTCCGGTGACGTCGACGAGACTGGCGATCACGGGGTTGCTCATCAAGGCGGGGTCGAAGCCGGCACGCTTGAGCGCGAGCGGCAACAAGGCCCCCACCAGATTACCCCAGAGCACGATCGCCGAGACCGCCGAGCCGACGGCCAGCATCAGGGCCACGGGGTCGGCCGAGCCCATCTTCGAGCTGGGAATGAGCCAGGCCCGAACGACGCCGAGCAAACCCAAGCCCAGCCCGAGCGAGATGCCCATGCCCACCTCGTGCAAGAACACGCGAGACCATTCACCGGGGGTCAACTCACCCAGCGCGAGCGACCGAGTGATCAGGGTCGCCGATTGCGAGCCGCAATTGCCGCCGGCCGAAATGATGAGTGGCACGAAGAACATGAGCACCGGCAGGGTTTGCATCTCGGCTTGGAAAAACTCCATCGCCTCGGTCGTCAAGAAGCCGCCGACAAACAAGATGGCCAGCCACATGCCCCGTTTGCCGACGAGGGTCAGAAACGGCGTGTGCATGTAGCTCTCTTCGAGAGGTTCGACACCACCGAGGCGCTGCACGTCTTCGGTCGCTTCGTCGACGATCACGTCGATCACGTCGTCGTGGGTGACGATTCCAACGAGCCGATTGTCTTGGTCGACGATCGGCAAGGCGAGCAAGTCGTACTCCATCAATTTCTGGGCGACCACTTCGCGATCGTCGTCGATATGGGCCGAGACGACTTCGTCCTGCATGATGTCGGCCACGCGCCGCGAAGGGTACGCCAGGATCAGATCTTTGAGCGAGACGCAGCCGATCAGGTGACGATTCTCGTCGACGACAAAGCAGATGTAGATCGTCTCTTTGTTCGGTGCCTCGCGACGCAAGTGCTCGAGCGCCTCGGCGACGCTTTCGTCCGGGCGCAAGGTCGCGTAGTCGCTGGTCATCACCGCGCCGGCGGCGGTGCCATCGCGGTAGGCGGCAAGTTGGCGGATGTCTTCGCGCTCGGCCCAGGCGAGCAGCGGCATGATTTGCTCGACGCGCTCTTCCGACAGACGATTGACGAGGTCGGCCCGTTCGTCGTGCGACATATCCGTGAGCAGCCGCGCGAAGAGGGGCTTGTCGATCGACTCGGCCACGCCATCTTGCAAGGGGGCATCGAGATAAGTGAATACCTCGGCCGCCTCGCGCCCCTCGAGCAGGCCGATCACGAAACTGACCTCGGCCGGCTCCAGATCGTCGAGCAGTTCGGCGCTCTCGGCCGGGTGATGGCCGAAGAAAAAGTCGCGCAGCGCGTCCTGATCGCCTTCGGCGACAAGCTCTCGCAAGTCAGGAGCTAGCAGCGGGTTGCGCATAAATCGAGCGACGAGATAAACGAACGGCGAAGAGCCTACACCCAGTGGCTGCGAGCCGGGCCCAGCGAGCCTACAACGGCAGCCATTCGACTCGCCCCGCGGGCGAAACGGTCAGCATACTCGGCTCGGCTAGCTCTTGCCAATGCCCTGCTCCGATCGGTTCGCTGGCGATGAGCAGGGTGTGAGCGTCCACGGCACACGAGTGTAGCTCGAATTGCCAACGGGTGGCCCAAAGATGATGGCCGTCACTCAGCACGAAGTTGAGCTTCGTCGCGCCCCGTTCGCTGTCGGAGCCTGGGGCCTCGGCCGACCAGGCGGCCAAGTCGCGAACGAGACCGCTGAGCACCGCCGCGACCTGGGCCGAGTCGTCGGCCCCCTGGGCCACGTTGACCCCGGCGCGCTCGAGTCGCGCGAGCAGCATGAGCAGGGCCAATTGGCTGTCGGTCGTTCCTTCGCGATGTTTCAGCCACGCGGCGGCGTCGGCCTCGAGCCGCGCCACCACACCGTCCCAGCGCTCGACCGTGCCGTTGTGCATGAACATCCACGGCCCCCAAGTGAACGGATGGCTGTTATGCACGTCGCTCGCGCCGACCGACGCCTGACGCGCATGTGCAAAGGCGATGCGTGACTGCACCTGCTCGACCGCACCGCGAAATGCAGCATCGTGTTCAACGGCCTTCACGCTGCGTACGACGCGCGGCCGACCGTGTTCGTACGAGCCAACGCCCCAGCCGTCGTCGTGTCGTTCGCCGTGACAGTCGCCACAGCTTTGGCGCACAAGCGCGTTCGGCTCGTCGAGCACCCAACGCGCGATGCCTTGGGGCTCCGTCGAAACGAGGGCGAAGATACGGCACATGGGAAGGGGCTAGGGGCTAGAGTGGAACCACAGATGAACACGGATAGACACGGATGGGGAGAAGAAGGATGCAGGGATCGCCTCTCCACTCCTCTGCTCCCCCACTCCTCCACCAGTCCTTTTCCATCTGTGTTTATCGGTGTTCATCCGTGGTTTCCTCTCCTCCTTCCTCATTGGCCACACCGTAATAGCCGTGAGCGGCCAAAGCGGTTCGCTGTTGAACGAGCGCGACGATCCGATCGACTTCGACGTTGGTGAGCGGGGCGACGAAACTCTCGGCCGGCTGACGCGCGACGGTGTAGATTTGAATCAGCTTGAGTTGCCCACCGGCGGAGGTAATTTCGTTCAGGCGATCGCAGTACGCCAGCAACTCGGCTTCCGATGGCGGCTCGCCATGGATCCGCATGAACAGCGATTGAATGACGAGCGGGTGGAGCTTGGCAGCGGCCGTGATGTTGTCGAGCACCTGCCGGAACGGAATCGAGGTCCGCTCGACGAGGTGGTAATAGGCATCGGTGCCGGCGTCGAGCTTAGCCCAAATCTCACCGTTGTTCGCGTCGAGGATTTTAAGCCCCCGCTCGACCACCGGGCGATGGAACATGCTGGCGTTCGTGATCAGCACAAGCTTAACTTGGTCCAGACCGTGACGTCGCTTCACCTCAGCGCATTGGGCCATCAACTCGTCGAAGTTTTTGTAGGTGGTCGGCTCGCCATCGCCGCTGAAGGCAATGTCATTGAGCCGTCGCAGCGCCGGCGGCGTGGCTAGGAACTTCGGATGCTCGAAGAGTTTACCCGAGCTGACCAGCGTGAGCATGTGGTCGAGTTCGTCGAGCAGTTGGGCGGTGTCGACGAAGGTGGCCTCGGAGTGCTCGACGCGATTGACCTGGCAGTAGATGCAATCGAAGTTGCAAATTTTGTCGGGGTTCAGATTCACGCCGATCGAAATGCCCGCACTGCGACGCGAGACGACCGGGTAGACGAAGCGGTTGGTCTCGAACGAGCGTTCGTGATGGGTGAACAGCGCGGTGTCAGGCGTCGACATGATCGGAGCCACGCGCGTGAACGATGAGTTGCGCCAATTACAGTTTGCGCAGCTCGGTGAATTCATCGACCGAGATCGTCGTGAGCGAGCCGTCGTCGAGCTTGAGCACGATCAGATCGCTAAACACCTTGTCGTCGGGATTGCGGCGGAAGTGCAGGCCGTGGCGGCGACGCTCGATGCGGTCGACCGTGCCGCGCGTGGTCGCGTTCCAGCGTTTCAGACCGACTTTCACTTCGTGGACAACCTCGATGCGATCACCGCTCTGCAGGCTGTTAACCTGCGCGCGGGTCGTGACGTCGTAGCGATTGGTAAGTGTCGTGTTATTCATGATTGGTATTCTTGCGTTTCAACCACGACGAGGCAAGGGTAGTTAAGTGGGTCGACGATGGGCCCAATAGTTGGGGCGTCGTCGGTGGTGGACCACAGCCGCCACCCAAATAACCGTCTCCAATTCGAGATAGTAGACTGTGTATGGGAACCGTCGCACGATGTACTTTTGCAGGCTACTTTGACCATGCGCCGAAAACACGTGTGGCATTTCCGCGATTAATCGCACAGAGCGCTCTATGGATTGAGTGAACTCATCGCCCAAACCCAATCGCTGCCCATTGTAATAGGCGACCGCAGCTAAGAATCGGCTTCAGCATGAAAGACGACCGTCTTCACGATTGCCGCTGACGTAATTCTGCGAAGACCTGCTCGGCCGGTTTGCCCCTTGCGGCACCGGAACGTATTTCCTCAACCCGTCGAGTGAGTTCGGCGTCCCAGGCTTCGGAAATACCTTGCTCGTCGTCGGGACCCAGCGAGCAAACAAGCGCATAGGCCAACTCGGCACGCTCGTGCAAAGAAAGGCTTTCAACTCGAGAAAGAATTTCCGCCATCGAATTAGTCATATTTCTCATCTCCCGTCGTGAACAACGTGGACTCAATACGACTGAATTCTACAGTTGAATTCTACCGTTGATCGCCCGACGTTTACACTTCTTTGGCGTTGATCCAGGCCATCAGGCGGCGTAATTGCTTGCCGACGATCTCGATGGGATGGTTCCGCTCGCGGCGACGGGTCGCCTTGAACGACGGGGCGTTGGCTTTGTTCTCAAGCAGCCAGTCGCGGGCAAATTGGCCCGATTGGATCTCGTAGAGAATCTTCTTCATTTCGGCCTTGGTCTGCTCGGTGACGATTCGCGGGCCGCGGGTGTAATCACCGTATTCGGCCGTGTTCGACACGCTGTAACGCATGTAGTTCAGGCCACCCTGATAGAACAAATCGACGATCAGCTTCAACTCGTGCATGCACTCGAAGTAGGCCATCTCGGGCTGGTAGCCGGCTTCGACGAGCGTCTCGTAGCCCGCCTTGACCAGCGCGCTGACGCCACCGCAGAGCACGACCTGCTCGCCGAACAAATCGGTCTCAGTCTCTTCGGCAATCGTGGTTTCAATCACACCGGCGCGGGTACCGCCAATGCCCTTGGCATAGGCCAAGCCGATGCGTCGGGTCGCGTCGCTGGCGCCATTCCCCAAGGCGATCAAGCAAGGGACACCGCCCCCCTTCTCGAACTCGCTGCGAACCAAGTGGCCGGGCCCCTTGGGAGCCACGAGCAGAGTGTCGACCCCTTGCGGCGGTTCGACCTGACCGAAATGAATATTGAAGCCGTGCGAACACATCAGCACGTTGCCCGGCTGCAGATTGGGCTTCACGTCGCTGCGATACACGTCTCCCTGCACCTCGTCGGGCAACAGGATGTTGACGATGTCAGCCTGCTTGGTCGCTTCGGCGGCCGACATCGGCTTGAAGCCGTGCTTCACGGCGAGGTCGTAATTCGGGCTGCCGGGCCGCTGACCGATGATGACATTGCAGCCACTGTCGCGAAGGTTCTGCGCCTGGGCGTGTCCTTGCGAGCCGTAGCCCAAAATGGCGATGGTCTTGTTCTTGAGCACACTCAGGTCGGCGTCTTTGTCGTAGTAGATCGTGGCAGGCATGTTTCGCAGGATTCTTTCAAAGAGGGCAGACGAGGGGTCATAAATACATTACCCAAGCCGGCGACAAAGTCGCCGGAAGACCGACGGCAAAGCCGTCGGCTTGGGAGGGATAATTCTCACTTAAAAATGTCCTAGATCGGTCGTGTCGACCGTCTCGCCTTCGGCAATGTCGAGCTTCTGCTGACCACCTCGGCACATGGCGATGCGGCCGCTGCGGACCAGTTCCTTGATGCCAAAAGGACGCATCATGTCAATAAACGCTTCGATCTTGCGCTCTTGGCCAGAAATTTCGACCATCACTTCTTCTGGTCCGACGTCAACGATCCGGCCACGAAAAATGTCGGTCAACTCACGGACCTCAGCCCGCTTGCTGCCTGGCGCATTCACCTTGATGAGCATCAAGTCGCGCTCGACATAGTTCTGCGAGCTGATGTCGTCAACATGCACGACGGTGACGATCTTCTCGAGCTGCTTGCGAATTTGGGCCAGCACGTGATTATCGCCGACGACGACAAACGTCATCCGCGACAGTTGCGGATCCTCGGTCTCACCGACAGCCAAGCTGTCGATGTTGTAGCCGCGGGAAGCGAGCATGCCCGAGACATGCGCCAGCACGCCAGGAACGTTCTGAACGATGGCCGACAAGACGTGACGCATACGGTGCATAAAGGCTGATTTAGGTCGAAGCGGAGCAACAAGAAACGAAACGACTAGCATAGTCTGACCCACGGCCCCCAGCAAGGGGCGACAAGCCCTTCAGAACGTCAAGATACGACAGGTTTTAACGATCGCATCGGCTCTACCGACCCGGTCGTTCTTGCGGTACGCTGTCGCGACCGAGCCACGCGCAGGGGTCTGACTACGAGACGCCCTGCTCGCGGCCGAGGTTCACCGGTTTTTTCTGCTCAGGGAGTTGCCGTCATGTTGCTGTCGAATCGTGTGTGTCTGGTCACCGGAGCAGGGCGCGGCATCGGTCGCTCGATCGCCCTGGCCTACGCTCGAGCCGGGGCCAATGTGGCCCTCACGGCACGCTCCTCGGACGAGTTGGCCGAGGTCGTCGCGAGCATCGAGCAAAACGGCGGAACGGCCCTCGCGCTCACGGCCGATCTGACCGACCGCGGCGCCCCGCGGCGCGTTGTCGAACAGGTGCAACAAGCCTGGGGACCCATCGAGATTCTCGTCAACAACGCAGGTCTCGGCAGCAGTGCCAATCCCAAGCCGGTGGTCGACTTCGACGACGACTTTTGGGAGCAATCGCTGCTCGTGAATCTGACGGCCCCCTACTTGTTCTGCAAAGCCGTGTTGCCGCCGATGCTCAAAGCCCACTGGGGACGCATCATCACCGTGGCGTCGATCAACGGCAAAGTGGCCAGTTTTCATGGCGCAGCCTACACGGCGAGTAAGCATGGCGTGTTGGGACTCACTCGCACGCTGGCCGTCGAGGTGGCCAAGGACGGGATCACGGTCAACGCGATCTGCCCCGGCCCGGTGCATACGGCCATGAATGACAAGCGCGTGGCGTATGACGCCCAGCGGCTCGGCAAGCCATTCGAACAAGTGGCCAGCTCGGTCACCGCGATTGGGCGGCGATTGGAGCCCGACGAGATTGCGCCGCTGGCGGTCTACTTGGCCAGCGACGGGGCTGCGGCCATGACCGGCCAGGCGATCAACATCGACGGTGGCGTTTTGATGACGGGATAGACCGGCTCGGCGACTCGCGCCGAGCGCGGCAGAAATTCCCCCTCGCGGAAACAAAATAACTTGTGTGGTCCAATCGTCTTAGCTTGAGTGTTTGAGTCCAGACTTGGTTCTCCGACGGTCAACAGCGCGAGCGAGGGATCGACATGCGGCAGTTTTTTATTCTGGTCGTTGTCCTGTTATCCTATACAGCACAAGGTCTTGCGGCTGAAAAAGAACCCTCGAAAGACAAGCCCGCGGAGCCCCATCCGACGAAAGAAGGGGTCGACTTCTTCGAGAAGAAGATCCGCCCGATCTTGGTGACCAAGTGCTACGCCTGTCACTCGGCGGCCAAGGGGGACCCCAAGGCTGGGCTGGTACTGGACACCCGCGAAGGCCTCCGCAAGGGGGGTGAGAGTGGCGCGGCCGTCGTGCCACGTGACCCGGACGGCAGCTTGCTGATCGAGGCCTTGCGCCACGAGGGGCTCGAAATGCCCCCCAAGGAAAAACTCTCCGACGAGATCATTGCCAACTTCGTTCAGTGGGTTGAAATGGGAGCGCCCGACCCGCGCGGCAACGTCGTCAAGAAGGGGCTCAACCTGGCCGAGGCCCGGCAGTTTTGGGCCTATCAGCCCCCCAAGAAACACACCCCGCCGACGACCCAAGACACGCATTGGGCTAAAACCGACATCGATCGATTTGTGCTCTCGGCCCTTGAGCAGAAAAAACTCAAGCCCGTCGGCGATGCCGATCGTTATTCGCTATTGCGGCGGGTGAGTTACGACCTCATCGGGCTGCCGCCGACTCTGGAAGAAATTCAGGCGTTCATCAACGATTCGAGCCCCGACGCCCTGGCGAAGGTCGTCGATCGGTTGCTCGCCTCGCCGCAGTTCGGCGAACGCTGGGGACGACACTGGCTCGACGTGGCGCGCTACGGCGAATCGACCGGCAAGGAACGAAACATTCCGTATAACCAAGCCTGGCGCTATCGCGATTGGGTCATCGACTCCGTCAACGCCGACAAGCCATACAACCGCTTTGTGATCGAGCAGATCGCCGGCGATCTGCTGCCAGCCACGAAGCCCGAGGTCAAAAACGCCAACGTGATCGCCACCGGCTTTCTGGCCATGGGTCCCAAGAGCGTCAACGAGCGGAACCGCGAACAGTATTTACTCGACATCGTTGACGAGCAGATCGATGTTGTCTGCCGGGCTGTGATTGCCACGACGGTCGCGTGTGCCCGCTGCCATGATCACAAGTTCGACCCCATTCCCACGACCGACTATTACGCGATGGCGGGCATTTTCCGCAGCACCGAGGTGCTCAGCGGCGTGAATTCGCGCGCCCAGGGGAATAACCGCAACTACACCGGCTCGCTGATGCCGTTGATGGCCACGAGCGCCAAGGCCCCGACGCCGGTCAAAAAGCCCGAACCGGTTAGTTCCGCCGCGACCAAGAAGATCGAGCAACGCATCGAGCGGATCCAGGCCGAGATCAAGCAGCTCGGATCCGCCGGCGGAAAAAAGAATCGCAACAAGCTCGAAGAGTTGGGCAAACAACTCAAAAAAGAGCAAAAGGAGTTAGCCGCGAGCACAAACACGGACAAAGGCAGCAGCTTGGCCGCGAGCGACGGCGCGATGGGCGTCCGCGACCGCGAGGAGGTTGCTGACATCGAGGTGCATATTCGCGGCGAGGTCGCCGAGTTGGGCCCCAAAGTGCCACGCGGCTTTGTGACCGTCCTCAAGTATCCCGGTACTTCAACACCCAACGCGCAGCATAGTGGCCGACTCGAATTAGCCAACTGGCTCGCCGACCGAAACAATCCGCTCACGGCGCGGGTCGCCGTGAACCGTGCTTGGGCGCACCTCTTTGGCGCCGGTCTGGTCGAGACGCTCGACAACTTCGGCGCGCTCGGCGAGCCACCCAGCCATCCCGAGCTACTCGACTATTTAGCGACCAACTTCATGGAGCAGCAACGCTGGTCGCTCAAGCAGCTCGTACGCTCGATCGTGTTGACTCGCACCTATCAGCTGTCGAGCCAGCATCACGAAGCCAACTACACGGTCGACCCGGCCAATCGGCTGCTGTGGCGCATGAACCGCCGCCGGCTCGATGCCGAATCGATCCGCGACAGCATCCTGCTGGTCAGTGGCCAACTTGACCTGAAACGGCCCTCGGGGTCCATCATTGCCAAGCTCGATGCCTCGAATGAACTGGGGCGCGGCACGCGGCTCGACATGGGGGCGGCCGAACGCTCTCCGTACCGGAGCGTGTATTTGCCGATGGTCCGCAACTCGGTCCCTGAAATGCTGGGCGTGTTCGACATGGCGGATCCCAGCTTGCCGGTCGCCCAGCGCGAAGTGACCACCGTAGCCACGCAGGCTTTGTTCCTGATGAACAACTCGTTCGTCATTCAAAGCATTGAGCAGATGGCTCAGCGGTTGCTATCGAACAGTTCGATGAGCGAGGCGGACCGCATTGACCTCGCGTATCGCATCGCGCTCTCCCGCCAAGCCTCGAGCGACGAACGCCAGCAGGCCCAACAGTTCTTGCAAGACTACCGGCAATTGGCCGATGTCAAAGGTATTTCCGGAACGAATCGCGATCACTCGGCCTGGACCGGCTTGTGCCATGTGCTGCTGTCGACCGGTGAGTTCCGTTACGTCTATTAACCCCGTGTGTTTTTAATCGATCCATTGGCCATTGAGCCGTCCCCGCTCCTTAACGTTCCGCTACAAGGATGAACCCGATGCTCTCGCCTATATCTCGTCGTGAAATGCTCCGCAGTGTGTCGTGTGGATTTGGCTACATGGCCCTGACCAGTTTGATGGCCCAGCAGTCGCGTGGCGAGACGTCGAGCCTCAGCCCGCTCGCTCCCAAGAGCCCGCACTTTACACCCAAGGCCAAGCGGGTGATCTTCATGTTCAACCAAGGCGCACCGTCGCATGTCGACACGTTCGACTACAAGCCGGGCCTGGAAAAACATGACGGCGAAACCGCGAGCACGACCGGCTTTTACAAGGGGGGCAATCGCAAGCTCATGAAGAGCCCCTTCAAGTTCAGCCAGCATGGCAAGAGCGGACTGCCGATCAGCGAGCTGTTCCCCAATCTGGCCAAGCACGCCGACAGCCTCTGCTTGCTCAACAGCATGCACACCGATCTGCCCAATCACCCGCAAGCCAGCGTGCAGATGCACACCGGTAGCTTCCAATTCGTTCGCCCCTCGATGGGCTCCTGGATGCTGTATGGACTGGGAACCGAGAACAGCGAGCTCCCCGGCTTCATTACGCTCAACCCCATCGGCCGAGTCGGTGGCGCGCAAAACTACGGTAGCGCGTTCCTGCCCGCCTCGTTCCAGGGGACCCGCATCGGTGGCGAAGGGGTCGATCTGGCCAAGGCCAGCATTCCGAACCTCCGCAATGCTCAGCTACCCGTCGAGTTACAACGCAAAGAACTTGACTATCTGCAAACGCTCAACGAGCGCCGTCTCAAAGCCGATCAGGTGAACACCGAGCTCGAGGGGCTCATCGAGTCGTACGAGTTGGCCTTCCGCATGCAAGGCGCGGTGCCCAAGCTGATGGACATCGGCGATGAGTCGGAGTCGACACTCGAAGCCTACGGCGTCAATAAAGGGGCGACATCGAATTTCGGCCGCCAGTGCTTGCTCGCCCGTCGCTTTGCCGAGGCGGGTGTCCGTTTCATCGAGGTCTCAACGTCCGGCTGGGATCAACACAGCAACCTCCGCGCTGCACTGACGAAGAATTGCCTGGGGATCGATCAACCCATCGCGGCCTTGATTGGCGACCTCAAGCAGCGCGGCTTGCTCGACGAGACTTTGATCGTCTGGGGTGGTGAGTTCGGTCGCACGCCCCATGTGTCGAAAGACGACGGTCGCGATCACAACGCCACGGGTTTCTCGATGTGGATGGCCGGCGGCGGCGTCAAGGGAGGCCTACGTTACGGTGCCACCGACGAGTTCGGTATCACGGCCCAAGAGAACAAGGTCCACATCCACGACCTGCATGCGACCATTTTGCACCTGATGGGCCTCGATCACGAACGGCTCACCTATCGCTACAGCGGTCGCGACTTCCGCCTGACCGAGACCGCCGGGCGTGTCGTGAAGGACATCATCGTCTAAGCCGCAAGACGCGCTCGACTCACAGCAATGTGTCGTAGCCCCGCTCGCGGAGTTGCTGGACCAACGCGCGCAGCGACTCCGCGTCGTGCTTGTTAGCCACCAACGTCACGTCGGGGGTATGCACGATCAGGCAGTCGGTCAGCCCGAGCGTGACGATCAGGTGCGTGTCGTCCCCTTGGATGATCGAGCCTTGCGTGCGCAGTCCCACGTGCTGGCCGATGATCGTGTTGCCGTCGGCGTCGCAGCCGTGCAGCCGCTCCAGCGCCTGCCAAGAGCCCACGTCGTCCCAGCGGAACGGAGCTTCGACGACGACCACGTCCGGGGCGTGCTCCATGACGGCATAATCGATCGACACGCCCTTGATGGCCGTGAACTCGCGCTCGAGTGTCGCGGCGTACGTGCTCGTGCCGGCCGCCTCGGCGATTGCTTGCAGATGCGCGAACATTTCCGGCTGTCGCGCGGCGAGGGCATCGAGCACCGCGCGGGCTTTCCAAACAAAGATGCCCGAGTTCCAGTAATATCGCCCCGTCGACAAATACGCTCGAGCCTGCTCGACCTGCGGCTTCTCATGGAACCGCACGGCACGATACGCGCGCTGCTCACCGGCCTGGGCGTTCGAGAGCGATTCGCCGCGCTCGATGTATCCGAACGACTCGGCGGGATAGGTCGGCTTGACGCCCAGCGTGACGAACCGTTCGGGGGCGGCCTCGACGAGCCCGGCCGCGTAAGCGACAGCGCTGCGAAACGTTTCGCTCGGTTCGATCACATGATCGGCCGGCAGCACGATGAGCGTCGCCAACGGGTCATGTCGCGCCACGAGCAGCGCCGCGAGTCCGATGCACGGCGCGGTGTTGCGACCGATAGGCTCGACGATCAAATTGGCCTGGGGTAGTTGCGGCAACTGGTCGCGCACCGCCTCGGCGATCGCGTTGCCCGTGACGACGTAGGTTCGCTCGAGGGGGAGCAAGCCATTGAGCCGCGCCAGGGTGCCTTGCAGCAGTGACTCACGACCGCCGAGCGAGAGGAGTTGCTTGGGTCGACTGCGACGGCTCTGGGGCCAGAACCGCGTCCCCGCCCCGCCCGCCATGATGATCGCGTAGAGAGACATAGAAGGGGAACCGGAGAGGGAAGGAAAGGCGAGGGAACCACAGATGAACACGGATGAACACAGATAATAAAAGAAGAGTTAAGGAACAGATTTTCATGCCTCACCCCTCAAACCTCATCCCTCTCCAATCTGTGTTTATCGGTGTTCATCTGTGGTTCCATTTCTTGTTTTTCAAAACGTGAGCATCTGCCGGTACTCTTTCCACCGGGCGTCGATGGCGGCGCGGTCGAGCCGCTTCAAGCGGTCGAGCCCGAAGTCCTCGACGTTAAAGCTGGCGACCACGGTGCCGTAAGCGAGCGCCTCCTTGAGCGTGCGGGGCTCGACGTTTCCCTTCGAGACGATGTAGCCCATCATGCCGCCGGCAAAACTGTCTCCCGCCCCGGTCGGGTCGACGACGTTCGACGTCGGGAACGCGGGCATGACAAACGTCTCCTGCTCGCTGAAGAACATCGCACCATGCTCTCCCTTCTTAATGATGACAAAGCGAGGTCCCATCCGCAGGACCTTGTGACCAGCGCGGACCACATTGTCGTCATCGGCCAGCAGCTTGGCCTCTTGATCGTTGAGCATGATGCCATCGAGCCGCTTGAGCAGGGTCATCAACTCGTCGCGGGCAATATTGATCCACAGGTCCATCGTGTCGGCCACGGCCAGCTTGGGGCGTGGCACTTGATCCAACACCGACAATTGCACCTTGGGCACGCCATTGGCCAAGAAGACATACTCGCACTTGCGGTAATGGTCGGGCAGCACCGGGTTGAACTCGCCGAAGACATTCAAATGGACTTCGAGCGTGTCGCGGTCGTTCATGTTCGTGTGGTACTTGCCGGTCCAGCGGAAGGTTTTTCCACCGGCGACCGTTTTTAGCCCCGCTAGGTCGACGTTGCGGTCGCGCAGTAATTGCACGTGCTCACCCGGAAAATCGTCACCGACGACGCCGACCAGATGCAGCGGAGTGAAGAAGCTGGCCGCGTAAGAGAAATGAACCGCCGCGCCCCCCAAGACGTCCGCACGACGCTCGGTGGGAGTTTCAATTCCGTCCAGCGCCACCGAACCGACAACGACCAGCGACATCCGTGAGCTTCCTTAACCAGGGGAGAGATGGACTGCAAAAAGAGGTTTCAGGCGATTATCGAGTTTTGAGCCCCGCACGCAAGGCACAACGCACGATGATCCTATCGTGCGGCGGCATTTTTGCGGGGGTCGGCGTGCGTGCTGAGCCGGACGATGAGCTGTTCGAGCACGAATCGCGCGCGGTGCTTTTGTGAACTGGCTCCTTTGAGTGCCAGGTCGGTTTCGAGCAGCCAGTCGTACAGGCTCAGCGCCCGCTGTCGACCGACCTGCTTGAGTTGCGTTTCGGTCTTAGCGAGCACAAACGACTTGACTCCGACGGTTTCGAGCACCTGCCGTAGCATGGGTCGGCGCCCCTGTCGTTCGCCGAGTTGCATGAGTCGCCCCGCGGCGGCGAGGCGGCGGAGTGTGCTGCCGATCTGACCCAAGAGCGCGATGGGCTCTTCGCCCGAGAGGAGCAATTTATCGAGCTGTGACAGGGCCTCGCGGGCGTTTCCTTCGAGCGCGGCGTCGAGCATGTCCCAGGTTTGCTTGACGCGCCAGCCGCCGACGAGATCGTTGACCAATTCGCTGGTTACGTCGCCATTGGGTCCAACACTAGCGGCCAACTTGGCTAGCTCTTGATCGAGGCGCCCCAGTTGCGGGCCAATGATATCGACCAGCGACTCGGCCGCGGCGCGATCGAGTTTGACCTGATGGTGAGACTTGGCCCAACCTTGTAGCCACTTGATGAGCGCTGCCCCGGTCGGGGACGAGCCGTCGATCGCCAGACCATGCGTCTCGACGATCTTAAAGAGCCGCGTGTTGCTGGGCCAACTGTTGACCACCAACACGAGCACGCCCGTCGACTTGCTCTTGGCGGTGTAGTCTTCGAGCGGCCCGCGATGTTTCGAGACAAAGCCGTCGGCGTCTTCAACCACCACCATACGACGCGAGCCGCCGAAGAGTGACACGGTCGAGAGTTCGTCGAGCACGTCGCGCCACTCGACCTCGTCGCCATCGCAAGCGTGGAACGAGAAATCGTCGTCGCTGTCGGCTTCGAGGACCGCGGTGCGAAGCCGTTTGAGCACAAGCCGTTTGAGAAACGGTTCGTCACCGCAGACGACACACACGCCCGGCACGTCGAGTTTGGTCTTCTCGGCGAGCCAGTCGAGAGCGGCAGTCGTTTTGGCAGCGGCCATATGCGGAGAGTCGATCGAGGCACGGCGCGGGGGTAAAAAGGCGTTGCAAAGCGGATTGTAGCACGTTGCCGCCGCGCGATAGCATCGCCGAAAGATAAATTTCCGCCCGTCGCATAACTCTGTAAGTGATGACCCAGTAGGACCTTGCGATTCGATCCCAGGAATTTACCAGGGTTTTACATAACTCCGACCGAGCCATGACACACGTTGGATCGATTCTCGATAGTATTCCGTCGACGCCCGAGACGCTTGGGCCGATGAATTGCCGTCCTCAGTGGAGAAAGCCAACCGTGTCACCCGATTCTAAAGCTCTCAAACGACCGCGAAGTAACGACCTCGCGGCAAACCATATTGCCGACGATGCCGTGCCCAATGCGAGTCGCGAGACGACGCTCGACCCGATTCGCATGACCAAGCCCATCAGCCGCACGAAGCCCGAGAACCGTTGGCTCAACGGTCTCGACTGGCCGGTCGTGATCTGGATCGGACTGGTCCATGCCGGAGCGTTGGCCGCGCCGTTCTATTTTACTTGGGTTGGTTTTTGGACCTTCGCGGTGCTGGCTTGGTTCACGGGTAGTGTCGGCGTCTGCTTGGGTTACCACCGACTGCTGACCCACGGCAGTTTTGTCACGTACAAGCCGCTTCGCTGGCTGTTCGCGTTCTTCGGTGGACTATCGGGCGAAGGCTCGGCGCTCACCTGGGTGGCCAATCATCGCAAGCATCATGCTTTTAGCGACAAGGACGGTGACCCGCACTCGCCCAACGACGGCACGATTTGGAGCCACATGCTGTGGTTCATGCCCCGATTGACCAAGGAAGAGCATGCGGAACTCTGTTCGCATTATGCTCCGGACCTGT
>CAYLYE010000147.1:0-16171 GCA_964387325.1 uncultured Planctomycetaceae bacterium
GGTGGCGCGGAGCGGGTTGCGATCGATGCTGCCGAGCAGACGTGGTATCTCGCGCAGGGCGGCGTGCAGGTACAGCTCGCGTCGCAGCGGGTCGCGAAAGACCGGAGCGCTCGTGTGCTCGGGCGCAGTCGTTTCGACGGACCAGCTTGACCAACGGTACATCGTGCTCTCCTCGCGCCTCAACGGCGATGATGGGCGACCACGACCTCGGCCAACAGTCCGAACATGCAGGTCATAAAGCCCGCCGTGAGCACGACAATGTCGGACTCTTGCATGCTCCCCGTGACCATGAAGCTCCAGACGCTTTTGAGCAGCCCGGCCATGATGACCAGCGCGGCCAAAGGCAAAAACACCTTGAGCGGCCGGAAGTACAAGACCATCCGCAGCACGGTGCTCAGATAGGCGGCCGTGTCTTTGATGGGATGGAACTTGCTGCGACCAATGCGCGGGCGATACTCGGTCGGCACGTACTTGACGGCGTAGCCGTTGGTGAGGAACGCGAGCGTCATGGTCGTGACGCAGCTAAAGCCATCGGGAATGACCCACAGCCAGCGGAGCATCACGTCGCGGCGAAAAGCTTTGAGCCCGGTGTTCAGGTCGGGGATGCGACAGCCGGTGAGGTAACAGGCCAGTTTGCGGATCGCCCACTTGGCCGGTCGACGCAACCACGGCCAGGTCCCTTGCTCGCTGGTACGTGCGCCGTTCACCTGATCGTAAGCCGGAAAGTAGCGGAGCAGCTCGGGGATGGCCTGGGCGGGATAGGTGCCGTCGGCGTCGAGCATGACGATGATGTCGCCACGGGCCTCGCGAATGCCCGTTTTGCGAGCGGCTCCCGCGCCGCGATTTTCGCTGCGGCGGACGACGCGAACGTGCGCGCCCCACGCATCGGCCGCGAATTGCTCGGCGAGCGCGACGGTGTCGTCGGTCGAGGCATCGTCGACGACGAGCACCTCGTACGTGAACGGCTCCTCGCACATGGTCGAGACGATCTCGGCAAGCACGCTCTGGATAGCCCGTTGCTCGTTGTAGCACGGGAGCAGCACGGTGACTTGCACCGCGACCGCCTCGCTCGCGGCGGGGGCGGTGAGCGAGCGGGTTTGCGTCTGCCAACCATCCATGGTCGGCCCTCCTGCGAGGAACGGGGAACGAGGTTGACTACCGGATGCTCATGTCGCAGCTCAGGCCACCGGCGGCCGGCACATACGCGGCCGTGACGTAGTCCATCACCATGCGATGAGCGCTGAACCGCCAAGCCAACGAGCCAATCGAGTTCATCATCCGTTTGACCCAGTGGCGCGGCAGGCCGTCGATGTCGCGATCGTAGTAGAGCGGAATGACCTCGTCGCGCAGCACGCGCATCAGGTCGTCCGCGTCACGCCGATCGTTGATCTCTTGATTGACGTGGTGCGTGCCTCGGCCGATGCCAAAGCCGTTGCTGCCGTCAAACGCCTCGGCCCACCAACCGTCGAGCACCGAGAGATTCAAGCCGCCGTTGAGCACAACCTTCTGGCCGCTCGTGCCCGAGGCCTCGAGTGGTCGCCGCGGGTTGTTCAACCACACGTCGACCCCCTGGATCATGTGCCGGCAGACGTTGATGTCGTAGTCTTCGATGAACACGACGCGCGAGGCGAAGCGCGGGTCGTGCCGCATGTTCGACACTTTCTTGATCAACTGCTTGCCCGGCTCGTCGGCCGGGTGGGCCTTGCCGGCGAAAATAATTTGCACCGGCCGCTCCGGATCGTTGAGCAACTCGGCGATCCGATCGGCATCGGTGAACAGCAGGTCGGCCCGTTTGTACGTGGCGAAGCGTCGCGCGAAGCCGATCGTGAGCACGTTGGGGTCGAGGATGCTGCGCGCCGTTTCGACCGCTTCGTCACTCTCGCCACGGCGGCGGAACTGCCGGCTGACGCGACGACGGACGAACGAGAGCAATTGGTTCTTGAGCGAGTGATGCGTCTCCCATAGCTCGCCCGGATCGATCTCGTGGATGGCTTGCCAGACCTCGGCCTCGCCCATCCGCTTCATCCAGTCGGCGGCAAAGTAGCGGTCGTAGAGTTGCTGCATTTGCCAGGCCAGCCAGCTGGGAATATGCACGCCGTTGGTGATGTGTCCGATGGGAATTTCTTCCTCGACGCGCCACGGCCACAGATGGGCCCACATCCGGCGGCTCACGTGTCCGTGCAGAGCGCTCACGGCGTTGGCGCGACGCGACAATTTGATGGCCAGCACGGTCATGCAGAACGTTTCGTGTGGGTTGTGCGGCTCGACGCGCCCCAGGCCCATCAGTTGATCGAACGAGATCCCCAACCGGTCGCGCGTTGGTCCCAAGTGCTCTTCGATCAGGCCGCCATCGAAGCGGTCGTGGCCGGCGGGCACGGGGGTGTGGGTGGTGAAGACGGTGTGCTGAGCCACTTCGCGCAGCGCCTCGTCGAACGACAGGCCGTCGTCTTCCATCATCTGATGAATGACTTCCAGGCCGGCGAAGGCGCTGTGCCCTTCGTTCAAATGGAACACGCCCGGCGTGATGCCCAGCGCCTTGAGCGCCTTGACGCCGCCGACGCCCAGCACGAGTTCTTGACGAATGCGGGTGCGATGATCGCCGCCGTACAGCCGACTCGTCAGCTCACGGTCCTCGGGGCTGTTACCGTCGACGTCGCAGTCGAGCAGGTACAGTCGCACGCGGCCCACCTGCATCAGCCAGAGCTTGGCGAGCAGCGGGCCGTTGCGCGTATCGACCGACACGGTGATCGATTTACCGTCGGCGCCCCGGGCCGGCACCATCGGCACGTTTTCAACCTTCGTGTCGAGATACTCTTCGGCCTGGTAGCCGTCGTGATCGAGATGTTGTTTGAAGTAGCCTTGGTCGTAGAACAGACCAATGGCGACGAAGTTGATACCCAGATCGCTGGCACTTTTGACATGATCGCCCGAGAGCACGCCCAAGCCGCCTGAGTAAATCGGGACGGACTCGTGCATGCCGAACTCGGCTGAGAAATAGGCGACGGGTTTAGCGCCCAGCACGCCGGCGTTGGTCGTGGCCCAAGTTTGTGGGTGCGACATGTACTCTTTCAACCGGCGATACGCGTGGTTGATGCGGCTGTACAGCACCAACTCGGCCGCACGCATCTCGAGGCGCTCGGGGGTGAACTCGCTCAGCAGCGCGATCGGGTTGTGATCCAACTGACGCCAGCGGATCGGGTCGAGATCGCGGAACAGGTTGACCACTTCGGGCTGCCAGCTCCACCACAAGTTGTGCGCCAGCGCCAAACACTTGTCGTATAGGCTGATCGAAGAAACGCCCACACTGCTTGTCCGTTCTGGCGAAGATGCCATGTCCGTCACGCTCATGAGAAAAAATCCCTTTTTGGTGCAGCTCGAGAGGCGCCGACCGACAACTGCTCCACGATGGGTTGCAACGCCCGACGTGCCGTGATAGCAGAGCCAACGCTTCCAAGCCTCGCGATCTTCTCGCGAATCGGGGGGATGAGTCAATGCCAACTCAGCTCGCTGGCTACGAAAGCAACGCGCATTTTCAAAATTATAGCCGAGCCGTCGATGCTCGCGAGGCAATCGCACTGATTTCATTCGCTTACGATGAGCGCGAACTCGCCGGGGATTCATTCGGGAGCATCGAGGCGAGATCGGCAATCTCGGGCAATTCGAGCATCAGCAGCGACGTGCTCAGCAACTTCCCCTGCGTATCGATTCGCAGCGATCGACTCGCGCCACCGGCGAGCACGTTATACAGCAGAAAATTGAACGCGAGCAGGCCGGGAAGCTCGAACCGCTCGACCCGTGTGGGCTGCAACGTTTGAAAATGCTCGGCGACCCGCTCGGCCGTGAGCCATGTGCGCAGCCACTCGAAAGCGGCCGATTGATAAGCCACGATGCCAATGTTGGCGTGATTGCCTTTGTCACCACTGCGACCGTGGGCAATCTGGCGGAGATGCAAAGACGGGGGCATTTTAGTCTCCTGCGCACCATTGCGCCGCCGTGCGGACTTGGTACTCCGCTGTGACCAGCGACTTCGGCACCAACGTGGGCCAGTACGCGAACACGGGCCGCACCGGGCCACGCGCCGCGGTATAGCCGGCCAACCCCGCCGGGCCACCGGTCGCCAGCGGCGCAAACTCGCGCGTGAAGCGCTCGACCGCCTCGCGTCGCGGATCGTGTACGCTCACGCGCAGCAGCACCTCGCGCAAGTCAGCGGGCGGCTTATGAACACCCGGCACGCCGTCCCCCGCGCCAAGACACTCGACGTTGGTGCGTTCGTAGACGAACCCCGCCGTTTTGAGCCGAGCAAAAATAATGTCGGCGCAGTAACGCGCCTTGGTCAGGCAATCGTCACCGTAGACCAGTAGTTGCCCGCTGGCCGTGTAGCCGTTGCGATACGCGAGCGAAACCTTGAGCGTGTCGGTCGCCGATTGGCCCCGCGCGCCGTGGATGCTCACGCGATCGGTTCCCGTCTCGTGCAATGAGAGTTGCGTGAAGTCGACATCGACGTCGGGCGTAATATAATGGGCCGGGTCGCCGATTTCATACACGAGTTGTTCGGCGACCGTGTGTCGATTGACGACCCCGCCGGTGCCGGGTGGCTTGGTGATGGTCACCGAGCCATCGGGTTCGAGTTCGGCGATGGGGTAGCCGACGTGCCCCAGGTCGAGTTGGTTCCAGAACGGTGAGAAGCCGCCGGTCGCTTGGGCGCCGCACTCGATGACGTGTCCGGCGACGCTGGCCGCCGCGAGTCGAGTCCAATCGTCCCAGGCCCAACCGAACTCATGCACGGCGGGGCCCACGGTCAGCGAGGCATCAGCGACTCGGCCCGTGATGACGATCCGCGCGCCGTCACCGAGCGCCGCGGCGATGGCTGACGCGCCCAGGTACGCGTTCGCACTGACGATCGGTTCGGTGAGTTGCGAGAGGGGCTCTCCGGTGTCGAGATTCTTGAACGGGCAGCCGGCTTGCCGCAAGGCGTCGAGTCGGCCGAGTAGGTCGTCTCCCCACACCGCGCCGAGCCGCAGCTCACCCAGTCCTGCCGCGAGGAGCGTTCGTGCGGCCTGTTTGACACAGGCGAGCGGGTTCATGCCTCCGCCGTTGGTGACGATCTTCAACTGCGGCTGTTTTTGCAGCGCGGGCGTGAGGCTGCCGAGCACTTCGAGCAGATCGGCCGCGTAGCCCTGCGCGGGATCTTTTTCGCGCAGCCGAGCGAGGATCGACAGCGTCAGCTCGGCCAAGTACTCGAGCGCGAGGTAGTCGACGCGCGATTGCTCGACGAGCAATCGCGGAGCGTCGACGTTATCGCCCAAGAACCCTGCGCCGTTGGCAATCCGCAGCGTCACACCGAGTGCTCCGCGAGACTATTTCTTGGCGGCCGACGGTCCCGGCTTCTTCTCTTGCTTGGGCTTCTTCATCTTCTTGTCGTCTTTACGGCTGTTGTTCCCTTTACCCATGATGGGCTCCTTGGCAAAAGCGGTTCGCGCGTCGTGCGTAAATCGCCGACGTCAGTTTGAGTTATACCACAACTCTGCAAAACTCGCTCATAGCAGATGTGGGCTGCCGATTGTGACGACCGACTGGATCTGACATGCGAAGCAGATGGAGAAACAAGCGATGGTTTGCCTTACTTGACGATCAGATTGGCAAGGTATTCGCTGATCGCTTGTTGGGCTGCTTTCTCAGCCTCTTTGGCGGCCGCAAGCTTGCCCCGCAGGGTTTCAAATTCAGCCTCTTGGCTCGTCATGCGTTTGATGTACGTCGCCATCAAATCCGAATTGGGTGCGGTTGACAATGCACGCATGTTTTCACGAATCCGTGCCTGCTCGGAGGCCAGATTGTCTCGTGCGGCTTCGAGCCCACTGCGATCGCGGGTGAGTTGTGATAACGAATCGTTCATTTCAATAAACGTTTCGATCGCCTTTTTAAATGCCGGGCTCGCTATCGAGGAACGCGCCAGGACTTTTAACTCCTCAACGGTTGCAAACGAGATCACAATCTCGCGCGAGTGTCGTTGTTCTTCAGCAACGGTCAGCGTCGTCGGCTTACCTTGCTCGGCCGTGGTGGCAAAACGATACAACGAACTGGTGAGTTCCTCGAGCTTGGCTGGTTGAACAAGCTTCCAGGCCACGTCGATAGGGTGTTCGATGAGAACTCGCTTTTTATGTGAACCAGAATTCTTGATCGTGTACGTCTGTTGCCGCAATTCGCGCGAGTTAACGGTCACGGTGCCTTTGAAGATGCGTAGCTCAGTGTTTGTTTTTTCTTCCACCCCGAGCAGTGAAATAACTTCCGTGTTCAAATCCAGGGCATAGCTAATCAGTCGCTCGGCACCGGGCGCCACGTCGGCAATTCGAGCATCGCCAGCGTACTCGCCACCGTCGAAGACCGTGATCGGGCCTTGCATCAAATGCAGCCGCGAAGTGTTCTTCAACTTGAAGCCGTCGAGCGGATGTTTGGAGTGGACCGTCGCGTTATAGATCGCGACCTTGTCCCCTTCGATCGATTCATTGACGATCGGCAGCATCGCTGACTGTTGGCTGCTGACATCGACCGGTTTGTCGATGACGTAACGAAACAGCTCGCCAATCTCCTGGCCGACCGCCGCAGCCATGACACCTTGAGCCGGATTGATAGCCGGAACCGGCGGCAATGCCCCGCCAAATGCGCCTCCTCCTATGCCGCCACCATCGGCGCCGGCAAAATTGCCTCCGCCGCCGAAAGAGCCTCCCATGCCACCGATCGATCCAAATTGACCGCCGCGATGGGGCCCCAGCACGACACGATTTCCGGCCGGGGCCGGTTCACCGAGTTGCCGGAATCGTTCGGCCGCCGCAAGCATGTCTTGGTCGTACGCCTGTGGCCGTAAGGTAGCGTAGTGCTCGGGGACCACCGTGGGGCGATCGACATACATCGGCTGATATAGGTCCATCAGAAACGAAATTGGTCGACCACTAATGAGCGTCAATTGGACGTTCTTCCAGGCATGATCGGTCGTGTTCTCGACGATCGCCCAACCTTGCAGAAACGGTGGTTTGCCCTCATCGATTACCAAGCGATAGCTGGTCTTCCAAACAGGCGCTTCCTGAATATAGCCGACGCGCACTTGACGCTTGCCGGTTCCGCGCAGGTCTAGCGAAACCAACTTTTTCTCGGTCGCTGCGGCTTGCGAGAGGACGCTCAACGCTTGCTGAATTTCTTGGTTCAGCTTGTCGTCGATAAGTTGAATTTCTTGCACCTGTGAGAGCGGAATGGCGCGCAGGCCAGTGGCGGTGAACAGATTGATATATTCGACGTTTACGGCAACGTTCCCTTCCGCTGGCACGCTGCGCCGCTCGACGCTCATGATCGTGCCTTGCACCTTGCCATCCTTGAGAGTCAGCTCGGTTTTGTTGCCCCGCAACTGATGGAGCATTTCGGCCTGGGTCGGATTCGTGGTCAGGTTGACCGTAAAAGTACGGAGTGTTTTCGACGTGGGGTCTTTCGCCGAGTAATTCACAGCCGAGACGTTGCCTCCGTTGAGATCTTGGACGACCATGCTTTTGAGCAGATCGTTGACATTGCTCACATTGAAACGAAAATCGGCGCGCCGATTGCCGTCGACCTCTCCGAGGTGATCGAAAAAGCCCACGCCCGAGGTAAAGAGGACGATTCGTTTGAGGGGCAACGGCTCCACTTCGGCAGCGATCATCGCTCCCGGCCCTGCCCACAAATGGATCCATCCTGACACCACAAGTGCGAACCATATTCTTGGGGAGCGCATGGTGTGAGCCCTTTGCGAAGAAAAGAAATCGTACGACCAGAATTGGCTGACATCGCGAACGGATGCGCCTATAATCATAATCGCCGGCCGTGCTCGACGCCAATTCTTCTCGTCTTTTTGCCTGGGCGCAGCCGGTCGACTTGCCGTTCACCATTCGCCCGATCGGGCCTTTTATGCGTGGAGAGTTGCGATGAAACGCGCTCGTATTCTCGGCGGCACATTACTGCTAGTCGCTCAATTGACGCTGGGGTTGCAAGAGTCTGCCGCACAACGTGGTGGAGTTAGCGTCCAAGATTCGCCCCAGGTATTTGCAATCGTATCGCCTCGGATCATTGAGATGGAGCGGTTGATTCGTCGCCGATTGGCCGCGCCCGTGTCGTTTCAGGTCGATAGTGTGACTTTGGATCAGACGCTCGACATCTTTCGCGCGCGGTTTGGGTTGAATATCAATCTCGATCTCAAAGCCATGCAGGATGCTGGGTTTCTGCTGGACTCTTTAGTTCAACTCCATGTGCAAAACGAAACAGCGCGATTAGCGCTGTATCGGCTCTTAGATACCTATGATTTAACTTGGGTAACGACCGACAACGGTTTGTTGATCACGTCGAAAGCGAAGGCTGATGATCGACTCGAAACGCGTGTCTATCCGGTCGCCGATCTCGTGGCCCAACGCACGCCCGAAGGGCTGGTGCCGGACTTTGATTCGCTGATCGTCGTGATTACCTCGACCGTTCATCCTACGACCTGGACCGACGTGGGTGGACCAGGGGCGATTCGCCCGTTCGCTCCTGCGCTGTCACTGATTGTCAGTCAAAGTCAGTCGGCCCACGAGCAGCTTGAGAATTTACTGGTGGTGCTCCGCGCCAGTCGCGATTGGCAGCGGATTGCGCACGACGCGCCGACCCCCAGCAGTACGGTATCGACCGACAGCTTTTTGGTCCCCGCGAATCATTTCCCCAGTTCAGCACCCAATGTCGATCGTTCCCATTTGTTGCCGCCACAACATGAGCGGCCAATCGCTCCACATAGCGGCGGTGGTTATTTTCAAGTACCAAGTCGTCGCCCTTAAAGCGGCGACCGGAGATTGCGGCTTTATGCGATGCCGTCGCGCTTGGCGAGTCGGCGGGCGATGCGGACGCCGCTGTTCAATGCCCCTTCCATCCAGCCGACGAACGCGTAGCAGCAATGCTCGCCGGCAAAATGTACGTGGCCCGCATGCGGCGCGGCGAGGAGTGGACCCACGCTGGTCACCTGAAGCGGGGCAGGAAACGAGTACGTGCCGCGCGCCCAGGGATCGCTCACCCAATCGACGAATCGACCACCGGTCAACGCTTGGGCAAAGCCGGGGAAGAACTCGTCGAGCCGTTGCCGATACCGGCCTTCGCGCTCCTCGACGTTCCAGCCGCGGCAGGTATCGGCCGCGCGACCTCCGCTGAATGCGACTAAAGCGTGCGCGCCACTTGATCCTTGGCCGGCCGTGGCCTCCCAGGTGATTTGCACCTCGGTCGAGGACATCGCGTTGGGCTGATGACCGTCGCGCCGCCAGATCGGCTCGTTCACGACCGCGAGGTATTTCGTGCTCGCGGCCAGCGGCACGCTCAAGTGCGGCGGCAACAACGGCTCGAACGCGATCTTGTTCCAGGTGGTCGGCGGAGCGGTCAGGATCACGTCGTCGGCCGTGAGTGTGCGCCCATCGGCAAGTTGCACCGCCACGTTTTTTTCGCGGACACGGATCGTCTCGACCGGGCAGTTCAACTCGAGCTTGACCCGCTCGCCGCGCTGATCGAGTGACTGCCGCAGCCGCTCGGCCAACTGCTGGGTACCGCCGACGCAGTGCATGGTGTCGGTCTCGTCCCAAAACTTTTGCACGCCACCGCCGCGCACGGTACACAACACACCCAGCAAGCTCTGCCAGGCGGGGATCAGCCCGTTGATGCCGGTCATCTGAATGGCGATGAGTTGCTGACACGCGGGGCTCACGTCGAGGCGGCGAATCCAGTCGTCGAGCGACTGCGCATCGAGTGCGCGAGCCTGCTGGCTGTGCCAGGGTTCAAATGCATCGAGCGGCTCGGCGAGCGCGTTGAGTCGCTCGAGCGCGGTGCGCATTTCGTTCCACAGTTCTTTGGCCGCCGCGGCATCGAGTCGCCGGCCGTCGAGGAGCACGACATCCGATGGTTCCCAGGGGATCTCGACGAAATTCAGATCGAAGCGTTTGGCATAAGCCATCCAGGTGGGCTGGTTGGGTCCGACGAGTTCGCCGCCTCCTTCGACCATTTTGTTCGGCACGAGGTCGCGGTAGCTAAGCACACGTCCGCCGACGCGATCGCGGGCCTCGACGACGGTGACCTGGTAGCCGGCTGCTGAGAGTTCATCGGCGCAGGCCAATCCGGCGAACCCGGCTCCGACGACGACGACGCGCGGCAGGTCGCGTCGCGTGGCTTGGGCGTGAGTCGCGTTCAGGGCGAGCAGGCCCGACGCGCTAGCCAGCGCCGCCTTGAGTACGTCACGGCGTGAAAGGGGCTCGAAGCGTTGTTGCAGCGCGCGATAGATGTGGAAGGACATGAGGAAATGATGAATGCAGAATGCGGAATGATGAATGAACGGACAGGACGCATCATTAGCGTACCCGCTCCGAGCACCAACCCCAAGCTGGCGGCTCGGCCGCCGATCATGCTGCCCGGATTTGACCCGCGAGAGGGGCGGGAAAACCGCCGGCTTGGCAAGGCGCGTTACACGCCGTGGAACATCTCGCGTGGTTTGGCACGCGGGGCGCGCCAGTGGCCGAACCAGACGTAGAGCACGGGCAGCACGCTGAGCGTGAATAGGGTGCTCGTGATCACGCCGCCGATCACGACCGAGGCGAGCGGGCGTTGCACTTCTGCCCCGGCTCCCATGCTCATTGCCATCGGCACGAACCCGATGCTGGCCACGAGCGCGGTCATCAAAATGGTGCGGAGACTTTCGATCGCCGCGCGCTCGATGCTCTCGCGGGTGTTGTATCCGTCGCGCTGCTGTTGTCGGAACAACGAGATCAGCACCATGCTGTTGAGCACCGAGATGCCCGAGAGCGTGATGAAGCCGACCGCGGCGGAGATCGACAACGGCAGCTCGCGATGCCACAGGGCAACGATCCCGCCGATGGCGGCGAACGGCACACTGGCGAATGCGGCGAGGGTGTCGAACCGATGTCGAAAGCTGAGGTACAGCAACACGCCGATGAGCGACAAGGCGAGCGGTACGACGATCATTAAGCGGGTTTGGGCGCGTTGCATGTTCTCGAATTGCCCACCCCATTCGATGCGGTATCCATCGCTGAGCGACACGCGGTCGCTGATGGCCCGTTGCGCCTCGGCCACAAAGCTGCCGACATCGCGGCCGCGGACGTTGCATTGGATCGTGATGCGGCGTTCGCCCCATTCGCGCGAGATGAGTCGCGGGCCGTCGACGACGCGGATATCGCAGAGCCGTTCGAGCGGCACGAGCTCGCCCGAGGGGGCGCTCACCAGGATCGACGCGATTGTCTCGGGACTTTGTCGCAGTGGCTCGGGCAAGCGGACGACGAGTGGGAAGCGAAGCTGTCCTTCGACCACCTCGCCGAGCGTCTTCGAGCCGACCGACTGCACGAGGTCGAGCACTTTTTGAGCGGGGATTCCGTAACGGGCGATCTGATCTTGCTTGATCGCGATGCGTAAGATGGGTTGCCCCAGCATTTGTTCGGTCGACAGATCGACCGTGCCGTGGATGCCGCGCAGCACCTCTTCGAGTTGCCGGCTGGTGTTGACCAGTTGGTTGAAATCTTTGCCGAACAACTTGAGGGCCACGTCGGCGCGGACACCGCTGACCATTTCGTTGATGCGCTGTTCGATGGGCTGCGTGAACCAAATGATCTGGCCGGGGATGTCACGCAGCTCGCGCTCCATGAGTTCGATCAGTTCGCTCTGGGTTTGGGCTTGGCGCCATTGCTCACGTGGGTAGAGGGTGACGAACAGGTCGGTCATTTCCACCGTGCTGGCATCGGTCGGCACCTCGGGTGACCCGATGCGACTCCAACAGCGGACGACCTCGTTGGGGAATTTTTCGCAGAGGATCCGTTCCATGCGTAAGTTCAGGCGGCGACTTTCGTCCAGATTCGTCCCGGGTGGTCGGGTGATGCCGACGACGATGGCGCCTTCGCTGAGCCGGGGGACAAATTCGCTGCCGAGTCCGGCAGCCAGCCAGAGGGCTGCTCCCAGGGCGAGCGACGCGCCGCCGATCACGGCCCAACGGCCGCGGAGAATGAGTTGCAGCAGGCGCTGATAAGCGCGCCGGGCGACGCGCACCAGCCAGACATCTTTTTCTTCGAGCTGCTCGGGCAGCACGACACTGGCCAGCACGGGGACCAACGTGAGCGAGCAGAGCAACGACCCGACGAGCACAAAGATGACGGTGAGCGCCATCGGGCGGAACATTTTGCCCTCGACCCCTTCGAGTGTCAGGATCGGCAAATAGACGATCATGATAATGAGTTGGCCGTAGCACGTGGGGGTGCGGACCTCGATGGCCGCGTCGCGAACCGCTTCGAGCCGTTTGAGTCCCATCAGGCGGCCTAAATGACCGAGCCGCTTAACAATGTTTTCGACCACGACGACCGAGCTGTCGACGACGACGCCGAAGTCGATCGCGCCGAGGCTGAGCAGCGAGCCGGCGATGCCCGCCCACCACATGCCGCAGAACCCGACACACATCGAGAGCGGGATGGTGACGGCGCAGATCAACCCCGCGCGCAGATTGCCAAGGAAGACGTACAAGATGAGGATGACGAGCGTCGCGCCTTCGAGCAGATTGTTTTTCACCGTGGCGATGACCCGATCGACCAACTCGGTCCGATCGTAGGCAACGACGGTTTCGATCGAACCGTCGTCGGGCAGGTTCGACTGCACCTCGGCAAATTTGTCGCGCATGGCTTGCGTGACGGCGTAGCTGTTTTGGCCCATGAGCATAAAGCCCAAGCCGAGCACGACCTCGCCCTGGTTCAGCTGCTCGGGGTGATCACTGTCGCGCGTCGTGGCGGTGACCGCGCCGCGGCGAATCTCGTGGCCAATGGTCACCTGGGCGACATCGCTCACGTGGATCGGGACACCATCCTTGGCGGCGATCACCATGTTGCCGATTTGTTCGGTGCTGATCGTGCGTCCCACGCCATGCACGAGCAGCATGTCGCCGGCGAGATCAATGCTGCCACCGCCAATGTTCAGGTTGTTGTCGCGCACGGCGGTCATCACCTGATCGAAGGTCAAGTCGTAGCGGACCAGCGCGGTGGGATCGACACGCACCTGGTACTGCTTCTCGAAGCCGCCCCAGCTGTTGACCTCGGCCGTGCCGCTTACTGGACGCAACAGCGGTTTCACGACCCAATCGTGATACGACCTCAGCTGCGTGAGGTCGGTCTGTTTGGCGATCAGAAAGTAGTGAAACACCTCGCCCAGCCCGGTCGAGACGGGGCCCATTTGAGGTCGCGTGACGCCATCGGGCAGCACCAGCGACGCGAGCCGTTCTTGAATCAATTGCCGCGCGAAATAGATATCCGTTCCGTCCCGGAAGGTCACGATCACCTGCGAGAGTCCGAACAGCGAGATCGAGCGGACCTGCTCGATGCCGGGCATGCCGTTCATCGCCAGCTCGACCGGGAACGTGATTTGACGCTCGATCTCTTCGGGCACGAAGCCGACGGCCGTGGTGTTGATCTGCACCTGCACCGGTGTCGTGTCCGGAAAGGCGTCGATGTTCAAATTGAACACGGAGAGCACGCCGAGCGCGGCGATTACGAGCGAAGCGAATCCCACCGTCCAACGGTGCGACAGTGACCAGGCGATGATGCGATCGATCATATCAGGCGCGCGATTGGGGGGGGCTATTGAGCGGAGACGATCAGCAACTCGGCCTTGAGCACATGAGCGCCGACCGTGGCGACCTGTTCGCGAGCCGCGAGGCCCGAGAGAATTTCGGTCCAACCGTCCTTGACGACTCCGGTCCGCACGTCGCGACGGCGAAAGATCTCTCCCTCGCGCACAAACACGTAGTGCCGCTGGCCATCGAACTGCACCGCCTCGTTCGGAACCGCGATGGCCTCGGGCCGCTCGCGAACCACGATGTGTCCGGTGCCGAACGTGTGGGTGCGCAACAGCCGTTGCTCTTGTCCGCCGCGCTGCGCGTCGACCAACGGATTGTTGACCACGGCGCGGACGGTGAGCGTGCGGGTTTTCTCGTCCATTTCGGTGCTAATCCAGTCGATGATTCCTTGCACGGTGCCGCTCACGCCATCGGCCTCGAACGACAGCCGCTGGCCGATCCGCACGTAGCCCACGTCTTCTTTGCGAATGTCGAGCAGCAGCCACATGCGGCTCGTGTCGGCCACGACAAATTGCGAGTCCTCGGGCGAAACGAGTTCGCCGATGCTCGTGGCGCGGCCGATCACCACGCCATCGAACGGCGCCACGACCGGGATCAAGTTGCCCGTGGTCGAGAGCGGATCGAGCGTGTCACGGATCGAATCGGGGAGCCCGAGAAACTGAATGCGTTGTGCGAGGGCTTCGTCGTCGATGTTTTTGAGGTCGGCGAGATCGATTTTCAGGCCCAAGCTGATGAGCGTCTGTCGGGCGCTGAGCAACCGGACGTTGGCTTCACGCGCGTCGGCTTCGGCCTCGCGGATCACGCGCTCGGGGACGGCGGCACTGGCGTCGCGAAGTCGTTTGAGATTGCTCTGCTTGAGGTCGGCCGTCACGATCGCGCGGAGCAAATCGGTTTTGGCCTCGCCGACGGCGAGCGACTCGACGATGGCCAGCACCTCGCCGCGATGCACATTTTCGCCGACGCGCTTTTCGACGCGCCAGACGTTTCCCTTGACGCGCGACGAGAGCTGCGCGACGGCATCTTGGTTGTAGGCGACCACGCCGTGGGCGTCGATCTTCTGCTCGATGCGACGCGAGCGGACGTCTTCGACCTCGATGCCCGCTTTGCGAATGGCCTCGTCGTCGAGATGCAACTCGGTTTTCGCGGGCTGTTTGTCGTCGCCCGGCGCAACGTTAGGCGCGGCGACCGTGGCTCGCTTCGCTGGCTTGACGGCCACCGATGGATGGATGGGCAGCGACCAGTGAGTCGAATGCCCCCAGGCCAAAATGGCCAGCAGGGTTGTAATAACACTGAGATAAATGAATCGAGCGCGCATAGGGAACCCATCGCCAACGAAACGAGCAGGGATGTGCAAACCTTGGGCAAGGCTATGAACTTCGGCGTGCGAGCCGACAGTTATGGCCAAGCAACACAACATGTTAATCCATAAGAGGTTATGAATGATGTCGCCAGCCGACACTCAGGACAACGGGTCCCGAGGCGCGTGGTGACCAACTCCTTTCAAAGCAAATTACGGACCGGTCATGTAGGGAGCCGGGGGGGATCGCTCAGGCCCCTGCTCCCGAGAATCGTAGCTTACGACTACGCAGCAGGCGGTCATGCTCGCCGGATCGAGGGTAAAAATCAGCTCCCAGGACGTTCGCAAGCCATTTCAGGTCAATTCCTTGCGACAAGCCGTGTGGATCGACTGCCTGGCTTAGGTGCGGTTGTCCCCCGAGGTCAATATCCGTATACTTTCGCCCGACGGACGAGCGCCACCGTCGTCAGCCGACCCCCCCTTGCCGCGAAGTAAGTCTCTCGTTCTGCCCTGAGCTTATGTCGACCGAACGTCGTTTTTTGAAACTGTCCGAGGCGCAACGCCCGTTCTTTGCCGGGGTCGACCTGGGAGGGACCAACATCAAGGTCGGCATCGTCGACGACCTGGGGCGCCCCTTGTCGTGGCTGAGTATCAAGACCGACTCGGCGCGGGGCCCCGAGGACGCGACCCAACGGATGGCCGTGGCGCTCGAACAAGCGGCTCAGCAGGCCGGTCTCGCCTCGACCCAGGAAGTTGCCTACGTGGGGCTGGGCTCGCCGGGCACGATGGACATTGCGGCCGGCATGCTGCTCGATCCGCCGAATTTGCCCGGTTGGAATGATTTTCCGATCGTGTCGCGCTTAGAGCATCATTGTGGCAAGCGGGTCGCGTTCAACAACGATGCCGGGGCGGCGGCCTTCGGCGAGTTTTGGGTCGGCACCGGACGCGAACACTCGAGCCTCGTGATGTTCACGCTCGGCACCGGAGTGGGCGGAGGCATCATCCTGCACGAAGAGTCGATCGAAGGCGAGCACAGCCACGGTGCCGAGCTGGGACACATCATCATCGATTGGAACTCGTCGGCCCGCGTTTGCTCTTGTGGCCAGGGAGGGCATCTCGAAGGTTACGCCAGTGCCACGGCGGTCATCCAACGCATGCACGAGGCGCTCGACAGCGGGCGACCGTCGAGCTTGCGCGCGCGCTTGGCGGCCGGCGCGACCCTGTCGCCG
>CAYLYE010000148.1:0-16149 GCA_964387325.1 uncultured Planctomycetaceae bacterium
ACCCAGCCGTGTACATCATGATCCTGCCGGCGATGGGTATGGTCAGCGATATTCTCACCTGCTTTGCTCGCAAGCCATTGTTCGGCTACAAGCCGATGGTTTACTCGATCTCGGGCATTGCCGGGCTGGGCTTCATTGTCTGGGGGCACCACATGTTCGTCTCGGGCATGAACCCGATGTTGGGCATGACGTTTATGGTCTCGACGATGATGATCGCGCTCCCCAGCGCCATTAAGGTGTTCAACTGGCTCGGTACGCTGTGGGGCGGTCGTATCTCGTTCACCACCCCGATGTTGTTTGCCCTGGGCTTTGTCTCGATGTTTATCATCGGCGGCCTGTCGGGAATCTTCATGGCCGCGACGCCCGTCGATATTTTCATTCACGACACGTACTTCATCGTCGCTCACTTCCACTACGTGCTATTTGGTGGCACGGCTTTGGGAGTCTTCGGCGGTATTTATTTCTGGTTCCCCAAAATGTTTGGCCGGATGATGAACGAGTTCTGGGGGAAGATTCACTTCATCCTGACGTTTATCTTCTTCAACGGCACGTTCTTCACGATGCACATTCTTGGCACCGGCGGCTTCCCCCGCCGACTGGCCGACCCGTACCACTACGAAACCTTTGCCAACATGCAGCCGATGAACGCATTCATGACGATCTGCGCGTTGGGTATGGGGCTCACGCAAATCATCTTTGTGGTGAACTTCGTGGCGAGTATCTTCTTAGGACCGAAATGCGGCCGCAATCCGTGGCGCAGCAACTCGCTCGAGTGGATGGCCCCGAGCCCGCCAGGACACGGCAACTTCGATGTGCAGCCGATCGTCTACCGCGGCCCGTACGAGTTCAACTCACCGACGGCCGACGAAGATTACTATCCGCAGTGGCAGCCCCCGAAGCCCGGCGAAAGCACCGGCGAGGCGCATCACTAAGCACTGAACACGACCGGTTCTCAATGAACGGAGAACCGAGAACTGACAACCAAGAACCCTTCCCATGTCCGCCCCACAACAGCACGAATCGCCTTGGCCGCATCGGCTCGCCGTGCTGTTGGTCTGCGCCACGTTTCCGCTCATTTGGGTCGGCGGCTTGGTGACCAGTTACAAGGCGGGGATGGCGGTGCCCGACTGGCCCAACACCTACGGTTACAACTTGTTCTTGTACCCCTGGCAGACTTGGTTGTTTGGCCCCTGGGATATTCTGGTCGAGCATGGCCATCGACTCTTAGGCGCGGCGGTCGGCATGATCGCCATCGCGGCGCTAATCGTATGTCTGCGGAGCGAATCTCGTCGCTGGGTCGGCGCGTTGGCACTGATCGTGCTCGCGGCGGTTATCGTGCAAGGCGTGCTCGGCGGTCTGCGCGTGCTGCTCGATCGCACCACGCTCGCCAAGATTCATGGCTGCACCGGCCCGGTGTTCTTTGCCTTGGCGGTGTCATTGGCCGTGGTGACCTCGAAGCGTTGGAAAGCGGTCAGCGCTCGGCAGTCCTCGGAGTCAGGAATTTTTAGCCTCGCACTCGTGACGACCGTGCTGGCCTACTTGCAAATCGTGCTCGGCGCTCAATTGCGACACATTGGCTTGGCGGACGACATTGGCTACTTTCGCACCATGCTCTGGTTCCACCTGATTACGGCAGCGAGCCTGCTGGTGCATCAGGGCTTGTTGCTGCGGCGCATCTGGCGCGTGCGCGAATCGTTCGCCTGGCTTGTTCGACCGGCACAGGGCTTGTCGCTGCTTGTGCTTGTGCAATTTGCGCTCGGCGCGGCGACCTGGATCGTCAAGTACGGCTGGCCTGTCTGGTTTGGTTCCTGGGATTGGGCCCAGGCGTTCCTTGTCCAGCAAGAGAGCTTCTTGCAAGCCAGTATCGTCACGGCTCATGTCGCAACCGGCTCGCTGATTCTGGTCACCTCGTTGCTCATCGCCTTGCGTGCCGGACGTCTCACGCTACGTGCTCCGCAATGGTCGTTGAGTCGCCCCTTGAGCCTGGGGGTGGCGCTATGAGCACTTCCAGCTTGCTCGTCGAATCACCCGTGGATGCTCCGCTCGTCGAACAACTCGCGCACGAGCACGCAGCTAGTTCGCGCTGGGCCGACTACCTCGAACTCACGAAGCCCAAGATCGCGGTGCTTGAACTGGTCACCGTTGCCGCGGCGGGGTACATGGCCCGACTCAGTGCGCTCGACCCGTGGAATTTGTTGCATGCGCTGTTTGGCACCGCGCTCGTGGCCAGCAGTGCCAGTGCGCTCAATCAATGGCTCGAACGGGACCGTGATTGCCTGATGCCACGCACGGCCGATCGACCGCTCCCTTCCGGACGTTTATCGTCGGGCGAAGTGCTGGCCTTCGGCACCATCACCGGTGGGATCGGCGTAGTTTACTTGGCCTTGCTGGTCAACGCCTTGACCGCAGCCCTTGGGCTGCTCAGTTGGCTGCTGTATGTCGTGGTCTACACCCCCATGAAAGTCCGCACGCCGTTTAACACGGTGGTGGGGGCGGTCGCTGGCGGCTTGCCGGTGCTGATGGGGTGGACCGCGGTTGGCGGCGAGTTGGGGCTCGCGCCCGCTGTGCTGTTCGCGATCGTGTTCCTCTGGCAGTTCCCACACTTCATGGCGATCGCCTGGATCTATCGGCATCAGTATGCCGCGGCGGGCATGCAGATGTTGTCGATCGTCGACCCCAGCGGACGTCGCGCCGGCTTGCAGGCCGTGTTGGGCGCGCTGGTGTTGTTGCCGGTGAGTTTGCTGCCGGCGGTCGTGAACTTTGCCGGACCTTGGTATCTGTCCGTGGCGCTCGTGCTGGGCTTGTTCCAGTTGGCGCTCGCGGTTTGGTTTGCTCGGCAGCGTGACGAGTTGTCGGCCCGTTGGTTATTGCGGGCCTCGCTCGTCTACCTGCCCGTCGTGTTTGTGATGTTAATGATTGGACCCATAATTTGAATGATGAACGATGAATGATGAATGATGGATTGAGCCCTGCTTAATCTTCGTTCCACATTCATCATTCATCATTCCGAATTCAGCATTTGGAACTGCCTCATGGCTACTGCTCACGCTCATCAACCGCTGAAACTCGAATACCAGCCGGCTCTGCCGCTCTCCAAGGGCAAGCTGTTCATGTGGCTATTCTTGTCGACGGAGATCATGTTCTTCGCGGCGCTTATCGGTACGTACATCGTGCTCCGCTTCGGCGCGCTCACTTGGCCGTCGACCCATGCGGTACACCTCAGCGAGCCGATCGGCGCGTTCAACACGTTCGTGCTCATCTGCTCCAGCGTGACCATCGTATTGGCGCTCGAGGCGGCCCGCTCGAACAAATCGCAGGCGGCAAAGAACTGGCTGTTGCTCACATTCATCCTGGGGAGCGTCTTCTTGGGCGTGAAGGCCTACGAGTACTACGGCAAGTTCGCGCACGGCATTTATCCGGTCTATCCGCGCAGTGCGATCTACGAGAAGCCCGATCTGGAGTACGGTTCGGCCGTGCGCTCGCGGGCCTTGGAGTTGATGGCCCCGTTGTCGAAATTGAAGGAAAAGACCGCGGAAGACGCCCGCCGTTTCAAGTTGCTTGGCGAACTGCGTGACGAATCGAGCAGCGACGATCCGGTGAAGATTGCCCAACTGGCGGCCAAGATCATGCCGCTCCCCAAGCCCCACTCGCACAGTGCCGTACATGGCTTAAACGACGCCGAGAAGTGGCTCAAGATGCCGATCGTTATTCCCGGCGGCAACATGTGGGCGGCCACTTATTTTCTCATGACCGGCTTCCATGCCATCCACGTGTTGGTGGGGCTGATCACGTTTGCCCTCATGCTCCCTATGACTTTTACGCCCAAGAACGCCGGCATCATCGAGAACGTCGGCCTGTATTGGCACTTTGTCGACTTGGTGTGGATTTTCCTGTTCCCGATGCTGTATCTGTTCTAATTCATGCCGCGGCTCGAACGACCTTTCACCGCTTGAAACCATCAGACATTTGAGACGAATATATGAGCGATCATCACGACAGCCACGGCCACAGCGATGACCACGGTCACCACGGTCACCACGGCGTTGGTATTTATATTGCCGTCTTCTTCGCGCTCTGTGCGTTGACCGGGGCGTCGTTCCTGACGTACTTCGATGTCTGGCGCAGCGTGATGGGTGACGCGCCCGGCGTGGCTCGGACGTTCATGTTGGCGATCGCTTGCTGTAAGGCCTCGCTCGTGATTCTGTTCTTCATGCACCTCAAGAGCGAAGCGGACTGGAAGTACGTGCTGACGATCCCCGCTTCGATCATGTCCGTGTTCCTTGTGTTGGCGCTCATACCCGACGTGGGGCGCCGCGCCAGTGAAGATGCGCTTTACCAGTACGCTCCGACTCGCAAAGCGGCGGCTGCGACCGAAGCGGACACGAAGCTGCTCATTGAGCAAAGCAGCCAAGCCGCCGCGCACGATGCCCATCACTAATCATGCGCTGCCGCCCGAGTAACGGACCCACTCGGCGAGCGTTATACCTTGCGTCTTTATTGGGATGAGCGAATCTAGTGCCGTTTCTGTTCGCCATGTGTCCCACCGCTACGGCAGCCGGCTCGCGCTCGATGGATTGAGTTTGGATGTTGCCCCGGGCGAGATATTTGCCATTCTCGGTCCCAATGGCGGCGGCAAGACCACGCTCTTCCGTCTGCTCTCGACGCTGATCCCACTTGCCTCCGGGAGCATGTCCATCGCGGGGTTCGATGTGTCTCAAGAGGCCCATGAAGTGCGCCGCCACATCGGGGTCGTGTTCCAGTCTCCTAGCCTCGATAAGAAACTCACCGTTAGTGAGAACCTTCGTCATCAGGGAGCACTGTACGGTCTGTCAGGTGCGAAGTTGCGGGCCCTTGAGACAGATCTGCTCGAACGCTTCGGCCTGAGCGACCGGCGACGCGACCTTGTCGAGACGCTCTCCGGCGGGTTACGGCGGCGCGTCGAGCTAGCCAAGGGCTTGCTGCACGCACCACGGGTGCTGTTGCTCGATGAGCCCAGCACGGGTCTCGACCCCGGCGCACGAGCCGACATGTGGCAATATTTGCGGCAACTCCGCGAACGAGACGGTGTCACCATCGTGCTCACCACGCATCTGCTCGAAGAAGCTGAGCGGGGCGATCGGCTGGCGATCATCGATCGTGGCCGACTTGTTGCCCTGGATACACCCGATGCTTTGCGTGCGACGGTCGGTGGCGACACGATCAGTATCTCGGCCGACGACCCCGAATTGCTCGCGCAAGATATTCACGCGCGGCTTGGCTATGCGGCCAAGGTCCTCGACGGTCAGGTACGATTGGAGGTGCCACGCGGACCTGAAGTGGTTCCGCTGCTGTTCGCCGCCTTCCCCGAAGGACGCATCGCCTCGTTAACCCTTGGTAAGCCAACGTTGGAAGATGTTTTTATTGCTCGAACAGGACACACCTGGAGAAATGATGAATGATGAATGCAGAATGCTGAATACCGAGCGCTCACGCGAGAGCGTTCTGTTATTCATCATGCATCATTCCGAATTCATCCTTCGCTATGCATTCCCTTTCCGTCATCATCGCTCTGTGCCATCGCGAGCTTGTGCGGTTCTTCCGTCAGCGAAATCGCGTGGTGGGCGCGATCGGCCAGCCGATCGTGTTTTGGGTGCTGTTCGGCGCGGGACTTGGTCCGTCGTTCCGGTTGTCGAGCGCCGGCGCCTCTCCCGGTTTTCAGGAGTATTTCTTCCCTGGAACGGTGGCACTCATCGTATTGTTCACGGCGATCTTTGCGACGATCTCGATCATCGAGGACCGTCGCGAAGGCTTTTTGCAGTCGGTCTTGGTCGCGCCGATCGCCTCTTGGGCGATGGTGCTTGGCAAGCTGCTCGGGGGGACGCTCATTGCTCTCTTTCAGGCCGCGTTGTTCTTGCTGCTGGGGTTGTTCATTGGCATCGAATACTCGCTGGCGTCGATCGGCGCCATTTTGGCATTACTCAGTGTGTTGGCATTGGCGCTCACGGGCTTGGGGTTCATCATCGCGTGGCGGCTCGACTCGACCCAAGGGTTTCATGCCGTGATGAGCATCGTGCTCATGCCGATGTGGTTGCTGAGCGGGGCATTTTTCCCGGCCACCGATGGTTGGCTCGGTTGGATCGTGCGATTGAACCCCCTAACCTACGGTGTCGCCGGGTTGCGCCGGTTACTATATTGGTCGCATCCGGCGAGCGAGGCTATTCCGGCCGGCTTGCCTTCCTTGGCGGTGTGTTGGAGCGTCACGTTGCTCTTTGCGGCGGTCACCTTCACGTTGTCCTGGTGGATTTCGAGGCAACGCACTCGCGGAGACTTGCTATGACCACGCTCGTTCGCATTTGGGTCAGTATTTTGTTACTCGCGCTCGCGGCCTACGGCGGCTTCACGATCTACCGCCTGACACGTGCCGAAACGG
This sequence comes from uncultured Planctomycetaceae bacterium, assembly GCA_964387325.1. GTDB lineage: Bacteria > Planctomycetota > Planctomycetia > Pirellulales > PNKZ01 > CAZZBK01. The sequence goes on from CAYLYE010000148.1 coordinate 6,410, forward strand.
CCAGCGCCGACGGCGGCTTGCCTCCTGGCTCGAAGCCGAAAGACGGCGCGGCAAAAGATCACACCGACGGCGCGCTCACCCCTCCCAACGAAATCAATTGGGACAACCTCGCCAAAGTGCGGCTCACCGAACGCAGCGGACAAGAGTTCGAGTTCAGTCAGTTGAAAGGAAAAGTCTGGCTATTGAACTTCTTCTTTGCAAGCTGTCCGGGCACCTGTCGGCAGATCAACAACGATCTCGCGTCGCTACAGCAATACTTCAAGGACAATAACATGGATGTGACGATCGTGAGCGTGTCGGTCGATCCAGAAAACGACACCCCCGCGGTGCTTAGCCAGTACGCTCAGTCGTTTGGCGCCGATAAGGATAAATGGCTGTTTTTTACGGGTGATTTCGAGATCATCCGCGCCTTGTGCAGTGACACGTTCAAGATCCCGGTCGATCGCAAAGTGCATGCCGAACGCGCCGTGCTCGTCGATCGTAATTTGAAACAGCACGGGGCCTATCATCCATCGAAGCCGGAACTCGTCGCGCAATTGAAAAAGAAACTGCCCGAGGTGTTGGCTATTCCCGTTGCCAGCCAGCCGTAAGGAGCGCTTCGTGTTCGAGTTCGATGTCTGGATGTGGCCCAAGATCAATGCGTTGCTCAACGCGACCGCCACGGTCTTGCTCAGCGTGGGCTATGTTCTCATCAAGCAGCGTCGCGAGGCGGCTCATCGCCGCGTGATGGTGGCCGCGTTCGGGGTTAGTGTCGTGTTTTTGATCTGCTACCTGATTTATCACTATCAGGTGCTGGCATTGACGGGGCGCGGCGGCGTGCCGTTCGCAGGCACCGGCGCGGTTCGGGTCGTCTACTTGGCACTGCTGCTCTCGCACGTCGTGCTTGCCGCGGCCGTACCGGTCTTGGCCATCCGCACGATCTATCTCGGCTATCGTGATCGGCGAGCGGCCCATCGTCGTTGGGCGCGGTGGACATTTCCGATCTGGTTGTATGTATCGATCACCGGCGTTGTGATCTACGTGTTGCTTTATCAGCTCTACCCACCCAATTTCGCCGAGCTTATACTACCGAAGTAACTTGAAAGCCCCTGTGTGAGGTGCGAACGTGTCGCGTCGCTCGATTGTCATCATGTCGGTCGTGTTGTGCCTGGTCATGGCGACCGTGGTCGAGGCTTGCCCGACATGCAAAACGGCGTTAGGTAATCAGCAGCGGTATGGCAACTTGCCACAGGCGTACATGTACAGCATCCTCTTTATGATGTCGATGCCCTTCCTGCTGCTGGGCTCGTTCTCGGCGTACATGTACTATCAGATCCGACAGCATCGAGGGCGCTCGCCGTTGGCCGGCGCTGCTCAGTCGGCCGTCAACGAGCAAATCGATCACACGCACACGGATATAAAACGCGAGACCGTTTCGCACTAAGCGATTCGTTCGTGTGTGCCTTGCTCACGTCTGCGTGAGCATGTTCGCTCAGCATGGCCAGCCTTGCTCGTGACGCTGACGTTTACGACTCGCCGAAAGCCTGCGCGGCGGTCTGGATGCCGTACTTTCCGTGGCCATTGTCATCGCCATGGCGATCATCGAACGACGAGCCATTCATGCCGCCGCGGTTGTTGTTGGCACCGTTGTACCAGTAGCTCTGGCTGGCATTGTCGAACGCCTGGGCCACGTCAGCCAACTCGCTCACCACGCTGTCGCGGACACTCTTGAGCCCGACGATCATGCCGATCACCAGGATCGTCGCCACCAGCATGATCTCGGCCGAGATGACGGCACCGTCTTCGTTCGTCCACAATAATTGCAATCGGGTCATGATCGCTCAACTTTCTGGCTAGAAACCGACTCGAAACGTTGAACAACCTTAGGTCATTCCGCCGGGGCGATGGTCTGCTCAGCGAGAAAATTTCAAACGCCGAGCGGCATGTTGCGTTTGGTCAACACGAGCGCGGCATTCTTGTTGCCCGGCGGCAACATGCGGCAACGCCGCTACGGTTCCACGCCTCGTATTTCAGGCCATTCGAGCAACATCGCTTCACGATCGTTACGTACGAGCAGGTAGTTGCCCAACAGCACCGGGTTGTTCCAGGTGCGACCATCGAGGGCTGGGAACCGGAGTTGTTCGCGATATGCGGTGCCGCTGGCATCGACGAGCGCCACGTCACCGTTCTCGGCCTGAACGAGCAATCGAGGGCCGACTCGCAGTAGTTGGCCGTGACCGTAGCGTCCTTGTTTCCATTTCATCTTACCGGTTTCGAGGTCGACGCAAGCCAGCGAGATGCCGTCGTCGAGGCCGAAGATATGGCCATCGTACACGATCAGGTTGGTGAATTTTGGCCGCAGCTTGTTGGTGCTCCAACGCTCGGTGACCTCCCATTGAGAGCCGGAGCGTTTCACGCTGAGTCGCTTGCATCCTAAGCCGTAGCCGGACGACACGAGCAGATCGTGCGGCGCGAGCACGATCGGCTGAGGGACCTTGGGCGGGAGACCGGGCCAATCGAAGCGCCATAGCACACTGCCGCTTCGCGGATCGTGCCCCGTCACGCTCGCACCGTTGAGCATGATGATCTGCTCGACACCATCAAGCGTGCCGAGTACCGGAGCGGCGTAGCTCGTTTCGTCATCGCCGCTGTGCCACGCGAGAGTACCGTCGGCGAGCCGATACGCGGCCAGCGCGCGGCCGTTGTCGCCACCGACGCTGACGATCACGAAGTCGCCGACCACGAGCGGCGAGCAACTCTTGCCCCAGTCGGGCAGCCGGGCCTTGTGATCGGTCAGGATATTGCGACTCCAACGGACTTTGCCATCGGAGCCGTCGAGACAATTCAGCCGCCCTTCGGCCCCAAGAGCAAGGACCAGCCCTTGATGGATCGTGGGTGTCGCGCGGGGGCCGATGCCTCCCATCGCGGTCTCGTGTCGGCCCGGGTCGCTGTGCCGCCAGCGTTCGCGGAACGTCTTCCACTCATAGCAGACGACTAACTCTTCATCGCCGCGTTGCTCTTGGGTCACGGCAAAGTCGCCGACCACGGCGAAGCTCGACCAGCCTGCGCCGATCGGGTGTCGCCAAACGACCTTCGGTGCCGCGGGAGATATTGCTCCGGCCGGAAACGGATCCATCGGCACGATACCAAGACCGTCAGCGCCTAAAAAGCCGGGGTAGTCATGCGGACTGGTTTGGGTCAAATCGACCGCAGCCTCGGTCGCCTCGGCGGTGGGACGTTCGACGCGAGCCAACAGTTGATCGGGGGACTTGGCCCAACGCCAGCCAACGATCGGCACGAGGTTTCCCTGGCAGCCCTTGATCTCGACGCAGCCGACGAGCCCCACTAGGCAGACCATCCAGGTGAGCTTGATCTTGCGTGGGGCACACGAGTAGCGAACGAACCAGTAACTGAAGACGACGACCGTGAGCGCCAAGGCCGAAAAGCTGGCCATGATGGCGTGTCCCTCGTCAAAGGCAATCAGCCAGCGACAGGCGGCGATCAGGGCAGCGCCTGCCAAGAGGATATGCAAGCCACGACGGTAACTCGCGCGCGGAGCGCCGAGCGGCGCCGGTTGGGATGACGACATGAGCGATTCGTCCGTGAGGATACAGTTCTCCCCGGCAGCTTAGACGGCGGGGCGAGCTTTCGGCAAGGGCGGAACCCGGCTCACGAACAAAGCAACGTTTTTCGATCAGAACAACTCGGCGATCGGAGTACCACCGCCATCGATGACGTTGCGTGGCCGGCCTTGATTGTCGAGGTACTGCGCGTCGAGTGGCACGTCGAAGTACTTGAACCAGGTCGCCGCGAGGTCGCCAGGAGTGACGGGCCGCTCACGAATTTGTCCGCCGTCGCTTTCGGTTGCGCCGATCACCTGACCATGTCGCAGGCCGCCACCGGCCAGACACATGCTCATCACCGGAGGCCAATGGTTGCGGCCGTCGGTGCTCCCCTGAGTGCCCATCATTGGCGAGCGACCAAATTCACCCATCGCGACGATGAGCGTATCGTCGAGCAAACCGCGCTCTTCCAGGTCGCTCACCAAAGTTGTCAGCAGGTGGTCGAATAAGGGCAGCAGCGGTCCCAACCCGCGACGAATGCCGCCGTAAGGCGGAATGTTGTCGCCGTGTGTGTCCCATGTGCCACTTGCGGTGTGGTAGCTCAAGTCGAGTGTGACAAACGCGGTGCCGGCCTCGATGAGCCGACGCGCGACGAGCGCCTGCTGACACCAGAGGTGGTTGCCATATCGTTCGCGTGTGGCGGACGGTTCGCGCGAGAGATCGAAAGCCTGCCGGGCACCTCCCCCCACGAGCATCTCGACCGCCTGCCGCTGGTAGTGCGACAGCGAGTCCATGGAGCCGTCCTGATCGAGGCCGGCCCGCATGCGATCGAAATCGCCAAGCAGTCGGCGACGATCGTAAAGCCGATCCATCGAGAGCCCTTCGGGCAATTGGAACAGGCTGCCCGTGGTGGACTCGCCGGTCGACTGTCCCACCAGATCGAGCTTGGGCAGCACGCAAGCTTCGTTGGCGATGAACGGGTCGTACTGTTTGCCCAAGTAGCCGGCGAAGGCCAAGTGTGAGCGCGATTTCATGAACGCCACGTAGGGCGGTATTCCCGGCTGATTGGCGCCGTGTCGCTGGGCAATGACCGACGCCAGGGCAGGGTACTTTTCCGCCTCGGGATTCGTGCGGGGCTCGGCACGCAGATTGGCCGTTTGAAACACGATGTTGGGTGAGTGGTTGCTGTGCTTCGCATCGACACTGCGAATGATCGTGAAGCGATCGAGCATCGCGGCTTGCTTCGGAAGGTGTTCGGAGATGAACACGCCAGGGAGCTTGGTCGCAGTGACGTCGAAGGGACCGCGATTCATTTCGGGTCGGTCGGGCTTGCTGTCCCAGGTGTCAATGTGACTCGGCCCGCCGGTCATCCAGAGCAGGATGCAACTCTTGGCCGACTTCATCCTTCGCCCGTTGGTCGCCGCCTCGGCACGAGCACGCAGAAGTTCGGTGAGCGGCAATCCGGAGAGGCCCAGCAGCCCAGCCTTGAGCATGTTGCGACGGCTGCGAAGGGTGAGCCCCTCGGGCAGCGTCGCCGCGTAGTTTTCAAAGGCGTGGGCCGCATGGTCGCGGCGGCGACAGGAAGGTCGGCTCATGGGGTGGATTTCCGGTTGCACAAGGTCCACGGGACACACTTTTTACCCACCCTAACATATCAAAGCGCGTTAATTCATTCAACCCGAGGCAATCTCTCCGTTCTGCCTATTTCGTGCTGGAGATTGAATCACAAATCAGTAATATCGGGCGATGCTATCCCCAGAACAACGACATGAACGGACCACACTCGATCCGGCCGCGCTTGAGCGGCATCAGCTGGAGCGTCTCAACCGGCTCTTGGATCGGGTTTTGCCCAGCAATCGGTTTTACCGAGAAAAACTCGCGGGATTAAAACGCCCGGTCGAGTCGCTGTCGGAGTTGGTCGACTGGCCCTACACGTTCAAAGAAGAGCTGGTCGCCGCGCAGGCCCACGGCGACGACGCGCCGCATCGGACCTTTGAACTCGCGCGGTATGTGCGTTATCACCAAACCTCGGGCACCCGGGGACGACCGTTGGTCGTGCTCGACACGGCCGAAGATTGGGAGTGGTGGATCGAGACCTGGCAGACGATCTTTGACGGTATTGGCATCACATCGGCCGACCGTTGCTTCATGGCCTTTTCGTTCGGGCCCTTCATTGGTTTCTGGAGTGCGTTTGATGCGTTGACGCATCGAGGTTGCCTGACGATACCGGCCGGTGGGATCAGCACGCTGGCGCGACTCGAGTTGATGCGGACGAGTCGCGCGACGGTCGTGTTTTGCACGCCGAGCTATGCACTGCATTTGGCCGAGGTGGGAGAGCAGCGGAAGCTCGATGTTGGCGAGTTGGGCATTCGTCGGATTGTGCTCGCTGGCGAACCGGGAGGCTCGATCCCCGCGATCCGTCAGCGGATTGAGAACATTTGGCGCTGCCAGTGTATCGATCATGCCGGGGCCAGCGAGGTGGGGCCCTGGGGTTTCGCCGATCTCGCGCGACGCGGCCTGCATGTGATGGAAAGCGAATTCATCGCCGAGTTTTTGAGTGTCGAGTCTGGGCAGCCAGCTCAGGAAGGGGAGCTCGCCGAGTTGGTGCTCACTAACTTGGGGCGCATCGGCTCGCCGGTGATCCGTTACCGCACGGGAGATTTGGTGCGGCCGATTTGGAATCACGGTTTGCAATGCCGCTTCGTGTTGCTTGAAGGGGGGATTGTGAGTCGCGCCGACGACATGCTCATTGTGCGCGGCGTCAATATTTACCCGAGCGCAATCGAGCAGATCCTCCGCGGGTTTCCCGAGGTGCTCGAATATCGTTTGACCGTTTTCAAGGTCGAGCAGATGGATCAGCTGCGCGTCGAGATTGAAGATCGACTGGAGCAGCCCCAACGTGTGGCGGACGAACTGCTGCTGCGGTTGGGGCTCAAGGTCGATGTGCAATGTGTGTCATTGGGAAGTTTGCCACGTTTTGAAGGTAAAGGGGCGCGGATTATCGATCAGCGCCGTTAACACGTATGGCTGCCGACACTGTCTACGCTGAACCTCACGTCCTGCGAGCCGCGATTCGAGCTGGCGAGTATCGTCGTCCGACCGCCGGACAATGCCCCGGCTTCGTGCAGGCGAATCTGGTCATTGTGCCCGACGAAGCGGCGAACGAATTCGAGCAGTTTTGCCAACTGAACTCGCAGAGTTGCCCGCTGTTGTGTCGCACCGAGCCGGGCAACCCCGAACCGGCGATTGCGCCCGGTGCGGACTTGCGAACCGACGTGAGTGGCTATCGGATTTTCCGTCATGGGCTGTGTGCGGGCCCGCAGAGCGATAACATCATCCACGAGTGGCGTGACGACGCGGTGGCTTTTTTGCTCGGCTGCTCGTTCACGTTCGAGCATGCACTCGAGTGCGCCGGCTATCCGGTGCGGCACATGCAACTCGGCCGCAACGTGCCAATGTATCGCACGAATGTCGATTGCCTGCCCTCAGGCCGGTTTCAGGGTAACCTCGTCGTGAGCATGCGCCCTTATCGACTCGAGGACATCGACGCGGTGCGCCAGATCAGCGGACATTATCCGCGGATGCATGGCGCGCCGGTGCATGTGGGTTTGCCCGAGGAATTGGGTATCATGGATCTGGATCATCCGGACTTTGGCGACCCGCCGGTGATCCATTCGGGCGAAGTGCCGGTGTTTTGGGCGTGCGGCGTGACGCCGCAATTGGCGCTCGAGGCCGCGCGGCTCGACTGGGCCATCACACACCGCCCCGGCTATATGTTTATGACTGATTTGCGAAAAAAGGAATTTTTCACACCATGAGTACCCCCGCCTCGCTCGCCGCCCGAGAGGGTGAGTTCGACGCTGCTGCATTTCGCCGCGCCTTTCCCGCCTTGCATCAGTTGGACGAGAGCGGACAAACGCCCGTCTATTTTGATGGTCCCGCCGGCAGTCAGGTTCCTCAGCGCGTCATTGATGCCATCGCCGGCTACATGATCACGATGAACGCCAATCACGGGGGCGTTTTTGCGACCAGTCGGCAGAGTGACGCGATGCTGGCTGAAGCTCATGCGGCGGTCGCCGATCTGCTGGGAGCGGATGACCCGCGCGGCGTGATCTTTGGCGCGAACATGACGACGCTGACTTTTGCTTTCAGCCGAGCCCTGTCGCGCTGCTGGCAAGCTGGGGACGAGATCATCGTGACGCATCTCGACCACGACGCGAATGTCTCGCCGTGGGTGCTCGCGGCGCGCGACGCTGGCGTCGTGGTGCGACGGATCAACGTGCGCACCGCCGACTGCACACTCGATTTGGATCATTATCGTTCGTTGCTCTCGTCGCGAACCCGTCTGGTAGCCGTGGGCGCAGCGAGTAATGCGGTCGGGACCATCAATCCGATAGGCGAGATCGTTCAGGCGGCTCATGCGAGCGGTGCCGAGGTGTTTGTCGACGCGGTCCATTACGCGCCGCATCGCTTGATCGACGTTCGTGCCTGGGGATGCGACTATCTTGCCTGCTCGGCGTACAAATTTTTTGGACCGCATGTCGGCGTGCTCTGGGGACGACCCGAGCGGCTCGCTGCGTTGACGCCGTACAAGGTGCGTCCCGCCGCGGATTCGTTACCCGAGCGGTGGATGACTGGCACGCAGAATCACGAGGGGATTGCCGGTGTGCTGGCGGCGGTCGAGTATTTGGCCGACCTGGGACGACAAGTGGCTGGCGACTCGTTGAATCGCCGCGCGGCGCTATGCGCGGCGTTCGACGCGATCAAGGTCTACGAGGAGAGTCTGACGCGCGAGTTTCTCGCGGGGCTCAAAACCGTCCCCCAGGTCAAGCTCTGGGGCATTGCCGATCCTGAGCGCGCTAGCGAGCGGGTGCCGACCTTCGGCATCACGCACGACAAGCTGACGGCGACCGAGTTGGCCGAGTTTCTTGCGGATCGAGGTATTTATGTCTGGAACGGCAACTTTTATGCGTTGCCGTTGACTGAGTACCTGGGACTAGAGCCCGAGGGGATGGTTCGCATCGGGTTGCTGCACTACAACACCGCGGTCGAGGTCGAGCGGTTATTGGTCGAGCTGCGCGAGGTGACGGGGTAGGGGGGAGGGGAAGTGCTAAGTGCTAAGTGAGGATGGAACAATACAAACCGAAAACTGAAAACTGAAAACCGCCTCGTTTTACGAGGCGCATAAAAAAAGCCGGCCCGGACTTTTTAGGTTCCGGGCCGGCCTAAGTTAACGAGCGTTTTATTGCTCAGCTCAGTTTAGTGAGCGTGAACATAGCTCTGAATCATACGGCGACCTTGAGCCGAAGGATCGGCAATCGGGGCTGGAGGAATCGGAGCGGCTTCGCCACCCTTGACCGGAGCACCGCACGAGACTTCGCAGCAACCGTTGTTGCCGCAGCAGTTGTTCGGGCAGCAAGGCTTGTTGCAACGAATCCGCTTGAACAGATTCGAGAGCAAGCAGCAACGATCTTTACGGCAGCAGCTATCGCCGCAGCAGCTCTTGTCGCCGCAGCAGCTCTTGGGAGCCGCACAGCAAGTCGGGGCAGCCGCCGCACAAGCCGGTTCAGCAGCCTTGGCACAGCAGGTCGGGGCAGCCGCCGCACAAGCCGGCTCAGCAGCCTTCGCACAGCAGGTGTTGGCAGCAGCCGCACAGCTGTTGTCGCAGCAGCTCTTGCCGCAACCGTCGTCGCAGCAACGATGGAACAAACCACGCAGGCCGGAGAACAAGTGCAGGTGACGACGGCCGCAGCCGTCATCGCAGCCGTTGTTGCAGCAGCTGGTGGGGGCCGCACAGCAGGCCGGTTCAGCGGCCTTGGCGCAGCAGGTGTTGGCGGCAGCGGCACAGCTAGTTTCGCAGCACGAAGGCTTGCAGCAGCTGTTACAGCCACCCGACATGATCCGATCGAGCAAGCCATAGGCGCCAAAAGATTGGCTACAGAGGCCCACGCTAACGATCAGCGCTCCTACGAGTGTATGCAGTTTCATTGAGCAACCTCTCCTTCTCATGGGAACTTGGAACGATGAATTGGTTGGGACGTCTCGTCGGTCGGGCCACAGCGGGTGTTCGGGTCGCACGTTGTGCAGGAGGTTGGAACTCCGGATCGTGGTGCGAGCTGCCCCGCGGGGCAGGCGAGCTTTTCGATGATCGCTGGTGCCGCCCTTTGAAGCGGTCCCATCCAATGTCTCGTCGTCGTT
>CAYLYE010000149.1:0-4512 GCA_964387325.1 uncultured Planctomycetaceae bacterium
AAAGCATTATCAGGTCGGGCTACGCCCGGTGCCGCTGGCCCCCGAGCACTCTCGGGCGGTCGATTCGATTCTGACTATTTAACCTCCCGCCTTACCATTGCTGTTATGGCTGAGACGAAGCCCAAGACCCCTGAACCGATCGCGAGCGTCAAGAGCGCCGGCACACTGCTGGCCCTGGCGGTCGATCGTGCGCAGGGTTGCGCCTACGTCGGCGGCAGTGATGGGCAAGTCTACGAGCTGCCGCTCAACGGGGCCGAGTGGCAATTGCGCAGCCGGTTCGCGTCGACGCGGTACGTCGCCGCGCTGGGGCTCATCGAGCGCGGTCCGCTCGACCGCCGTCTGCTCGTCGGCCGCTACGATGGGTCACTCACTTGGCATCAACTCCACACCGGCCGGAGTGTGCGACACATCGAACGAGCGCACGACGGCTGGATACGCGATCTGCAATGGCTCGACGACGGACAACGGTTCGTGACCGTCGGAGACGACATGCTGTTGAAACTGTGGAGCGTGACGAGCGGTCAGTTACTGCACACGTTTGCCGGTCACGAGCGCGAGACGCCGCAAGGGTATGTCTCGGCGTTGTATAGCGTCGCCGCGGCGAACAACTCATCCATCGTGGCTACGGCCGACCGCGTGGGTGACGTGCGCGTCTGGGACGTCGACGCCCGACGACTCGTGACCCGCTTTCAGAGCGGCGAGTTCTACACGTTCGACCCTGAGAAGCGAGACCGCTCGATCGGCGGCATTCGCCGCGTGAGATTCTCGCCCGACGGAAAATGGCTCGCCCTATCCGGCATCGGGCAGATCAGCAACGTCGACGGGTTCGTCGGTCCCGCCCGGGTCGAGGTGTGGGATTGGCGACAGGCCAAACGGGTTTTCCTCGGCAGCGACACGCATCAAGCGGTGCTCAACGATCTGGCGTGGAACGCGGCGGGGACGCATCTCGTGGCCTCGGGCGGGGGTGACGGCGGCGGCGTGCTCCTGTGTTGGAAAGTGGGTGATGAGAAGCCGCTGCAAAAGATCAAACTCAAGGGACACACTCAGCGCTTGGAATGGGCCCGGCACGACGAGCAACTGTTGCTCGCCGGCTTCGAGGGGGTCCAGCTCTGGGAGACAGGGTCCTGGTGGCACAACGCAACGAGCGAGCCGACCTCATGAAACGAACGATTTTTATTCTGTGCGTCGCCTTGAACATTCTGCGGGTCGACGCGGCCGAACGACCGCTGCGCGAGCAGATCGACGAGCGGGTCGCGCAAGCATGGCCGCGCGAGAAAGTTTCTCCCGCGCCGGCCACGACCGACGCCGAGTTTATCCGCCGCGTGTATCTCGATCTCGTGGGCTGCATCCCCACGGCGGATGAAACGCGCGCGTTCCTCAACGACTCGTCGGCGGACAAGCGCTCGCGGCTGATCGACACCCTGCTGGCCGACGCGCGGTACGCGCAACACATGGCCGACCTGTGGGACATGATCCTGTTTGGCCGCAATCCTCCGGGCTACGACACCGACAAGCGGCAGGGCATTCAAAACTGGCTTCGCGAGCAGTTCGCGGCCAACACGCCGTACGACAAAATCGCCGCGGCGATCCTCAAGGCCGAAGGGAACACTCTCGACCAGGGACCGCCGACGTTCTTCCTGCAATATCGCAATCAGCCGGAGGACGCGACCGAGGCGATCACGCAGATCTTCTTGGGCGTGCAGTTGCAATGTGCCCGCTGTCACGATCACCCGTTCGAGCCCTGGAAGCAGGTGGACTTTTACGGCATGGCGGCGTTCATTGCCCGCTTGGAGGTCGTGACGGTCGGCAAAGAGAAAGAGCTGACCAAGTACGCGATCGGCGAGAAGAACACGGGCGACATTCTGTTCACGGGCCCGGCCAAAGATCAAACGCCCGGCAAGAAAGGGGATCCGATCCGGCCACGGTTTCTGCTCGGCGATGAGTTGAGCGAGCCTGCCATGCCTTCGGGTTATAAGGAGGTGAAGTTCGAGGCGAACAAGCCTCCTCCCGCGCCGACATTTTCTCGCAAAGATCAACTCGCCACTTGGGTCACGCGGGCCGAGAATCCGTTTTTTGCCCGGGCGATTGCCAATCGGCTCTGGGCGTTGCTGCTTGGCCGGGGGTTGGTGCATCCGGTCGACAACATGAGTCCGGCGAACAAGCCGTCGCATCCGGAATTGCTCGATGAACTGACGCATTGGCTCGTGGCGCATCAGTTCGATATACGAGGCCTGTTGCGCGAAGTGGCCAACAGTCGCACCTATCAGTTGGCCTCGCGTGGGTCGAGCAGCGAGCAATTTCCTCGTTGGTTCGAGTCGGCTCGCATTCGCCCCTTGTCGGCCGAGGAACTGGTCGAAAGTTGGCGCGCGGCCACGGGCTTCGAGGTGGTCGAAAAGACGGCCGCGGCCAAGTCGCAACGCCCGGGCCGCTTTCGCCCGTTGGAAAGCGGATACATGCTCCGGTTCTTCGGCCAGCCCAACACGGGGACCGGTGATTTTCAAGGCGGGCTCGCCGAGCATCTGTACCTCAACAACGGCCCGCTCAGCCAACTGCTGGTCGAGGGCCCCGGCGGATTGATGGCTGCGGTGACCAATAAATCCACTCCGCTCGAAGCTCGCGTCGAGCACCTATATCTCGCCATGCTCAGCCGATTGCCCAACGACACCGAGCGGGCCAAGTTTGTCGACTACGTGCGCGACGAGGGGAAAACGCCCGCCGAGCGCTGGCGCGAAGCAGCCTGGGCGCTGATGACCTCGAGCGAGTTCCGTTTCAATCACTAAACCATCATTTACGTTCGATACTTGACCGGGAGCAACGACCATGACACGACCCGCGTTTTGTTCGCGTGGTGAACACCTTTCGCGACGCGCTCTGCTCAAAGGGACGCTAGCCACGGCGACCGGTGGCGTTGTGATGAATTGGGGTGGGCTGACCAGTGTCGCCGCGCTGGCCGACGAGGTCCGCCGTCAACAAAAACACTGCATCCTACTCTGGATGAACGGTGGCGCGAGTCAGTTCGAGACCTTCGACATGAAGATCGGCCGACCCACGGGAGGCGTGTTTCGCTCGATCAACACGAACGTGCCCGGGGCGCAAATCTGCGAGCTGATGCCCAAGATGGCTCAGCAGATGCACCGCGTGGCCGTGATTCGTTCGATGCGTACCAGCGAGGTCGACCATCCTGGCGGCATCTACCTGATGCACACCGGCTACCGGCCCACGCCCAACATTCGTTATCCCGAGATCGGCGCGATCGTGGCCAAGTACCAAGGGCGCGAGGGCTCGGATCTACCGAACTTTATCAAAGTCTCGTCGCAGGGGGATGCCGGCGGTGGCTTCTTGGGCCCGCGCTATCAGCCGTTCCAGATCGGATCGCGTGGCGATTTGCCCACCTTTAGCGTGTCGAATCTGGCCGCCGATGTCGAGCAGCGTCGCAACGCGCTGCGCACGTTTGTCGAAGACCAGTTCACCGCCGAGCACAAAGCCGAGCCGGCTCGCATGCATCGCGAAGCGTATGAAGCCGCTCGACGATTGCAGAACGTGCAAAAGGTGTTCAAGTATGAAGACGAATGGGCCAAGCACCGAGAGCTGTACGGCGACAGTGGCTTCGGCAAGCGGTGTATGTTCGCGCGGCGGTTGGTCGAGGCGGGCGTGCCGTTCATCGAAGTGGGGCAAAGCAGTTACGACTCGCATGGCGACAACTTCACCTGGCACCAGGGGTTGGTGCCCCCGATGGAACAAGCCTGGGCCGGTCTGCTGACCGATCTGGCTGACCGCGGGCTGCTCGACAAGACGCTCGTCGTGTGGGCCGGCGAGATCGGCCGCACGCCGAAGATCAACAATCGCGCCGGGCGCGATCATTACGTGCGTTGCTGGACGACGGCGCTTGCCGGTTGCGGCATCAAGGGGGGCGTGATGTATGGCGAGTCGGACCGCGACGGTGTCGAGGTGAAGGATAAGCCGGTCACCGAAGGGGACTTCTTCGCAACGATCTATCACGCCTTGTCGATTAACCCCAAGGACGAGAACTATGCCGGCGTGCGACCCATTCCCGTCGCACCGTTCGGGGCCAAGGTGGTCGAAGAATTATTCGTTTGATTGAAAAGAAATCATTGAACCTCTGCGACTCTGTGGTTCGTATTGTATGAATCGAGTTTGAAATGGCGATGAAATACAGCTTGCGTTGGCAAATGCCTTTCGAGGGTGCGTGGCCGATGGCGGTCGCTCTGGCGGGAGACCGCGTCTATGCGGGGAACCAACCTGGCCAGATATTGGTGTGGGATCTGACCGGCAAGCCGATCGAGACGGCAACGGCGGACAAAGAAAAAGATGCCAAGAAAACACCTTCTCTTTCGCCGGTTCGACAGTTGGTTGGTCACACCAATGGCATCAATCGTTTGGTCGTCTCGCCCGACGGTCGCACGCTTTTCTCGGCCTCGCTCGATCACACGATCCGCGTCTGGGACCTGAGTGCCCCGGCCACCGGCAAGGCCGAGATCGTTGTCGATCAGG
>CAYLYE010000149.1:4522-16002 GCA_964387325.1 uncultured Planctomycetaceae bacterium
CAGGAGACGCGCGACGCGCTGGCACGTCGAGCCGGCAAGAAAGAAACTCCGGTTGCGCCGGGCGTCACCGTCGAGACGCAAACGCCTGTCGCGGTGCTCGACGCGCACCAGAATTGGGTCTCGGCTCTGGCCATCAGTCGCGACGGCAAAAAACTGATCAGCGGCGATTTCAGCTCGCAGGTCGTGCTCTGGGACGTCACCACGCGCAAAGAAATCACTCGCTGGCGCGGTTTGGCATGGAATTGGATCGTCGCTCTGGCGCTCAACGCGGATGGCAGCCGAGCGTTGGTCTCGGAACATCGCTATAAGCGCGACGACTTTGATGTTCCGGCCGCGGCCGTGCGTATCTACGATACCACGACCCTTAAGGAAACGCTCGACGTGCTCAAGGCTCAGTTCCCGAAATACGATCCGACCGCCTCGAGCTACGAAGCCTCACAGACTTGGCGCAAGTTTATTGCCGCGGGATTGGTCGCCGCCGACTTCTCGCCCGACGGCAAGCTCGTTGCCCTGGGCCAAGGAGGCGAGACCGACACGGGCAAGCTCCATCTGATCGACACCACCGACGGCAAACTCATTCGCGACGTGGCCAGTCATCAGTACGGCATCACCGACGTGCGGTTCAGCGCCGATGGGCAGCATCTGTTGTCGACCGGCCGCGACACCGCGCTCCGTATCTGCCAGGTGAGCGACGGTAAAGAGGTGGCGCAACTCGGCGCGCCGCGCGGCGGGCAGTTCAAAGACTGGTTGAGCGCGTTCGACCTGTCGGCCGACGCAGCGACGATCGTCGCCAGCGACATCGCCGGGCTGGTGCATGTGTGGAGCCTAGACTAGAGACTGAGGATCGGAGACCGAAGTGGTGGAGGAGTGGAGGAGTGGAGGAGTTACGCTGGCGCGTGAAAAAACACTCCTCTACTCCTCCACTCCTCACTTGCCGAGCAACATGTGCCGCGTGCTACAATAGCATGGCATCCAATCCTGTCGCGTTTTGCTCGCAAGACACTCATGCCGCGCTTCGTCATCCTGCATCATCACACGCCGCCGAGTTACACTCGGCCGACGCATTTCGATTTCATGCTCGAGTGGGGGACCGCGCTGCGCACCTGGGCGCTGGCTAGCGAGCCTGTGCCGCAGTGCCTGATCGAGGCCGATGCCCTGCCGGATCATCGACTGGCGTATCTGGATTATGAAGGGCCCATCTCGGGCGATCGCGGGCAGGTCGTGCGTTGGGAGCGAGGCGACTATCGAGTGCTCGACGAGTCGGCGAATGAATTGCTCGTGCAACTGGTGGGGGGCGCGCTTGATGGCCGCGCGCGACTCACGCGCGATAGCCAGGATGCTCAGCGCTGGAGATTCTTGTTCACCGCGTCTTGATCGACCGCGCCGCGACGACGGGTCTGACCCGACAGAATGATGCTCTCGGGGCCGATCTGCACGTGATCCACCTCATAGCTGCGATCGCTTTCGGGGCCGAGCGACCGGAGCCGTAGCAGAGCTACGGGCTGACCGTCGCGCGTGGTCCAGCGCAAGGGGACGTTCTGCTGCAGGGCGAGTTGCGTCAGTCCTTCCACGAGTGGCGTGAGTGGCCAGGGAATCGCGCCGGCTCGAAGTCGCTTGATCTGCACGGCCAATTCGTGGTCCTGGGTGGTTCGCACGTCGAGTTCGAGTGACAGCACGGTGTCGAGTTGCTGGGTGCGGTAGCGGCAAGCGAAGTTGAGTTGGTGCTCGGCCAGCGCCACGCGCGGATCGACCACGCCGTGGGACAAAAGTTGCGGATGATTCTTGGGCAGATCGACCGCCAACCAGCCGTTGATTTGCTCGGCCGTAAAGGTGGCGCTCCAGCGCGCGTCGCGTTGGGCGGCGTTGACGAGCGACTCGGCCTGTTGCAGCGCCTGCTGGTTAGCCTGCTGCAGCTTTTGCGGGTCGCGTTCGAGCTGCGCGGCATAGTAAGTCGGCTGGTAACGCAAGGCCGTCATCGTCGCGCCGATGGCGACCAGAACGAGCACGGCCAGAACGATCAGCACGCGGCGCATGATCAGGCTCACCGTCGGGTTACAGGATCAAAGCCGGTCCATCTCGGAGCGGAGAGGGTCAACGCGGCCTAGCATTCGAACAGGTAGATTCTATATCTCGTCACCTCTCCCCGGGATGGGAGTGTGGCTGTGTTCAATGGCATGGGGTGGCAAGGAGAAGTTTATCATTCCAGGTCGTTTTTGTACGTAGGATCGTTTTGAGAATGGTCAGTAGCTTACGCCTGCAGGTCATCAAGATCACCGTGGGGTTTTTGCCAGCCGCTTGCAGACGATCGGCGTACTGTTTAATGACGAGCGCGCGGCTTGAGAACCTTGCCGGTCGCGTCGGTCAGCTTGCAGGCAAACGTCCAGCCACCGTGATTGGTCCCTTGCTCATTGCTCAACAGCACGAGCAGCGTGTTCGCTCCGGCTTGCAACGGCACGTCGATCGTCTTGCTGCGGAAGTGCGCGTGCTGGCCAAGGTCCATCGGTTGGCTGCGATTCACCCGCAACACGAGTTGGTCGTCCCAGGCGAGTTGCAGCTTCGCAGTCATGGCTTGTGGGGCATCGATCACGCACGCCGCGAGACCGGCCATGCCCCGATGATGCACCGCCGCCCCACGACGCTCGGGCCGATAGACATGGTTGAAGTCGACAAAACCGTGCAGGCTCGGTCGCGTGATCCAACCGCCGTCGACCAACTTGGCCGACTCGTCGAGCGGAATCTTCAAGGCGTTCTGCAGCGCCTCGTTGTTCGCGTTGGGAATGGGTCCCTGTACCGACCAGGTGCCGTTGTCGCTCAACGGCTCGTCCATCTCGCCTCGCTTCAGTTCAACGCCCGGCAGCAGTTTGTCGAACGTCGGCAGCTTCACATATGCCGTTCGCGGCGTGCTCTGATACCAGTACACGGTCGCACAGACATCGTTTTGCATCGTGCCGAACCGCATGTGGACGCTCTCGCGCCAGCGGATCGAGTCGTTGATGAAAAAGCGATACCCGACCAGCCGCTGGGCAACACGCGCTTCGCCCGTGTCTTCGTGCGTGTAGTAGGGCATGCCGGCAAAGAGATGGGTCTCGGGCGGATGCAGCGCTCCGCCGTAGGACGTACCAAACGTATCTTCGCCGCCGATACCGCGAATGTAGGCCGGGTGCTCACCGTGTCCGTCGAGGTAAATATTCTCCGCGCCGCCGTGGCTCCAGCGGTCGACATTATCGATGAGCCGGACTCCGTAGACAAAGCCGATCAATTGTCCCGGTCCGGCGGCATCGAGCATGAGAAAATCTTCGCCGTAGCGCGCCGTGGGCATCTCGCGTCGCCAGGCGGCACAAAAACGCCGCGGCTCTCGCAACTCTTGGCCCGGGTAACGATGCCAGTCGACTTGCATGTAGACGGGGAGTTGCTGATCGCCCGACTCAAGTTCGATGCGGGCATTTTTGGCGAAGGGCATCTCGAAGTAGCAGTTGTAGCCGCTCCAGGTCTTCACGCTCAGCAGGGCATTGTTGATCGGATAATGGTTCACACCGTGCATGACTCCGAAGAAGTCGCCGACCGGAGCTTCGACATGGGGCACCGGCGAGTCATCGAAGTAAATGCGAATGATCATCCGCCGATTCATCATCGGCAGTGCGTTGGCCGCGATCGGCTTGCTCAAAGTGAGCCAGATGTGCCGGATACAACCCGGTCCGTCGAGCGAGGCCCAAGTCTCGCGGGCATTCGCTGCCTGAAGTCGCACGACACTCGCGCGATCACTCACGGCCTCGTCGGGCAAGTCGAGCTTGAACGGACCGCTGGGCGCGGCAGAGAGGGGAGTCAATGCGAGACACAGCAAGAAGCACGGTAAGAAACATGATTTGATCATGAAGCGTCGCCTCTCTCATCCGGCTTGGGCTAAGGCTCTGAATTAATGATGCCCCTTTGCGCCGAGCCAGCGTTCGGCGTCGAGGGCGGCCATGCAGCCGGTCCCGGCCGAGGTGATCGCCTGGCGATAGTAATCGTCGGCCACGTCGCCCGCCGCGAACACGCCATCGACACTCGTGGCGGTGCGGAACTTCTGCTTCCAGACGACGTAGCCCTTGTCGTTGAGTTCGAGCGCGCCGCCAAGAAAGTCCGTGTTGGGTGTATGGCCGATCGCCAAGAACAGGCCCGAGCTGGCAATCTCACGCGGCTCGCCGGTCTGGGCATGTTTGAGTCGCACGCTCGTTACGCCGGCCTTATCGTCGCCGATGACTTCGTCGACCACGCTGTTCCAGAGCATCTCGATCTTCGGCTCGTTCAGAGCGCGTTGCGCCATGATCTTCGAGGCGCGGAGTTGATCGCGTCGCACGACCATATACACCCGGCTGGCAAATTTGGTGAGGTATGTGGCCTCTTCGACCGCCGAGTCGCCACCGCCAACAACGACCAGCGGCTGATTGCGAAACCGCGGCAGAGCGCCGTCGCACACGGCACACGCGCTCACGCCCCGATTCTTGTATTTGTCCTCTGACGGGAGCCCCAGGTAGTTGGCTTTCGCGCCGGTCGCGACGATCACGGTCAGCGCCTCGACGACTGTGTTGCTCCCGGAGGTCAACTTGAACGGGTGCGAGGTAAAGTCGACCGAGGCAATGTCGTCCGACTCGACGCGGGTGCCGAAGTTGATCGCCTGCTCCTTCATGAGCGCGACCAGTTCGGTGCCTTGCACGGCATAATGGGGCGCGTCGTTGCGAACGTGTCCGACGGGAACCGGTGGCAATACGTACTGTCGCTCCTGCGCGATGGCGCTCTCGACGAAGGCGCGGATGTTGCCGGCCGGAAAACCCGGGTAGTTCTCGACCTCGGTCGTGAACGCGAGTTGCCCGAGCGGGACCATGTCGCTCTTGAAGGTCCCTTCGAACACAAGCGGTTGCAAATTGGCGCGGGCTGCGTAGATGGCTGCCGACCAACCGGCGGGTCCACTCCCGATGATGACGACTTTCTCGGCCAAGATGACAAACTCCTTGTGATGATTTTCACGAGACACGTGAGCCGGGCCAAATTATAGGGTTTCGCCGCTGCGCGTCCACCGCCCGACGAGGGGCGCTCCCCCCTGGATCTCTCGATCGCTGCGCGAGTGCCCTTGTCTCGATCGAGCCGAACTGCGTATCCTTCCTTATCACTTCTCCCCGATCTCGGGAACATTTTGGCATCCGTGCGCGGAAAGGACCTCCGTATGTCGACTCCACCGGCCGCCTCGCTGTGGCAGGGGCAACAATTCATCGAGGGTCGTTGGCTCATGGCCGAGAGTCGCGCGACGTTCGCGAACCACAATCCGGCCAACCACGCGCAGGTGCTCGGACATTACCCGCGCGGCACGAGTGACGACGCGCACGCGGCCGTTGCCGCCGCGCGGAAAGCGCAGGGTCCGTGGCGACGACTGAGCCGGATCAAGCGCGGTGAGCTGTTCGGCAAGCTCGCGTCGCTCATCGAGTCGAACGTCGTCGAGTTGGCCACGGTCCTGTCGCGCGAGAGCGGCAAGATTTTCGACGAGGCCAAGGCCGAGGTGATCGAAGGCCTGCACATGGTGCAGTACGTGTACGGCACCGCTCGGCAACCGATTGGCGAGTGCGTCGCGTCCGAGATCGAAGCGAAAGACCTCTACGTGCGACGCAAGCCGCGCGGAGTCGTCGCGGTGATCACGCCGTGGAACTTCCCCTTCGCCGTACCGCTGTGGATGCTTGCCCCCAGCTTGCTCGAGGGGAACACGGTCGTCTTCAAGCCATCGGAGGAGACCCCCGAGATCGGCACTCGGCTCACGAAATTGTTCATCGAAGCCGGATTTCCCGACGGGACGGTCAATCTGTTGCACGGCACCGGCGAGGAATGTGGCGACGCGCTGGCGCGACACGACGACGTCGATGTCGTCTGCTTCACGGGCAGTTACGACGTCGGTGCGCACATCCGTCGTCTCGCGGCCGCTAATGAGAAGAAGACCTGCGCGTGCGAGATGGGCTCGAAGAGCGCCGTGATTGTGTGCGAGGACGCGAATCTTGATCTGGCCGTGAATGCCGCGATCCTGAGCGCCTTCAAAACGTCGGGGCAGCGCTGCGTGTCAGCGGGTCGCGTGCTGGTGCATGAACGACTCTTCGAACGCTTCGCGGCGCAGTTCGTCGAGCGTGCCAAGCTGCTCAAGTTTGGCGACCCCTTCACACAGGGCGTATTCGCCGGGCCGCTTATCAATCAAGCGGCGCTCGATAAGGTGTCGTTGTACAACGACCTGGCCAAACAAGAGGGAGCCAGCGTGTTGCTCGCCGGTGGACGCCTGACCGACGCCGACCACGCGGCCGGGTTCTTCATGTCTCCCTTCGTGTATCGGCAAAGTTACGGCCCGAAGAAGCGAACGATCCACGAAGAAGTCTTTGGACCCCACTTGGCGCTGATTCCTTTTACGAGTGACGACGAGGCCATTCACATTTACAACGACACGCCCTACGGCCTGTCGATGGCGGTCATTAGCGAAGACTATCGCCGCTGGCGACTGTATCGCGACGAGTGCGACTACGGCATGGGCTATGTGAACTTGCCGTGCATTGGTGCTGAGGTTCATTTGCCGTTCGGCGGCGTCAAACGCAGCGGCAACGGACAACCGTCTGCCGCCGCCTTGGTCGATGCCGTCACGCACAAGACCGCGTTTACGGTCAATCACGAACGGGGCATTACGATGGCTCAAGGTATGAGTGCGAAGGTGGGAGGATGAAGTGCTGAGTGCAAAGTGCTAAGTGATAAATGAGAAGACACGCTGACGCGACAGCGAACCTTCATTTAGCATTTTGCACTCAGCACTTTGCACTTAGCATTTCCCCCCGGGAGGTCGATCATGACGCAGCGAGTTCCGCATCTGGTCACGTCGTTGCCGGGGCCCAAGGCCGCGGCGTGGGTGGCTCGTGATGAACGAGTCGTCTCGCCGTCCTATACCCGCGACTACCCGTTGGTCGCCGCTCGAGGCGAAGGCTGTGTCATTGAAGACGTCGATGGAAATCAGTTCCTCGACTTTACCGCGGGCATCGCCGTGACCGCGACGGGGCATTGCCATCCCGCCATCGTACAAGCCATTAGCGATCAGGCGAGCCGGTTGATCCACATGTCGGGGACCGATTTTTATTACACGCCCGAAATCGAGCTGGCCGAGCGACTCGTACAGATCACGCCCGGCGACATGCCCAAGCGTGTGTTCTTCACCAACAGTGGAACGGAAACGATCGAGGCGGCATTGAAATTGTCCCGCTGGTCAACCGGTCGGTCACGGATCATCTCGTTCCTGGGTGCGTTTCATGGCCGAACGATTGCCGCCCTGTCGATCGGTGGATCCCGAGCCATTCATCGCCGCGGCTTTGGGCCGATGCTCGCGGGGACACACCACTTGCCCTACGATTGCTCGCGCAGTCAGCTCGACGAGATTCTTGCGACGGTGGCTCCGGCCGACGAAGTGGCCGCGATCGTCGTCGAAGCGATTCAAGGCGAGGGGGGCTATCGTGTACCCTCCGCAGGCTTCTTGCCGATGCTCCGCGACGTGTGCGACGAGCATGGTATTCGTTTGGTGCTCGATGAGATTCAGTCGGGCATGGGACGCACCGGGCGCTGGTTCGCCGTCGAGCACACGGGCGTGGTGCCCGACCTGATCTGCATTGCCAAAGGGATCGCCAGCGGCTTGCCGCTTGGCGCCATGGTAGCCAAGGCCGAGATCATGACCTGGCCACCGGGCAGTCACGCTTCGACCTTTGGTGGTAATCCGGTCGCGTGCCGTGCCGCACTTGCGACGATCGACCTCATCGAGCGGGAGTATCTCAGCAACACCGTCGCGCGAGGCGAGCAGCTCGATTCACGCTTGCGCGAACTGGCCGGGCCCCTCGCCCAGCTCATCAGTCCGCCGCGCGGACGGGGCCTCATGCAGGCCGTCGACATTCTGACCGCTGGTCAACCCGATGTCACACGTCGCAACGCGGTCGTTCAAGCCGCCTTTATGCGCGGGCTGCTATTGATCGGCTGCGGCAAGGCTGCGGTGCGATTCTGCCCCGGACTGTGTGTGTCGGCCGAGCAGATCGACACGGCCGTGGAGTTCTTTGGCCAAGCCTGCCGCGACGCCGCGTGAAGGCATTTGGAGAGCGCCCGGCGACGGACTACAATGGGGTTCTTCGAGTTTCCCATTGAGATTGCTTCGCACCGTGCTCAAGGATCGCTCTGACGTGGACCCGATATTGCAACAGCAGTCGCTGCTCACGCGACGCCACTTCTTTGGTCGCAGCGCGTTGGGCGTTGGTACCGCCGCGCTCGCGTCGCTGCTGGAGCGTGATGGCCTAGCGGACAACCCGTCGAAGCGACTTGGAGGCCTCGCGGGGCTCCCTCATTTCGCTCCCAAGGCCAAACGGGTCATCTATCTGTTTCAGAATGGCGCTCCGACGCATGTCGATATCCTCGACTACAAACCCTTGCTGCGAAAATGGCATGGCAAAGAGATACCGGCCGAGATCCAACAAGGACAGCGGCTGAGCACCATGACGCAGGGGCAAACCGCCAAGCCCGTGCTCGCCGAGATTACGAAGTTCAAGCAGCACGGCCAGTGCGGTCGCTGGCTGAGCGACTTTACGCCGCACACGGCTGAGATCGCCGACGAGTTGTGTTTCATCCACTCGATGCATACCGAGGCGGTGAACCATGCCCCGGCCATCACGTTTTTTCTGACCGGCTCGGAGATGGCCGGCCGGCCGAGCATGGGTGCCTGGATGACCTACGGCTTGGGGACCGAGACCGAGGAGCTGCCCGCGTTCGTCGTCATGACCTCGCGCGATAAGGAGGCCAGTTGTGGGCAGATATTCTACGACTTCTATTGGGGAAGCGGCTTCCTGCCGTCGAAGTTTCAAGGCGTGAAGTTCCGCGGCAGCGGCGACCCCGTGCTGTATTTGTCGAACCCGGACGGCATCTCGGCCGAGGTGCGGCGCGGGATGCTCGACGACCTGGCGCGGCTCAACGAATTGAAGCTGCGTGACTTCGGCGATCCGGAAATTGCCACGCGCATCAGCCAATACGAGATGGCCTATCGCATGCAGACCAGCGTGCCCGAGCTGGCCGACTTCTCGACCGAGCCCAAGCACATTCGCGATATGTACGGGCCCGACATCGAGCGGCCCGGCAGTTTTGCTTACAACTGCCTGATGGCGCGGCGGCTCGCCGAGCGCGGCGTGAGTTTCATTCAACTCATGCACGCCGGCTGGGACCAGCATCGCAATCTGAATACACAACTCAAGACGCAGTGCCTCGACACGGATCAACCCTCGGCCGCGCTGGTCAAAGACCTACAGCAGCGTGGCATGCTCGAGGATACGCTGGTGATCTGGGGGGGCGAGTTCGGTCGAACACCGTTCTTGCAGGGAAAAATCGAAGAGACGCAGTCCTGGGGGCGCGATCATCATCCGTATTGCTTCTCGCTCTGGATGGCCGGTGGCGGCATCAAGCCGGGCTTCGCCTACGGACAGAGCGACGATTTTGGACATAACGTGGCCGTCGACGGAGTCCACATTCACGACTTCCAAGCGACCGTCATGCACCTGCTGGGCATCGATCACGAACGGCTCACCTTCCGCTTCCAAGGCCGACAGTTCCGGCTGACCGATATTTTTGGCAAGGTCGTCAAGCCGGTGCTCGCTTAAACAGAGCGTTAGCTCAAGCACGGCCAGCAAATGCAGCCGCCGTGAAATGAGTAAAACCTACCGGTCGAAGCCTGTGAGATGGCATCCGTGCCGAAGTGATTCAAGCCCTTGACTCGTTTCCCAGACCGGGTGACAGAAGAGGGCGGGAAAACAGCTCACAGACTCCGAACCGGGTAGTAACTCAAGCAAGCCGCCGCGACGGGCATGTCGTGATCCGACATGGCACGCTGTGCGGTCAGCGAGACAATTGATCGAATAGTTTGGGAAATCGTCCCACGTTCCGCTCGACGAACCGCAGCCAGCTGGATGGTCGCCAGATTTCGAGGCACACCGCCGCGCCCACGACGACCACATTCCCGCCGGACTCGACTTGCAGAAACTCGCGGAACCCCTCGGGAATAAGGAGTCGACCGCGCGGAGCAAGTGTTACCGAACGCTGTCGCGTCGAGAGCAACCGACCGAGACGTTGAATCTCGGCGGCTTGGGTGTCGAGTCGCCCCGATCGCAACTTGGCCTCGATCACCTCGACGCCCGCCGTGAAGCGAGACTGCCAAGTCGACGAGTTCCACAAGCTGACGCATCCGGGCCGTTCCTTGATGAGCATGCACTCGCCCCCGTGCTCTCCTAGGCCGGTCATCAATTCGGCCGGCAGGCTGAGTCGGAAGCGATCATCGAGCGCACGGTGAAATTCACCCAGCAGGAACGGTGACTCGCTCATCGCAGAGCTGTCTCGCTTACGCGAGAACAGCGACCGAAGGTGTCGACACGTGCTCCCGTGTCTTACCGAGGACTCCGTTCAAACCGGGTGAAAAACAAACCCCGACGATTTGGGTTGAATTCCCACTGGAAACTCAACTATTGTCTTTTCTTGGGCTTGTTTCCCACCGCTTGCGAGAGTTTATCAAGCTCCGCTGCGATTGCAAGTGATTTTTGGTTGGTCACTCCGAGGCCGTGCGAAAAAAATCTCGCAGTGTTCGTTAACCGCGACGCGCCAGCGTCGCGTAGTCAACCGAAGCTGCCATCGTTACGCGCTCCGCTGGCGCGTCGCGGCTAACGAGGAGACAATGGCGCATCGCCGAGTCACGTCGGCGGCTCGTCGCCGAGCGCTGTGCGGCGACGCAAGATGTGGTGGTAATGCTGCGCGAAGCGATGCGCCTCATCACGCACATACTGCAAGAGCCGCAGCGCGAACGAGTGCCGACTCAATCGCAGTGGCTCGCTCTGTTCGGGAAGAAAAATCTCCTCGTCACGCTTGGCCAGCGAGATGACCGTGGGTGGCGTGATGTGCAGCGCGGCGAACGCGGCCAGACCGGCCGAGAGTTGCCCTTTGCCGCCGTCGATCAACAGGATGTCAGGGAACGCTTCGTTGTTGCGGTCGAGCGCTTGAAACCGTCGCGCGACCACTTCGTGAATGCTGGCGAAGTCGTTGACCCCTTGCACCTCACGAATCTTGAAACGTTTGTAGCCTGGCTTGAAGGGCAAGCCGTCGATGAACTGCACAAGGCTGGCAACGGTTTCGCCACCACCGAGGTGTGCGATGTCGACCCCTTCGATGACGCGCGGCGTCTGCTCGAGCTTAAGCACCTTGCGCAGCCCGGCCAGTCCTTTTTTCGGATCCTGATAGAACACCTCGGGCTGCGCGTGCTTGTCGAGTTCGCCACGCTGGTCGAGGGTTTCGAGCATTTTGATCTCGTCGCGGAGTCGGGCGGCGCGTTCGAATTGCTTTTCGGCCGCGGCGGCTTTCATGTCGTCGCGCATCTCGTCGAGCAACTGCTTCTTGTGCCCTTCCAAGAACATGCGGAGCCGATG
>CAYLYE010000150.1:0-2444 GCA_964387325.1 uncultured Planctomycetaceae bacterium
GTGTGGAGGTGTGGAGGTGTGGAGGTGTGGAGGTGTGGAGGTGTGGAGGGGGTACGCTGCCGCGAGTGCATCGCACTCCTCAGCCCCTCAGCCCCTCAGCCCCTCAGCCCCTCCACTCGTCTCAGTGTCCTCGGTGGCTCTGTGGTTCACCTCTCCGTCGTTTGATCCATTCGAGTCGATAAGCCATGAGTAACCGAGCCCAAGACATTTCCGACGCGCATTGGGAGGCGTTCTTGGACGAGGCGCTCGCGGCCGACGAGATGGCGGCACTCGAGCAGCGATTGCGAGAGCAGCCCGAGCTCTCGGCGCGGCTGGCCGAGTTGATCGCGCGACGCGAGCTGAGGGGGCACTCGCTCGGCGCGGTATGGCGGCGGCATCGTTTGAGCTGCCCGAGTCGCGTGCAGTTGGGGAGCTATTTGCTGACCACGCTTACCGAGAGCGAGCTGCGATACATCGCGTTTCATGTCGACGAGTTGGGCTGCCGCGCCTGTAGCGCAAACCTGGCCGACCTGCGCGCGCGACACAGCACCGCCGAGGAACCCGCACCGCCGCGCCGCCAACGGTACTTCGAATCAAGTGCCCATCTGCTGTCACGGAAAACCGAGCATCGTGACTGAGGTTCAGCTTTTTAGGCTTACGCGGACAAGCGAGGCGAGACTATTGAGGTTCAGATAATGAACTGAACAGGACGACCAGCGGGAGTCCGGAAATACCGGCCTCGCGTTGCTCGGCCTAGTTAAGCTATTTAGCTGAGGATCAATAACCGCATTGCCGCAGTCAATTGATTGTCAGGCGGATGCCTCTGGCTCGCGGTACGGGGTCTGACGTGGACGTTCGTGCGTTTCGCCCGTGACGCTTTGCGCCGCCATGTAGAACGCGACCTGGGTGGACTCGGGCGCGAGGGTCGTGCCGTCGGACGTCGTGTCGGTCGAATCACCGTCATCGGCGGCTGGAGGTGTGGGCTGATGGAACTCGAAGCTTGTTCCAAAGAGTGGCGCGGCACCGTATTGGGCCGCCTCCTGGGCGCTCAGCTCATGATTCGCATCCCACAAATGGATCTGGCCGTCGAACGTAAAGTTGCTGAACACGTGATCGTACAACTTAATGCCCGCGTTGAAGCGCCAATCGACCAGCGTCGGCGGCCCGATCATCAACAGACTGACATACGGTTGCTCGACCGAAAGCATCACGTCGGATACGAAGTGGGTCACATTGAGACAAGCGCCGAGCGTGGCCGAGTTGATCCCTCCGCCGCCGTACAGCGCGATGTCGGTCCCTTCGATGTTGAAGCTTTGGCTGATGGCGAACGTGTCGTTGCCGTCACCTCCTTGTAGGTCGAGGTGCGCAATACCCGGTCCGATCATCGTGGGGCAGCCAACGACGGTCACTTGATCGTTGCCTGCGCCGGCGTCGACCGTGATGTTGCGAAAGTTGTGCAGCACAGAGACCTGTCCGAATTTCAAATTCCAATCGGCGTCGTTGATCAAGGGGGAGCCCATGTAGGATTTGTTACCAACTTGGATTTGGTCGTTACCCGCTGAGCCGATGATGGTCAGCTTACCGTTGCCGGTCGGCTGCATGAACGTTTGTCCTAAGCCGCGTTGCCAGTCGGCCAGAAACGGAATCGTGGCAAAGGTGTTGATCTGAATCGATGTAACGCCGGAGCGCTCGATCCAGCCGGCCCCGGCGTTGTAACGGACGTGCGTGCCCGAGTTGTCGAGGAACTCGAGCGTCAGATTCTCGCCGTTCGAGTCGAGCAACAAGGCACCGGTGCGATGGCTGTCGTCGGCCGGGCTGCTCTGCGGCAGTGGCAAGAGGCTTCCGATCGGATCGGCCGACAGGGTATAACGCGATTCGAGTGTTTCGAACCGCCCCAGCCGACGATTCAAGGATGGTGTTCGATCTTGCGGACGCATGGCGTCGCTCTCCCCAATAGGATGCGCGATAGAAAGCTCTCCTGAAAACGTAGGTCACGCGAGGTTCGAGTGACGAGCGCGCGTGAGCCCCAGGGGGCCTCGTAGCGGGCTCGGTGTTGCTCGAAGAATCGGCACGATCGTTACGAAGCGATCCGCACGACCGCTCGGCGAGCTAAGTCGCGCCGAGGAAGGCCCGAATAACCTCTTATTGAAGGATGCGCAGCAGAAGGACCGAGGCGAACAACTCGAAGCCGGTAAATACCGGGCTTCCGCTGGTCGCCCTCGTTCATTAACCGCGCAGTCGTCAATAAACTGCCGACCACCTGCGAGGCACCCCGTTCATGTTCAACCAGCTTGTGCAGCTTAACGTTCGCGGCGGAGGCGTATTCTGAGGGCGGGCAAAATGGTCCCGTTTCATCGCGCCAATCGATGGACTCTGGCGCAGCGGGCCTTATATTGCGACTAGGCTTTTCGCCCAAGTCTGTTCAGCCTGGATCGATCGTAACGTCTGGAGCGGCTGCGGTGTCC
>CAYLYE010000150.1:2454-15987 GCA_964387325.1 uncultured Planctomycetaceae bacterium
CCGGCACTCGGACTTCGTGCGCGGCGATCGCCCGCGGCGAGCGTAAAATCGAACGTAACTTGACCCATTCAGCCCTCGCCAAGAGCATGAGCCGAGACTCGATCGGCCCGCTCGTGGGTGAGCGGAACGTGTAACGAAGCCCTTTCGCAATGCTCAATCTGGCGACCAAGTTTGCTCCCACTCCCGAGGCGTTCGCGACGGCCGTCGCGGCCGGCTTTCGGTGTGTCGAGCTGTGGACCGACGACCGGGTGCTCGCCAACTGGCGGCAAATCGCCGACTGGGCCAAACCTTACGACTTGCGCTTGGCCATGCACTTTCCTAACCAACGCGAACTGAGCGAGCAAGCGCTCCGGGACTGTGTCGATATGTACCAGGCGCTCGGCTGCCGGGCGATGGTCATGCATCAGCCGCTGTTCGATTGTTACAGCGACGCGCTGCTTGATTTGCAGCCGGCGATCTGTCTGGCGATCGAGAATAGCCGTCTGACCCCCGAGCGGCTCGATCAATGGTTCGCGCGGTCGCAGTATCTGACGCTCGATGTCGAGCACGTGTGGAAATTTACACTGGGCGACGTGCCGCTCGCCGATTTACTGGACTGTTTGCGTATGAACCTGGCCCGCTATGGGAGCAAGTTGCGGCACGTACACATGCCCGGCTATTGGCCTGGCTTTGACGAGCATCGGCCGATGTATCTGGCCGAGGAGTTCGTGTTTGCGGTGTTCGATTTGCTCGCCGAGTTGCGCTATGACGGCTTGATCGTCAGCGAGATCGATCTCGAATACCAGAACCTCGCCGAGATGCGTAAAGACGTCGCGATGTTCGATCGCTGGCTCCGTCAACAAACCTCCGCAACGTCGTCAGCCTAACTCGCCTCGACTGGATACCATTCAGCACTCATCATTTCTCATTCATCTTTTCTTGTCGTGAGACTCAACTGTGCCTACTCTCGCTGAACTGTTGCAACAAGCACTGGCTCATCACTCGGCCAATCGGTTGGCCGATGCCGAGAAGATTTACCGCGAACTCATTCAGGCCGAGCCGCGCTGCTCACCGGCGTGGCACTTGCTGGGCGTGATTGCCCATCAGGTCGGCGCCAACGACACCGCGGCCGAATATATTCGTCACGCGATCAGTCTCGAACCCAACGACCCGGCCTACTACAGCAACATGGGCGAAGTGCTCCGCGCCCAGAACAAGCATGGCGACGCGATCGGCATGTACCAACGGGCCTTGCAGCTCAACCCGCAACAGGCCGAGGCGTACAACAATCTCGGCAACTGTCTCGACGAGATCGGCCGCCATGAAGAGGCCAAGCAGTGTCTCGAACGGGCCATTCAGATCAACCCCAACTACGCAGCCGCCTGGAGCAACTTGGGCAACGCGCTCAAGGGGCTGACCGGCTACGATGTCGCTGTGCAGTGTTACCAGAAGGCCGTGCAGTTGGATCCGAATTTTGCCCAAGCGCACAACAATCTCGGCGCGCTGCTCGAGGCGTTGGGCCAGCCGCAACCGGCCGAGCAGTGTTTTCGCGAGGCGATTCGCTCGAACGCGAATTTTGTCGACCCCTGGTACAACCTGGGTGGCGTGCTCAAGCGCGGCGGAAAGTACATCGACGCGGCCCGTGCGTTCTTGCAGGCCTTGCAACTCAAGCCCGACTATGCCGAGGCCCACAACAATCTCGCCGTGACCCTCAAGGACCTTGGTCACCATCACGACGCGCTGCGTCACTGCCGTCTCGCGCTGCAATATCGCCAGAACTATGTCGAGGCCCACAACAACACAGCCGTCGTGACCGAAGAACTCGGCTTGCTCGACGAGGCGCTGCACCACTACCGCGCCGCGCTCGCGCTCAAGCCCCGCTTCACCGAGGTCCGCAGCGGCTGGCTGCTCGCGCTCAACTACCACCCCGACATCGACCTGCCGACGCTCGCCGCCGAACATCGCAAATGGGGCGAAGAGCATGGCATGGGCCATCCGCAGGTCGAGTTCAAACAGTCGTTCGAGCCAGGGCGCAAAATACGGCTGGGCTTCATCTCGCCCGACTTCCGTCGCCATCCGGTGGCCAATTTCCTCACCCCGTACATGACCCATTTCGACCCCGAGCACTTCGAGGTCTATCTGTACGACGACGTCGAGGCGCCGGACATTGTGTCCGAACGGCTCAAGCCGCTGGGCACGAAATGGACCCGTATCGTCGGCATGCGCGACGATCAGGTCACGCAGGTGATTCGCGATCACGAGATCGATGTGCTCTTTGACATGGCTGGCCACACGTCGCGCGGCCGATTGATGGTCTTCTGCCGTCGCGCGGCCCCGGTTCAGGTGTCGTACATCGGCTACCCGAACTCGACCGGTGTACCGACGATGGACTATCTGCTCACCGACAGCGTGGCTGACGAGCCCTCAGATCAGCAGTACTACACCGAGAAACTCGGCTTTATCGAGGGAAGCTGGTCGTGCTACCGTCCGCGCGACGACGCTCCGGAGGTGGCTCCTTCGCCGGCCGTGGCCAACGGTTATGTCACGTTCGGATCGTTGCACAATCTGGCTAAATTGAACCGCGCGGTGCTCGACCTCTGGTGCGAAGTGTTGCACGCGGTCCCCAACAGCAAAATGCTGTTGTTCCGCACGCCATTTTTCGGTGAGGTCGGCGAGCGGTTCCGACAAGAATTCGTCAATCGAGGCATCGACGCCTCGCGCATCGACATTCGTTATCAGGTACCGCAGATCGGCTACCAGACGGTTTACAACGAGATCGATATCGCGCTCGATGTGTTCCCCTGGACCGGTCACACGACCGCCTGCGAAGCCATGTGGATGGGCGTCCCCACGATCGCGTTCATGGGCAACCGTCATGCGGGCCGTATGGTCGCCAGCGTGCTCACCGCCGCCGGTCACAGCGAGTGGGTCGGCAAGGACAAAGCCGACTACGTCGCGATTGCCAAGCGCATGGCTGCTGATATTCCGCAGCTCGGCGCGTTGCGCTCGGGTTTGCGTCAGGCCATGAGCGCCTCGCAACTGTGCGATGAGCCCGGTTACGCGCGTCGCTTCGAAGCCACGATTCGACAGATTTGGCAAGAGACCTGCGCCAAGTCCGTGCCTCAGTTGGCTCAGGTGTAAACAACGGTCTTGGATCGTTCCCTTGCTTCGTGTGAGCGAGGGAACGATCCGCTCCACGCGGCGTCCGATCATGCTCACTCCTCATCGCCTCGCTCCATCGTGACGACGAATCTGGACTCGCTGGCGCACGCTGTCGAATGTCACCGCGGCGGAGACCTGAGGACCGCCGAGGCGATCTATCGCCAGTTGTTGCAGGGCGATCCGCACCTGAGCGACGCTTGGCATTTGCTCGGCGTGCTCTTGCATCAGCAAGGGCGCACGAGCGAAGCGCTCAGCATGGTCGAGCACGCACTGACGCTGCGGCCAGACGACCCCGTTTTTCTAGGTAATCTCGGCTCGATCGAGTTGTCGCAGCGCCACGTGTCCCGGGCACTCGAGTGCCTGGAGGCGTCGTTGGCTCGCGACGCACAGCAAGCCAAGACCTGGTACAACTACGGCAACGCGCTCCGCGCCGCCGCGCGGTTCAACGAGGCGCTCGACGCCTTTCGCCGCGCGATCGCCTTACACCCCAACTATGCCGAGGCGTACACGAATCTCGGCGTCACGCTCCGCGATCTTGGCGCGCATCTCGAGGCGGCCGAGGCCTATCGGGTCGTCACGCAACTCACGCCGCAGCTCGACTCCGCCTGGTTCAACTTTGGCAACGCGCTTGCCGGCGCCACGAACGTCTGGCGCAGCCTGGGCGATGCGCGCCTCGAACAAGCGTTTCAAGCCGCTCACCAAGCCTATGCTCAGGCCTTGCTGCTCAATCCGCTCAGCGCCGCCGTGTGGTCCAATCTGGGCACGCTGTTCAAAGAGGCCGGCCAGCTCGACGAGGCGGCCGACGCCTATCAACGCGCGATCGACGCCCGCGGCGACTTTGCCGAAGCGCACAGCAATCTCGCCATCGTCTACCAAGACCAAGGTCGGCTCGACGAGGCCCAGGCCTCGCTCCGCGCGGCACTCGATCGCAAGCCAGATTTTCCCGAGGTCCACAGCAATCTCTGCTACCTCCTCAACTACGATCCGCAATGCTCCCCCGCCGAGATCAGCGCCGCGCATTTCGCATGGGCCCAGGCCCATGCCCGGTCGCCGCGGCGCGCCGTTTCGTTTGCAAACTCACGTGAGCCCGATCGACCTTTGCGCATCGGATACGTCTCGCCCGACGTGCGTTTGCATCCGGTCGGGCGATTTATCGAACCCGCGCTCACGCATCACGATCGCTCGCACTATCAGCTCTTCGTCTATGCCGACACCGCGATCGTCGATCCGCAGACCCAACGCTTGCAACAGCTTGACCTGCACTGGCGACCGACGCACGGAGTCAGCGACCCGCAACTGATCGACCTCATCCGCGCCGACGAGATCGATATCCTTGTCGATCTGGCCGGCCACACGGCCATGAATCGGCTGCTGATCTTCGCTGAGCGCTGTGCTCCGGTACAGATCAGCTACCTGGGCTATCCCAACACGACCGGCCTGGGCGAGATGGATTACCTCATCACCGACTCGATCGTTGATCCCCCCGGGTCCGACAAGCTGTTCAGCGAACAGTTGTTGCGGATCGACCCGAGCTTCTGTTGTTTTCAGCCGCCGTACGATGGTCCCGAGGTGAACGAGCTGCCCGCACTCACGCGTGGCGCGATCACCTTCGGGTCGCTGCACAATCTGGCCAAGCTCAACGCGCAGGTGCTCGACGCTTGGGCCGAATTGCTGCGGCGGTTGCCCGAGGCGCGGCTGCTCGTGTGTCGCGGCCCGCTCAAGGGCTCGACGCGCGAACGGTTCGCCGCCGAATTCGCTCGTCGCGGCATCGCTGCCGATCGGGTCGAACTGCGTAGCATCCATACGGCCGGCAATCAACATTGGCTCGCCTATCATGGCATCGATATCTCGCTCGACGTGTTTCCTTGGAGCGGCCATACCACCGCCTGCGAATCGCTTTGGATGGGCGTGCCGGTCGTCTCGCTCCGCGGAGCATCACATGCCGGACGCATGGTCGAAAGCGTGCTCAGCGCCGTCGGTCAGACCGCTTGGATCGCCGAAAATATCGAACACTATCTGGCAATTGCCTGCGATTGGGCCGCCGATCGCGAGCGGCTTGCCCTGACGCGAGGCACGCTGCGGCAGCAAATGGCCGGCTCGCTCTTGTGCGACGCTGGCGCGTTCACACGGCACCTCGAGTCCGGCCTGCGAGGCTGCTGGCACGCGTATTGTCGGCGCACAAACTCCTTGCTCCCGCCGTCGTCGGGCAGATAGAGTAGAATCGGTCTCCACGCTTCCTCGGTTTTCTCGACGCGATGGGTCTTCATGGAACGCTCGGTCTTTCAGCGCTGTGCCTTGACCAGCGGCTTGCTCACGCAGGCCGATCTGGATGCCGCGCTGTCGGCACTCGGGGGCTCGCGCGTCATGAAGGGGCGCGCGGTCAACGACGACCAGCTCGCCGCGCAGCTGATCCAGATGGGGCGGCTCAATCGCTGGCAGGCCGAGTCGCTCAAGCAAGGTCGCACCAAGTTCCGCCTCGGCCCCTACCATATTATTGATTCGCTCGGTCAAGGTGGCATGGGCCAAGTGTTCAAAGCCGAGCACACGATCATGGGCCGCATCGTGGCCGTCAAGGTGCTGCCCCGGTCGCGCTCGACCCCCGAAGCGATTGCCAGCTTCAAACAGGAAATTCGCACCCAGGGTAAACTCGATCACGAGAATCTGGTCCGCGCGTTCGATGCCGGACACGAAGGCAACGTGCATTTTCTGGTCACCGAGTACGTGCCGGGCACCGATCTGCGACGGCTCATCCGCGCGCAGGGCAAAATGTCGATGCACGTCGCCGCCTCGATCATCGCCCAAGCCGCCCGCGGACTCGAGCACGCGCACAGCCGCGGCCTGATCCATCGCGACGTCAAGCCGGGCAACTTGATCATCACTCCCGACGGTCGCACGAAAGTCTCTGACCTGGGGCTGGCCGCGTGGCTCAACGAGAGCGAGCAGGAAGACATCTACGGCGGCAAGGTCGTGGGGACGGCCGACTATCTGGCCCCCGAGCAATTGATGGCTCCCGACAAGTTGTCTGCCGCCAGCGACGTGTATTCACTCGGTTGCACGTTGTACTACGCGGTGACGACCAAGGTGCCCTTTCCGGGCGGCACGGCCAAAGACAAAGCCAAGGCCCACTGCACGCAAATGCCCATCGATCCGCGGCGGCTCAATCCGGAAATGACCGACGCCTTCGCCGACATTGTTTCCGACATGATGGCCAAGCAGCCCGAGCGCCGTTTGCAGACGATGCGCGACGTGGTCGAGCGGCTGAGCGTGTGGACTGATCCGATATTACCGACCGCGGCCAGCGAGCCGCGCCCAGGTGAGAGCCCCGTGATTCGCTTGCCGGCCAACTTGCGAATCTTGCCCTCGGACATGAGCGACACCGAGCCGTTCTTCAACCTCAAGCCGGCCGAAGACGACGATGCTCATCGCGGAGACAGTTTCAGCCAAGGCTCGCTCGGTACCCAGAACAGCCACGAAACGTCGACCAGCAAGCGGCAGTCGTCCTTCTGGTCGCTCCAATCCTCGACCGACTCGGGTAACGCGCCGACGATCAAAACCGCGCTCATCGCAGCGGTTTGCGGGCTGATCGGCGCTCTGGCCGGCGCCGCCATTCTCGCACTCACCGGACACCTCAAGTAAGCGTGCCAACGTTCGATATGCTGCGGCTCGGGCACGTCGAGTGGTGGTTTGAACGATCAGCGACGCATACCCAGACTCAATGCGTCACTCGGACTGCTTGCGAAACACCGCCCCTTGATCGACTTCGTGAAAGCCGAGCTTTTGGTACAGACTGCGGGCTGCTGTGTTATGGGCCATCGTCTGGGCTTCGATCAGCGTGATGCCCATGCCTTGCAGGCGTCGCAATGCCTCGCCCAACAAATAGGTCGCGTAGCCGTGTCGCTGTTCGCTCTCGATCGTCGCGAGATCGATGAGCCCGGCGGCCTGCACGCCCCAGTTGGCCGACAGCGATTGCATCAACCAGAACGTGACGGTCGAGAGCTTTCGGCCATCATCTTTCGCGAGCAGCTCGAACCGCGTGCGCTCGAAGCCCCCGAAGGTGCATGCCTCCCACCAGGTATTCGCCCGAGGGTCGGCGGTCTCTTGCAGCTGGGTCGAGCGGCGAATTTGCATCTGCGTGCGATCGACCACGGGTCGAAAGCGAGACACCTCCAGGTTAAGCACGTGGGTGCGGTCGATCTCGCGGTAGCCATGCGCTTTGAACAACTGCTGGGCCTCGGGGGTCGAGTCGAGCACGCCGGGCATTTCACTGCCGCCGTACAGTCCCAGGTAGAAGGCGTTGAGCGGACGAATGCCGCCGGCGTACAGCACTTGGGCCCCGTGCGACTTTAAATACGCTTCGCTCTCGGCGAGCAAGCGGCGGCCGATGCCTTGCCGCTGATAGTTGGCCCGCACCATCACGAGGTACGTTGTCCCCCAGACGGTCGACAGACCTTGTTCGTCGTCGCGGGCACCAAAGCCGGCATGGGCAAAGCCGAGGAGCGTGTCACCGTCGGCAGCGACGATCAGCCCCGCGCGGTCGAAATACGGCTTGGCGAGGATCGACTGCTCGAACAGCTCGACCGACATCGGCTGAGTCAACCCGCGCTCGCGGGGTTGCGAGCGCCAGATGTCGACCAAGTCGGGCGGGTCGGTGTTGCGAAACGGACGATACTCGATCACGGCGATGACGGCCCTTGCGATGTTTATGAACCTGGCGGCAGCTCGACCCACACGCGATCGTTCTCGACCTTGACATTCATGCGCGGCTGCCGAAACGAGGCCGAGAGCTGATGCTGACCGCTGCGGACATCAAACTGCCAGCCGTGCCAAGGACACGTGACGATTGCCCCGGCGAGGCAGCCTTTGCCGAGCGGGCCTCCCTGATGCGGGCAGACACCGTCGAGCGCGTGGAACGTGCCGTCGACGTTGAACAGCGCCACGATGCGGTCCCCCGCCACACGCTCACACGAACTGCCGCTGGGACACTCGTCGAGGCGGGCCACTTCGATCCACTCACTTGCCATGTCGTCAGCTACCTGCGTGCAGAAAATGATTTCATGAACGTATCCTACGCCAAGGCCGCGTGAGAGTTCAAACCCTGATTGGGGGAAGATGTGCTTGGCTCACACATCAAATCGCGCGTCAAATGGCAGACCAAATGTGCTGGCCACGGCCTGATGGGTCACCCGGCCCTCATGGATGTTGATCGCCCGCGCTAACGGTTTGCTGGCTTTGGCCGCCTCGACGATTCCGCTCTTGGCGATCTTCAACACCCAACCGAGGGTCACGTTGCACAAGGCATACGTGCTGGTACGCCCCACCGCCCCGGGCATGTTCGTCACGCAGTAATGGACCACCCCCTCTTCGATGTACGTGGGGTTGCTATGGGTCGTGGGTCGGCTGGTCTCGATGCAGCCCCCTTGATCGATGGCCACGTCGATGATCACGCTGCCGTTGGGCATCAACTTGAGGTCCTCACGCTCGACCAAGCGCGGCGCCTTTGCGCCGGGAATGAGCACCGCGCCGATCACCAAGTCAGCGCGACGGAGCAACTCGCGAATGGTGTGTCGATCGCTGAACAGACAGTCGACGTTGGGTTGCGTGACGTCGTCGAGGTACCGGAGCCGATCCATGTTCACATCCAGCAGGGCGATATTGGCTCCGAACCCGGCCGCGACCTTTGCGGCATTCGCTCCCACGACCCCCGCGCCGAGCACGACGATATTGGCTGGCGCGACGCCGGGGACCCCGCCCAGTAATATGCCGCGCCCCATCTGCGGTCGCTCCAGATACTTGGCGCCCTCCTGAATGCTCATGCGTCCGGCGACCTCGCTCATCGGTGTGAGTAACGGTAGCTGTCCGCGCTCGTCACGCAGCGTTTCGTAAGCGACGGCGGTCGCGCCACTCTGGATGATCGCCTCGGTGAGTTGCCGATCGGCGGCGAAGTGGAAGTAGGTGAAGACGGTTTGTCCTTTGCGCAGGCGAGGCCACTCGACCGCGAGCGGCTCTTTAACCTTGACGATCAAATCGGCCGCTTGAAAGACCTCGTCCGGAGTGCCGACCAGTTGCGCGCCGTGTTGTTCGTACTGTTCGTCGGCGATGCCCGAGCCCAGGCCCGCGCCGCGCTCGATCAGCACCTGATGCCCGCCGCGCACGAGTTCTTCGACCCCGACGGGCAGCATCGCCACCCGGTACTCATCACGTTTAATTTCCTTCGGTACGCCGACGATCATCGGTGTCTCCTCCGTGGATGCGTGTTCCTGTAGGTCATGCACCCCGTGCCTGACCTACGCTCAGGCAAGCCATGCTCAGAACGAGTGTTGACGGGTGCATCTTCGAGCAAACGACACGACTCGGCAAGGCGAGTTACACCGCGAACGTCACTGTCCGGCGGCGGGGGCGCTCTTCTCGGGCAATGTGACGACGCGCGTCTGCGTGTCATAGATTGCGCCCGCGACCAGATCATGATACGCGCTCCGCTCGGGATCGTCGGTTGGCAGGCGGTCGTAAATCCGCACGCGATTGACGCCGAGCACCTCGACTTTCGAACCGAGAGTCAAGATCGCGGTGGCCTCGTCGATGCCGATCCCCAACACGCTCGGATACGCCTGCTTGACCTTGGGCATATCATCGAACCGCTTGCGCTGGGCGAAGTGCTGATCGATGGCCGCGCCGGGAAATAAATTCAATCCGCGATCGTAACCCTCGACGAGCACTTCGAGGTTCCCCAGTGGGTTGCCGCGGAGCATCACTTCGGACACGATCGAGGCACCGGCCGACGAACCGCCCACGACGCCGTCGCGATCGAGCACGCCTTGTATCAGCCGCTCGGCCTCGGTGCGGGCGAGTGCGTCGACCAGCCGCCACTGTCGACCGCCGCCGAACCAAACCGCTTTCGCCTCGCGTAGTGCGGCAAGAAACTTAGGCTCGTTCGCCTCGCTGGGGGTGCGTGGATGAAAGACGCTGATCTGTTTGACCCCCGCGGCGCGCCACGGTGACTCGCCTGACTTGGCTGAGGGGGCGGGCTCATTGGCCGACGTGATGACGACCAGCGGCGCGTCGACTCCTCCGGCGGCCTCGATGAAACGACGCACAATACTCGCAGGCATCCCTCCGCCGCCGACGGCCAAGACCTTGCCGCGTTTGACCTCGGGGCGACCCAATGGCGGCGCGGCGACATGCTGCGCGCGATACTGGGCTGCACGGCTGAGCATCATCACATCGAACGGTGTGCCGGGCGGAAGCACCTTCGTCCAGGGAGCTTGCCCAGCCCCGGCCGCGATGGCCAGCGTGACGTTCCCATCGCCGATCGGTGTGAGGGTTCGCCCCTGCACGAGGAGCGCCGTTTGATCGTCGACCCCCAGGCCGACAAGTCCCGGATACTGGTCGAGAATTTTTTGCAATCTCGGCAAACGATTGCGTGACGTGAAATGGGTGTCGACGATCGCGCCGCTGAGCAGGGCGAGGCCGGTGTCGACTTTCACCTCGGGAATGCCGCGTCGAATCATGGGGTCGCAGAGGAACATGGCCCCGGCCGAGGAGCCTCCGATCACGCCGCCTCGCGCGTGCAAGGCACGCAGCTCGCGCTCGACACGGGTACCGAGATACGTTTCGGCGAGGCGAAATTGACGTCCGCCGCCGAGCCAGACGCCGGTGGCGTTCTGGAGGGGCTTGGCGAACTCGACCGAGTCGGCCTTGGCGCGATCGAGCGTGTGCAGCACATCGACCGACGCGACCGAGTGCTGCTTCCAAAACGTCACGAGTGCCTGGGCGTCGTCATCGAGCGGTTCGGCATCGAGACCGGCGGTGGGGATAATGACCAGACGCGCTTGCTCGCCACCGGCAAGCTTGATGAGCTGTTGCTGGATGACGTCGACCGTGCCACCGCCGCCGCCCAAGATGAGTGGCCCCGACACGCTGGGTGTGGGCGAAGTGAGCGGCCGGTACACAAACTCTTGCGCCGTACTGACGCTCTGAAACAAACTGACGAGCAGCGGCAGGGCAAGCAGACCAAGTAAACGAGATCGCTGGCGATACGACATGGTGGGCTAGTTGAGTTGGTGGCGGCGAGAGGGTCGTGGCGGTTGCTTGAGTGTCGGCGAGTCGGCGTGTCAGGTCAAGAAAAAGTTCGTCCGATGTTCGCGCACTCGACATGATTGCCAGATGACCGTACTAGCCGCTAGACTTGCCCGCGGCGACCCCTGATGTCGACCGCTCTGCTTCTGCCCGCTGCTCGTAAAGGATTCACCGTGACGCAACCATCCAAGGGAAAGCTGCTGCGTGACGCGGTAGCCGATGCGACGATCCTCGTGCCCGGGGCGTTCAACCCGCTGGTGGGGCGCATGATCGAGCAGGCGGGCTTCGAGGCGATGTATTTGTCGGGCGGAGCTTTCTCGGCCGGCACGCTCGCGCTCCCCGATATCGGCTTGTTCACGCTCACCGAGTTGGTCGAACACACCCGATTGCTCACTCGGGCGACTGAGTTGCCGGTGATTGTCGATGCCGATACGGGTTTTGGCGAGGCGGTGAATGTGGAGCGCACGGTGCGAGAATTGGAAGCGGTGGGCGCGGCGGCGATTCAGCTCGAAGATCAGCGGCTGCCCAAACGTTGCGGACACCTCAGCGGCAAGTCGCTCGTCGAGCCCTCTGAGATGTGCGCCAAGCTGCGCGCCGCAGCCGCCGCGCGAGACGATCGCAACCTGGTCAT
The DNA here is from genome assembly GCA_964387325.1 of uncultured Planctomycetaceae bacterium. Classification (GTDB taxonomy): domain Bacteria; phylum Planctomycetota; class Planctomycetia; order Pirellulales; family PNKZ01; genus CAZZBK01. The sequence continues at coordinate 14,300 of CAYLYE010000150.1, forward strand.
CATCGCTCGGACCGACGCCCGCGGGGTGACCGATCTGGATGACGCCATCGCTCGGGCGCGGCTGTACCTCGAGGCGGGAGCCGACTGGATTTTCCCCGAAGCTCTGAAAACGCCTGAGGAGTTTACGGCCTTTGCCGAGGCGGTCGACGCGCCGCTGGTGGCCAACATGACCGAGTTCGGACAGAGTCCGCTGCTCTCGCTCGATGAGTTGGCGGAGCTTGGGTATTCGGCCGTGCTCATGCCGGTGACGCTGCTGCGTGTGGCGATGAAGGCGGTCGAGGTGGCGCTCGACGTGATCGCCGACGAGCACTCGCAGCGCTCGCTGCTTGATCTGATGCAAACGCGCCAAGAGCTGTATGATTTGCTTCGATACGACGATTACCAAATGCGCGATCAGGCCTATTTCGGTTTGCGAGATACGGACGCGGCGGGGCAAAACACGGAGGAAGCATCATGAGCGAATCAACGTACAGCCCAGGGCTCGAAGGGATCGTGGCGGGCGAGACGGCCGTCAGTTCACTGGCGACCGGCTTGAACTATCGCGGCTATTCGATCGAAGAGTTAGGGCAACACGCGGTCTACGAAGAGGTCGCGTATTTGCTTCTGCATGGCGAGCTGCCCACGGCTACGGAGTTGCAGGCGTTTCGCAATCGGCTCGCCGAAGCCGCCCACGTGCCGGATGAGATCATCAAGACCTTGCGTCATATTCCGATCGATGCCCCGATGATGGATGTGATGCGGAGCGGTTGCAGTCTGCTGGCGCATTGGGATCGCGAGGTGCATGACCCATCGCACGCAGCGAACGTGCGCAAGGCCGAGCGGCTCGTGGCACAGTTACCCGTGTTGCTTGCCGCGCGGACGCGATTGGTGCTGGGCAAAGAGCCGGTGGCGGCCGATCCGCAGCGCACGTGGTCAGAAAATTTCTTGTGGATGGTTTTTCGCCGCGATCCTGACCCACGCTGGGTCAAGGCCTTTGATGTCTCGATGATTTTGTATGCCGAGCATGAGTTCAACGCCTCGACCTTCTCGGCGCGGGTCGTGGCGTCGACGCTCTCCGATCTGCACTCGGCCGTGACGGCCGCGATCGGCGCGCTCAAGGGACCGTTGCACGGCGGCGCCAACGAGCGCGTGCTGGAAGTGTTGCAGCAGGTCGGCGCGCCGGAGAATGCCGAGCGGTGGATCCGCGACGCCCTGGCGAATAAAGTGCGGATCATGGGTTTTGGGCATCGGGTGTACAAGGATCGCGACCCGCGCGCCGAGTTCCTGAAGGTGTGGTGTCAGGAATTGGCCGCCGAGACGGGTCACACCGCGATGGAACAGACCGCCACGGTGATCGAGGGCGTGGTTCATGCCGAGAAAAAGCTGCCACCGAACGTCGACTGGCCCAGCGCGCGGTTGTACCACTACATGAAGTTGCCCGTGACGATCTACACGCCGCTGTTTGTGATGGCGCGCGTGGCCGGTTGGTGCGCGCATGTGGTTGAGCAGCTTGATCACAATCGACTGATTCGACCGTCGGCCCAGTACGTCGGGGTCGCTCCGCGGAGTTGGGTGCCGCTCGCCGGTCGTTGAGTTCGGCATGGCATCAAGCGTGCTCAGATACGTTGGCCGCGACGCGCCAGCGGAGCGCGTAATGACGGCGCACCCAGAATCGTGACGCGACGGAAACGCGCTCCGCTGGCGCGTCG
>CAYLYE010000151.1:0-15920 GCA_964387325.1 uncultured Planctomycetaceae bacterium
AGCGCTTGTTTTTGAAACGGCGTCAATTCACAGCCGAGTTCATCGGCGATCTTCGACCACAGTTCTTTGATCTGCGACGAGGAAGTGGCCAGCCAGACGGTGTCGAGCAACTCTTCCTGTTCGCGCCGCAAGCTTTCAATCAGAGCGCCCTTGGGGTGCTCTTGGCGGAGTTGCTTGAAGCGGACTTCCTTTCTGGTCGCGATTTGGTTGCTGACCTCGAAGGGAAGACGGGTTTGCGTTTCGACCTGCGAGACATGCACGTCCCGCACGACGGCCATCATCTGAGTCCAGAGATGGCGTTGCTCGCGTGTTAGCTCTTGCATCCGTTTGTCCACGTCCTCCGCCTGTTCGTACAAAGCAGCGATCCCCATGTCTTGAACCGCCGCTTGCTCGGCGCGGCGTTTGAGTTCGTCCCAGACGTGCGCCGGTTCAGAGGCTTCGATTTCCTTGATTCGGCTGCTGATGCGTTGCTCAATGCGTTCTTTCCAATGTTCCTTTTCTCGAATGGTTAGCGACATAATTTGGTTTCCTTCTTATGCGCCGCACCCGGCGAATGCGGTGCGTTGTTTGGGTTCATGCCCGCCGGCAGCCGGTCCTTGTGCGACACGGCCAGTCAAGGTGGAGCCTCGGCCGCAGGCCGAGCAGCAGCGAGCGCCGTAGGCGGGAGCGGACCTTGACGCCGTGATAGGATGAGGGACTGCCTGCGAGCGAGTTGTTATTGGGTAGTTCGCTTTAGCCGCGTCAGGCTTTCGACAAGCGTCCGAATGTCTTTCGCGATGCGGGCGCGCCCGTGGCGACGTGACTTTCGATGCTCGTTGTGGCATGTCGAGCGGATGGGGCTACTTTGTCTGCTCATTGCCGTGCTGTGCCTGCTCTTCCCGCGCATGTCGGTGGCGGTGTGGGGCCTGCTCCTATTCAAAGTCTGGTGGCGCAACAACCACTGAGCCGATTGCATTCCACCCACTCTGATGCGAGCCATGCCTCGAAAACCCAATCAGTTATATGGTGTTGTCGTCGCCGGGCTCCGCACCACCGGCCCGTTTCGACGATGATGCGGTGAGCATTGGCAAAGGCCACGGCTTGTGGCATGGTGCCGGGGTCTGAGGAAGCGGACGTGGGCTCTGCTGGGGAGCAACCCACTGAGGAATACTCAGACCGAAGCGTCGGAGTGACGTTGGTACCGGATCGGGACCGATCGCAAGGTCGCTCCCGATCCGCGTTTTTGCGGATGTTGTCGCGCAGGTTTCGGCGGGCGGTCAGCCCATCTTATGACCGCATTATTTCTTTTGCATTTATAAGATGAAGTTACTTCGCCTACGATTGTCGCGATACGCAGATCGATGATCTCGAAGCAGCGGCGTAAGGAGACACCGCTACTCCGAGCGCAATGTTGAATCAGGCTGCGAGGGCGGAGGTGGTTGCTTCCGTGGCGGTCACGCACCGGCTCCGCACGGTCTGGATGATGTGCGTTGCGGTCTGTTGCACGAATGCCAACGACTCTCGCAGTGTCTCCTCGGTTCCCTGATAGAGTTGGATGTAGTCGGAACTGTGCGTGGTCGAATCAATGCCGAATGCGCGGCAGACCGTGTAGGCCACCGCTTCGGCCTCGGTTTCTCGTGTCCGTTTCGTCGTGCTGCTCCGGCGGTCGGTGCGTTGATGAAGGAGTTCATGAGCGAATTCGTGAATGAGCACGGCGAACTTTTCGGTGTTCGTCAGACTCGGAGAGATCGTGATAGCGCCCGGTGTAGACATGCCCTTCGCGCCCGGGAACCCGATGGGGCCATATTCGAGCACCACCCCTGCCTCCCGAACGGCGTCTTCGAGCAGCGGCAGCCAAACCGTTGCATCGCCGCTCACCTGGGCGAAATCGGGGAGCGGATCTCCGGCCGTTTGCTCGACGTCGAAGACATACGCGATTCGGAATCCGAATAGCGCCGACTTTTCATCGGAAGTCGATTGATCTCGTGCGTCCTGATCTTTGCGTCTTCCGATCATGGGTGCAAAGATGGCGATCCCATGCTCCCCTTTCTTGACGGCTCGACCGAATTTCTTCCAGGCGTGAAAGCCGGCGACGCGGGTCGCATCCGGCCGTTGCATGGCGATCAGCAGCGCGTTGTTGAAGCTGTAGCTCGGGAATCGGGCCAAGGTTTCCAGAAATCGCGTGAGCGTCTCACTGTGCCCGCCGCGTAAAGCGTCGTTCAATGCGGCGATTCCTTCCTCAACGAGTTTCATGGCTTCTTCTGTTTTCATCGTGGTTTACTCCATTTGCTTTGTCGCGGTCGGCATCCGCGTTGTTGTTTTGCAAGTTGACCAGCCGGTGGTCAGTCCCAGAGAGACACGGCAAGTCAAGGTGGAGTCTTGGCCGCAGGCCAAGCAGCAGCGAGCGCCGTAGGCGGGAGCGGACCTTGATGCCGTGATAAGATGAGGGACTGCCAGCGAGCGGGAAGTGTTTTGTTTTCGCGTTAGGGATGTGCAGGGTGCGCAGCAGTCCGGCACCGCCGGACCGAGCGCGAGCGGAGCCCGGAGCTGCCCGGCCCGCAGGGCAACGCCCGCACAAATAAACTGAGAATTGGACTTAGCGTGCCATTCCTACGATCGAAGTGGCGAGTCTGGTGCCGAGTCGATGTAGTCTCCCTCGTTACGTAAACGACTCCTGTCGGGATGACCATGATTTGGTAAGCTTCCCCGGCACGGTGTGGAAAGCATTCAGTTCGTCTTGGCGGACACCGGCATCATGGCTCGACGAAAGAAAACCAAATCACTGGCCAAGGAGGCGAGATACGACGATTTGCTTTCTGGCATTTCAGAATTGCTGGATGCGGCGCGTCGCACCGTGGCTCGTCGGGTCAACAGCGTTTTGACGGCTGCCTACTGGGAAATTGGCCGCCGCATCGTCGAACATGAACAGGGCGGGCAGCAACGGGCTGACTATGGTGAGCAAGTCGTGGCTCGATTAGCGGCCGATTTGACCCAGCAACACGGACGAGGTTTCTCCAAGTCGAATGTGTTTCAAATGCGAGGGTTTTTCCTGGGCTGGGAGATTTTCCAGACACTGTCTGGAAAATTGGAAGCGCGGGCCAAATTTGATTCCAACGCAACAGTCCAGACACCGTCTGGAAAGATTGCAGGCCCCGCTGGGAAATTGATCGCGTCCACTTCGGCGGCGTCGGCCTTCATCGGTTCGGTGGATGTCTTTCCTCTATCCTGACAAGGACGAGGCCGTCGTGAAGTACGCCACTGGCGGCATCGCGGCCAAAGTCTTCGCGTCCAAATACCTGACGGAATTGCCCAACGAAGACGCGCTCCGTGCCGAGTTGATTACGACGCAAGCAACGATTTCCCGTCGGCTCGAAGAGCGGCAATCGTAACCACCTTGAAGGCTTCGACGACGGCTGTGCGTTTTCCGCACTCGACACTCTGATGCGAGCCATGCCTTAAAAACCCAAGAAGCGCTGGGCATGCGACAGGTTATCATCGGCAACAAAGTGCGCACGGACCTACACCGAGATCCGTTCGACGATGTTTCGTGTCACGCGACGCTTGCGACGGTCATACAATCGCGTCGTGCGCGGATCGGCATGTCCGGCCAAGTATTGCACGTCTTCTAAGGGAACGCCTTGCTCCAGCAGATCTGTGATCGTCGTCACGCGAAACGAATGAGGGGACAATCGCGAAGACAAACCCGCTTCGCGCAAGCGACGTTTGATCATCCGTGCCATGTCATCCGCCGACATTGAGTTCGCCGTCAGCTTTTTCGTGCGTCGATTGGCGGTGCGAAACAGCGGCGACGCAGGGTCGGCCGACCGTAGGCCGCTCTGATCCAAATACTCGTTCAGCGCGAGTTGCAGATCGTGGCGAACGGGGATCTCTCGGACCTTGCCCCCTTTCTCGTGAAACCGCAGGCAGAACTGGTCGCCGACATCGTAAAAGTCCCGCAGTCGCAACTTGGCGACCGCTCCGACGCGAGCCGCCGTATAAATCAGAATGCCGATCACGGCGAAGTCGCGGCGACCGACGTCGTGGGAAACATCCAGGCACTTCAGCAATCGTCGCGCATGCTCGACGGTAATCTCCGGCGTCTTGCCTTCGACGACTTCGTATCGTTCGCTCCGCACGGACAGCGCAGGGTTGAGAATGATGACGTGCCGCAACACGAGTCCATCGAAAAAGCGTCGCAACGCCGCCAGTTGCAGCTTTCGAGTCGGCAAGGCGACTGGCAGAGCATCGAGATAGCGCCCAATATCCGCCGGTGTCACCTGAGCCAACTCCAAGTTGCGTGAGCCGCACCATTCGGAGAACTGGCGAACGGCGTGCAGATATGCCTTGCGCGTGAAGGGATTGCGAATCTGTCCGAAGAAGAACTCTTCAAATGCAAATCGGGCCGCCGCTCCTGCGTCGCGGATGAGTGCAGGGAGGCTGCCTGATTCGGGTTTCGTCTGTTCGATCTCATCGAAAGTAGCCGGTACATCGCTTTGGTCGCCCATCCTCCTCCCTTGTTAACCCGAACACTCGTTCGCTACGGCAACCGCTTGATTGCCCCTACGCAGCTTGTTTCGACGACGAATCAGCTCGATGCCGTCTCGGCGAAATGCCCTAATTGCCAATCAACCGCATGGCGCACGGGGCAACTGCCGAAATTTTCGACCCGGTGAGTTTTTCGGCCCTTCACTCATAGCGCCGGATAACGTCCTTTGTCCAGCAATAACTTGCGAAAGTGAGTTGGTGCTCCATCGCCCGCCGATCTTCGATGCGCCGATTCAAACCACGCAACAGTTGCTCCAATGGTGCGCACGATTTTGGGGGGTGGTCGCTCGATGATCATCAAAAGCTTCACGGCGTTTACCGACTCAGTGTTCTGCGACGCGCTCACGAATCGCAAGGATCGGCGCGATCAGGAGATATACGGTGATGCGTACTTCAGGGCGAACTCTTGGGGGACAGATATTTCTCAAACCACTCCACCATCGCGGGCACGGCAATGGCGTAATCCTTTTCGGTAAAAGAGTGCCCTGCACCATCCACCACGAGGAGTCGGCTGGGCCGACCTGCTTCCTGTAGCCGCGTGTATAAACTGCGGCTGTGCTCCACCGGCACCAATTCATCGTGGTCGCCGTGAATCAGGCAGATCGGGGGCGTGTCTGCTCCGACATGCAATAGCGGCGAAACAGCGGCGGCTTGCTCCGCTGAAATCGTCAGCGGCGGTTTCAGACCGAAAGCGCCATGGGCCGTTGCGAAAAACAGGAGTGACGCAAACACGAAACCGCAGGATGACCAACGAGCCATGAGATTCTCCTGAAATGAGTGATCAATCAAAATGACGCAGACTACGCGATCTAGGACACCGCCTGCTTCTCGGCCAATCGGCGTTCTTCGTCACGAAAAGCGACGGTGAGGTTCTGCAACAATTCCTTCGTGCGACGCACGTTCTGTTTACCGACTCCGGCGTGGGCAATATCAGCAACTTGACGCAACCCCACCCGACACTTCGCCTCGATTTTCCGAGCGATCGGAGTGAGGCGAACGCGTACCAAGCGAGCGTCGCTCGGATCGCGACTCCGTTGAACTAATCCTGATTCCTCCATCCGTGTGAGCAGGCGAGTCAGCGTCGAGCCGGCTAGCTGAGATTGCGCCGCCAAATCCTTTACGGTGCGATCATCTTCCGCAAACAGCGCAAAGAGTAGGAATCCCATGCCGGGCTGGATCAAGTGATCGAGTTTCATTTCGACGAGAATCCGCTCGGCCATGCCGACGTACGCGTAGTAGGCCCGCCCCAGGTCCCAGGTGAGCAAGTCCAACGTTGGGGATGGAGAAGTGGTCTTAACGGACATGGATCAAACTCCAAATTGTGCTGACGCAACGACAATCCTTCCGTAGGGAATGATTCCGTAGGGAAACAATGCGCGATTTTGGATTTCATGTCAAGCGCCGGAGAGCCTTTTGGCAAGGATTTTTGAAGTACGTCGCCGGAAAGCGACGGAACCGCATCGGTGCCCGCCGGGATGTCTCCGGCCTTTCACATCCCGAGCGGAACGGTGTAAACGGCCAACCGCGATCGCCTACGTGCGAGTCGCGGGTCGGCTTGCGGAATAGCGGGCGAATCTGAGCACAGCCGCGCTTATGTGCGATGGCTCTGAAATTGGCGCAGTTGGTGGGGACTGGTTTCGCCAGCCTCGACTCACATCGGTCGCCCCGGTTCTTTCGCTCACTCCTGAGTGAGGAACGGGAGTTACAAGCTGCTGGCCGGCAAGCCTCACCTTGTCTTGGTTCGGGGATCGTTGCGTCGGCAGTCGGCAAACTCCGCTTCATCCGATTTTCTCATCCAATCCGATTAAGAGGCCGATGAATAACATGACCCGCAAGTCCGCTAATTGGACCGGAAGACGAACGTTTCCATGCGCAATAGCGCAATTTAGGAATCTGAGATATGCGCCGAGATCTGCTATTCACTGCTAGACAGAAACTGCTGCCACTGCTGTATCTGTCGGCGGTCTTGTGCGCAGGCGGCTGTACCAGCGTCCGCGAATACGTCCACAACGGATTGAAAGTCGGACCGAACTACAAGCGACCCGCCGCGCCGGTGGCCGACGAATGGATCGATTCGCAAAGCTCGCGGATTTCCAGCGAGCGTGGGGACTATCGCGCTTGGTGGACCGTCTTCAACGATCCGGTGCTCAACCGCCTCGTGCAGACGGCGTACTCGCAGAATATCACGCTGCGCGAAGCGGGTTTCCGTGTAGCAGAAGCCCAGGCCCAGCGCGGGGTGGTGGCGGGCAATCTCTTTCCGCAGCTCCAGCAGATCAATGCCGATTACACACGCACGCAGCGCAGTCAGCAGACTGCCCTGTTCCCAGCAATTCCTGCCGGTTCACCGTTCTCAAACCTGGCGGCACCACAATTCAGCAATTGGAGAGTGGGCGGCACTCTCGCCTGGGAGTTGGACTTCTGGGGCCGGTATCGCCGCGCCATCGAGGGCGCCGATGCGCGGCTGGACGCCTCGGTGGAAGGATTCGACGAGGCCCTCGTCTTGCTGATCGGCGAAGTGGCGGCGACCTACGTGGAACTGCGAGCGGTGGAGCAACGTCTCGACGTTGCTCGCGAAAATGCCAGCCTACAGAATGAAAGCGTTCGCGTAGCTCAGGCTCGGCTGGACGCGAAAGCCGCCGACAGCGAACTGGATACGCCGCAAGCGAAGGCGAATCTGGGCAATACCTTGGCGGCTGTTGAAGCCTTTGAGATTCAGCGTCGACATGCTCAAAACCGATTGGCAGTGCTGATGGGCATGCCCCCTCACGACCTCTCGTCCATGCTGGACGGCCAGGCTTCGATTCCTCACGCTTCGGATGTCGTCACCGTGGGCGTACCTGCCGAACTTATTTGGCGACGGCCCGATGTGCGACGCGCCGAACGATTGGTTGCTGCCCAGAGTGCGGAAATCGGAATCGCCCAGTCTGAACTTTATCCCCACATCTCGATCAACGGCATGATGGCGTGGGAGGCCGAACACTTTAGTGATATCTTCAAGAGCGGCGCTTTCGGGGGGACAATAGGGCCGTCGCTGCGCTGGAACGTGCTCAACTATGGACGGCTATTGAACAACATTCGCGTTCAGGATGCTCGATTCCAGCAACTGGTCGCCAGTTACCAGCAGACCGTATTGCAAGCCAACGAAGAAGCGGAGAACGCCATCGTTGCTTACCTGCACTTCACCGATCAGATCAAAGTGCGGGAAGAGAGCGCCCGCCAGGCGCTTGAAGCCGAACGTGTGGCGCAGGTCAAGTATCGGGAGGGCGAGATCGACTTCAACCGCCTGTTCACCGTTCAGCAGTTGCTCCTCAACCAGCAAGAGTTACTGGCGGTCGCCCGCGGCAATGCTGCTACAAGCCTCGTCGATCTTTACCGGGCATTGGGCGGCGGCTGGGAAATCCGGCTCGATCCCTCGAAGGGTGGATTACCTTCGTCTGAGTTGCCCGAGGGCCCGCCGTTGCCACCCGCTCCCGATGTACTGCCCGCGCCACCACCAGTGCCAGAATTGGAAGGGACGGACTAATGAAAGTCGAACCGAAAACGAAGGGCCGGCGAACCATTCTCGCGGCACGCATTGCCGGATTGATTGTGGTCGCCTTGTTAACGGCAGGGCCGGCGATCACGTCTGCCCATGAGCGATGCGTTGCAAAGACTCAGGCGAACAAGGCCCTCGGCGGTGTAGGCCAGTGCCCATTGTTTTGCCGCGACGATTATATCCGCAAGCCATCGCCCTGCGTCTCTCCGGTATCTAGTTGTTGTCCTGACACGTACTGCCCCAAACCGTGCCTGGTTTTGCCGTGCCCGGAAATGTCCTGCTGCCCGGATAACTACTGCCCCAAGCCGCCGCCATCGCCGTGTCGTCCAATGACAAATGCGTGGTACAAGTGCGTTCCGCTTGCGCCCTGTCATTGGCTGCGACCCCCGACGTGCTCTGGCAAGATAGACCAGTAAGCTTCCGTCGCCCACGGCTCCGTTCGAACCCGCCCTAACCGATACCTGGGTCGATGCGCAGCGGCCCGACGTATCGATACCGGACGAACTGCGTTGAATTCCGGAACTAGCGAGCCCTCCGATGATTGACCTGCCACTCCCCGAACCTTGGGATGGTCGCGAACTGCTCAGCAGCGCATTGGACCGACACGGAATGCGAGCCGCATTTCTCGCCGCAGTCAAACGATGCAATCGCGACGAAGCTACGCGGATCCTTTGTAAAGTCGGCGCCGATGACGAAACGGCGCGGCGGATGATCGCGACCTTGATTCCCGGCGACGACGGTGCGCCGCCTGAATGAATCTGCCTGCATAAAAAAGCCGCTGGGTTAGAACCAGAAGCAGCGGGGTTAGTTGCAGTGCGTTGGTGCGGACTGGGGGGGTGCTTTTTTTGCCTGCCAGCCCGCGCCGCTGGCCTCAGAAGCTGGGATTGACGCAATTTCGGCAGCCGGTTATTTTCACATTATCGGACGGACTAGTCCGTTAATAAACAGTGGCTCGGGAGATTCCTGTCCATGCGGGTCGCCTCAAAAAACAACCGTCCGGTGGGGCGTCCGCCGGATGCCGACCTTCAGGAACGTCGTCGTGCGGAAATCCTCGACGCTGCCACGGCGGTCTTCTCCAAATGCGGATTCGCGGCTGCGGACGTCCAGGAGATTGCCGACAAAACGGGCGTCGGAAAAGGCACCATCTACCGCTATTTTCCCAGCAAGGAAGAGCTATTTCTGGCAGCCGTCGATCACGGGATGCGGAACTTAAAGCTGGCCGTCGATGCCGCCGCCGCTTCGGCAAAACAACCGCTGGATCGAATCGCGGAAGGCGTCTTGGCTTACCTGACATTCTTCGACGAGCGCCCGGAGATCGTCGAGTTGTTGGTCCAGGAACGAGCCAATTTCCGCGATCGCCAGAAGCCCACCTATTTCGTACATCGCGAAGCGAACATGGGCCCCTGGCAAGACCTGTATGGGGAGTTGATCCGCAGCGGAACGTTTCGTGAAGTGCCAGTGGATCGGATTGCGGATGTTATTTCGGACCTGCTCTATGGAATGATGTTCACCAATTATTTCGCCGGCCGAAAAACATCGCCGGCCAACCAATGCAAAGATGCCTTGGATATCCTCTTTCACGGTTTGTTGGCGGACTCCAAGCGAGGTTCCCATGAATAGCCTTCAACGGGGCGGAGAACGATCAAGAGCTTTTCCGGCGGGGTTCTTCCTGGCCGCTGCAATTGTCGTGATCAGCCTGGCAGGTTGTCATGGCAAGAACGCTGAATCCGCCAAAGTGGATGCGGACAGCGATCAAAGTGCGCCGCCGGTCGTCGTACCCGTCAGCGTGTCGCCCGTCGAAGTGCGTGCGGTTCAACGGCGCGTTTCCGTGGTCGGCACTTTGCATGGATTCGAGCGGATTACCATCACTCCGAAGGTGGAGGGCCGCGTTCAAGCGATGCACTTCGATGTCGGTGACCGGGTTGCGCCGGGCAAGACTCTGCTCGAACTTGACTCGATCGATTATCAATTGGCGGTTGATGAAGCCCAGCAGGCGCTCAATCACGAATTATCTCGGCTCGATCTAAAGCAACCGCCTCCGAACGACTTCGATATCGAACAGCTCCCGGGAGTCGAAAGCGGAAATCTGTTGTTCAATAACGCGCGCCAGAAGTTTGATCGTCAGAAAACCTTGCTGAGTCAGAATGCGAGTTCGGGGCAAGCGTACGAACAGGCCGAAACCGACATGAAGGTAGCCGCCGCCGCTTTACGTCTGTCGCGGGTCAACGCGCGGACGACGCTGGCGGCCATTAAGCATCGCGAATCACTCCTCACGCTCGCGCAGCAGAAATTGAGCGAGACGAAGGTAAAGGCTCCCACTTTGGTTTCTCCCACGACGCGCTCGGTGGCTCCAGGTGAATTCGTCGTTGCCAAACGCATGGCCTCAGTCGGTGAAATGGTGCGGGCTTTTCCCTCCACGCCCGTGTTTGAACTGGTGATGGACGATGTACTCAAGCTGCATGTGATGGTTCCCGAACGCTACATGTCACAAGTGACAATGGGCTTGGATGTTGAAGTCAGCGTTGATGCCTATCCGCAGGAAGTCTTTCCCGGCAAAGTAGCGCGGATCAATCCCACGGTCGACACCCAAAGCCGCTCATTCGACGTCGAAGCTCACATTCCCAATCCAGATCATCGACTTAGACATGGTGGATTTGCCAAGGCCGAGGTGATCGTCGGGACTGCGGATGAAGCCCTGACGGTGCCGCTCGAAGCGGTGACGCGCTTTGCCGGAGTATCCAAAGTATTCAAGGTGAGCAAAGAAACGGCACAGGAGGTTGAAGTCGTCATCGGCACTCAGGGACCAGGCTGGGTCGAAGCACTCGGTGGTCTGCAACCGGGTGATGTAGTCGTCACCAGCGGGCAATCGCGACTGGCGAACGGGACGCGCGTTCTGGTGCGCGAAGTCGTCGCCAAGACGGCGCGCCTCAAATAGCCGCTCGCAGGCGACAAGCTCTTTCCGGGGTCAAAGTATGAATATCTGGGAAATCTGCATTCGGCGGCCGATCTTCACGCTGATGCTGGTCGCCGCGCCGGTCGTGCTGGGAATGGCTGCTTATCCGCAGTTGGGCGTCGACCTGTTTCCTAACGTCGATTTGCCCGTGGTCGTGGTCACGATGACCCTCAAAGGGGCCAGCGTTGAGGAGATGGAAACCTCGATCACGAAAGAAGTGGAAGAGGTCGTCAATACGATTTCCGGCATCGACGAATTGCGTTCGACGACTAAAGAAGGCTTCTCACAGGTCGTGATCCAGTTCCACCTGTACAAAGACGGGGATACGGCCGCGCAAGAGGTGCGCGACAAAATCTCAACGATTCTCAGTCGCTTGCCCGTCGGCACTGATCCTCCGCTCGTCGACAAATTCGACATCGACGCCGCCCCCGTCGCGACGATCGCCGTTTCGGGTGGTCGCAATTTTCGCGAAGTCACTGAGATCGCCCGCAAGTCGATCAAAGAGGATCTCGAAACCGTCCAGGGTGTCGGCGCGGTGACCCTGGTGGGCGGTCAGCGAAGAGCGGTCAACGTCTACGTCGATACGGATAAGCTGGTTGCCTACATGCTTTCGGCGGAAGACGTCAGGCAAGCGCTGATCCGGCAAAACCTCGAACTTCCGGGAGGACGAGTCGATCAAGGGTCGCAGGAACTCGTGCTCCGCACGATGGGACGACTGGAGAAGTCGTCCGATTTCCTAGACCTCATTGTCGCGAACCGCAAGGATCAACCGATTCGCATTCGCGACATTGGTCGCGTGGAAGATGGTGTGGAGGAGCCTCGCGGCCTGAGCCGACTCGACGGCGAAAACGCCGTAAGCCTAATTGTGCAGAAACAATCCGGAACCAATACGGTGGAAGTGGTGCATGCGGTCAAGGAGCGACTAAGCAAGATTGCACCGCTGCTGCCGAGCGATCTCAAGACCGTCATTATTCGCGACCAGTCGCGCTTCATCGAAGCCTCGATTGAAGAGGTGAAATTCCATCTGGTTCTGGCTGCGATCCTCGTGAGCCTGACGATCCTCGTCTTCATCCGTGACTGGCGAACGACGATTATTGCGACATTGGCGATTCCCATGTCGATGATCCCGACCTTTGCCTTCATGTCCTACATGGGCTTCTCGCTGAACAACATCACGATGCTGGGCTTGATTCTGGCCATCGGCATCGTGATCGACGATGCCGTGGTCGTGCATGAAAACATCTTCCGACACATGGAAGAGTACGGCCGCTCGGCGATGGAAGCGGCCCGCTCCGCGACCGCGGAGATCGCTTCCGCAGTTGTCGCGACGACGGTGTCGCTGCTGGTGATCTTTATCCCGGTCGCCTTCATGCAGGGACGCATTGGCCGGTTCTTCAACTCATTCGGCTTCACCGTCGGTTTTGCAATTCTGATGAGCATGTTCGTCTCATTCACGATGACGCCCATGCTCTGTTCGCGGTTCCTCAAGCTGGAGACGGGCCACAAGACCAGCAAGGCGGGATTCTTCTCGCGGCTGCTGGACAATTCGTATTTGTGGATACTGCGCCTATCGCTGCGGCACCGGTGGGCCATCGTTCTCCTGTCGATGGTCACGCTCTTCTCGACGCCCGTAATCTTCTCCTGGATCGGCAAGGACTTCGTACCCAAGGATGACCAGAGTGATTTTGAAGTCGTGATGACGCTTCCGGAAGGCTACACACTTGATCGCGGAAACAAGCTACTGCTGGAAATTGAGGATCGGCTCAAGCAACTGCGGGGAGTAACGCATGTTTTCACAATCATTGGCGATACGACGGGACGCGTCGCAAAAGGGCAAGGCGATGTCACGGAAGCTCGCGTCTATTGTCGGCTCGTCGACCTCGCCGAGCGCGATTATTCACAGTTCGATGTGATGCTCGATGCCCGCAAAGTCATGAGCGAATACGTCGATCTACGCGTGGCGGTACAGGAAGTCGCGGCGTTTCAGGCAACGGGCTTTCGGCAAGTCGACGTGGACTTGAATCTTGTCGGTCCCGACCTGATTAAGCTTCAGGAATACGCTGACAAGATCGTGGCATGGATGGAGACTCGCGGTCACTACGTGGATGTCGACACGAGTCTGTCACTGAGCAAGCCGGAGCTGCGCGTGCGGATTGATCGTGAGAGGGCATCGGATCTGGGTGTGTCGGTGCAGACCGTCGCTTCGACGCTCGGGATCCTCGTCGGCGGCGAGCCGGTCAGCAAGTACAAAGAAGGCGACGAGCAATACGATGTCTGGCTGCGGGCCGAACAATCGTTCCGCGACAACCCGGCGGCCGTCGATTCGCTGACGATCCCGACAACGAAAGCGGGACTGGTTCGGCTATCGAATGTGGCTCGTTTGGAAGCGGCGATCGGCCCCACGGCTATCGATCGTTACGGCCGGCAGCGGCAGATTGTCGTGCTCGCGAATCTGAAGGGAATTGCATTGGGTGAGGCGATCAAGGATGTCGGCGATTACGTGCGGACATTGGATTTGCCGCCGGGGTATCGTCACGAATTCATCGGCCGCGCGAAGCTGCTTTCCGAATCGAACACGAATTTCGTGATCGCGTTTCTGCTGAGTTTCCTGTTCATGTACATGGTGCTCGCGGCTCAATTCGAGAGTCTGGTCCACCCGATCACGATCTTGCTCGCTCTACCCCTGACGCTGCCCTTCGCATTCTTGTCGTTATTTCTCCTGCGGACGAACTTCGATATCTACGCGGTCTTCGGCCTGTTCATGCTGTTCGGCATTGTGAAAAAGAACGGCATTTTGCAGATCGACTACACCAACGTGTTGCGAGCACGGGGCATGGAGATCAATGCGGCGATTCTGGAGGCGAACAAGACCCGCTTGCGCCCGATCCTCATGACGACCTTGATGCTGATTGCCGCGATGGTCCCCATCGCGCTTGGGCAAGGACCTGGTGCCGGCGCTCGCGCGAGCATGGCCAAAGTCATCATCGGCGGCCAGGGGCTTTCGCTGCTCTTGACGCTTCTCGTGACGCCCGTGGCCTACTCGCTGTGGGAAGATTTCTCCCGATACTGGTCACGCTTCTGGTCCTGGGTCGGCCGCTTGCGGCCACGGAAAGCACCGCACGAGACTGCTTTCCCTAGCCAGAACGGCGAGGAACTCGCGGGTGTCGGGGCGGTCGCGTCAACCGGGCCGCAAGAACATTAGGAATTCAAGGCGACGAGGATTTTGTGTATTGATCGATCCGGAAAAGAGGCCCTTCGGATGAGTCGTGTCGGATTATATGCCGCTTTGCGATCACCGCTTGTGTTCGCAGGGAGACTGTTTGCGCGGATGAATCGGCGAGCGTTAAGCGCCAAAGCACTGACGCGCGTCACCTTGTGCGGAGGTCGCATCTCCGTCTCGTATCCGGCTGACGGGCGCATCCTGCCGGTCATCCCTGGTCTTAACGGCGGGCAGATGTTCGATCCGGGCACGAGGATTCACATCTGGCTTCCTGCCTTGTCAGACGCCCAGTGGAGCGAACTCAAGCCCTGTTTGCAGTCGATGGCGACTCTTGGCTCTCTACAGATTGCGGGAAGGCACGTTGCCGACGCGGATTGTCAAAACAACCCTTATGACTCGATGAGCGCAACGGAGGCAAATGTGGTTGCGGGTATCGGCGTTCGACGTAACCTGTTGAGTGCGTAGGAACCTAGCTCCACGAAACCGCGGTTCAAGTTGAGACCGACTCGGGGAGGATAATAGACGGACTGAGTTCATGACTTAATGCTGGTGGTGACCCGGGTCATTTCGAGCAGGCCGAAAGCGGGCATTAAGCTGCAACTTCTTGTGCGAACACGGATAACGATTTCGACCACTGTCGCAATGGCCCAGAAAAAAGTTCAATAGACGTCCTGTCGCCCCGACTATCGTTAAGAGTGAGCCCTTCGGCGAATACGTCGAAGGGCTTTCTCTTTTTGGTGTCTAGGTTTACGTCGCCTAAAGTACGGTTCAAACAAATCAAATCGAGGATCTCGCGGCGGACGGTGTTGTTTGAACCGCGCCACACATTGGCCGCCCGTTGCGTCCAGTCGAATAGCGCCAAAGCCGTTTCCCCGCGCGCCGGGTCTACGTCGCCCAACTGGGCCAACGTTTCGTCCGTCCTGGCCGCCTCGGCCTTCAGTTCGGATGACTTGGCCTTATAGACCAACTCTTCGACCGTGCCCGCGAGGTAGGCGTTGAGGAGGCGGTCCTGCATGGTCACCAACTCCGCTTTACGCTTGGTCAACGTTCCCGACTGTCGACGCCGATACGCGGTAAGATCGGTCACCGCCGCCTTCAGTTCCTTGCGAAACCAAGCGGCTGCATCTACCGATCCGAATCGCATCTGGTCCAGATCGGCAACAATCGATTGTTCGAGGTCTTCTGCCTTCCAACGCACCGTCGGGTGATCGGGGCCAGGGTGGTTGTTGGCGCAGCGGTAGTAAAGATGCTCACGGACGCCGCCCGATCGCAGCTTGCGACGAATACGTTCACCGGTGATCCCTTGGCCACAGTAGGCGCAACGGAATAATCCACCGGCCAAGGGGTGCTCGGGCGTGCCCACGCGTCGGTTTCGGCCGTTCAGAACGTCCTGGCAGGCCTCGAAGATGGGACGGTCGATCACACGCCGATACCGCCCCTCGAATATCTGCCCGTTTCGGTGCAACTCACCGATGTAAAAGCGGTTGCCAAGGATGTAAGACATCGCTGTGCGATGGAATCGCGGTTGGCTTGGGCGATAGACGTGCCCTTCTCGTTCAAGCGCATCGGCCAGGCTTTCAAAGGTGTGACCGCCCGTGGCGTACAGCTCGAACATGCGAACGAGCGTCTGTGATCTTTGAGGTGGACCCCGATGGTTGGACAGATTTCGGGGGTCAATAAGGGTAGGG